>CAYTIY010000017.1:0-11001 GCA_964438045.1 uncultured Bacteroidales bacterium | reverse complement strand
TAAGATTAATATACAATCTAGTTTGTGTTATAGGTTGATTATTTTATTCTGTTGATTAATAGTTGTATATGAATATCATTAATTATCTATATATAGTTAAATAGTAGCAATTGTAGATCTTAATATTAGCAGTAATATGAATTGGAAGGAAATTGAGCCGAGAACAATACAACTCAGGAATGATTTGCTAAAATTACTTGGAAATATAAAAGACCAAAGTAATATGGAGAATCTACCAGATGTTAGTGACGTATTTAATGTTTCGTTTGATTTATTATCGAAGACAAATTATGATATTGTTGTATGTGGAGAAGTAAAAAAGGGAAAAAGTACATTTTTAAATGCATTGATTGGAAGAGAAATTCTTCCAACAGGTGTTAAGGAAACGACATCACAGGTGTTTAGAATAACGAATGACGATAAGGAATCTTTTTCTTTAGTATTTGAAGATGGAACGACAGAATCTATAACCAAGGACCAATTATGTAAATATGGTTCTCAAGTAGATGCTGATTTGATGGGAGAACCCGTTTTTAAAAACAGAAAATTGGATTATATTCAGGTAAATACTCCTATAGAATTTTTACCAAAAGGGGTTAGTCTTGTTGATACTCCTGGTTTGGGTGCATTATACAAATCCCATGAATTAATTACAACTCGTTATATTAAAAATGCTGCTGCGGTAATTTTTATTTTTGATCCAGAGAAACCATTGGTGCAACAAGAAAGATCTTTTTTAGAGAAGGTTTTTTCTGTAACACCATTTGTCATGTTTGTAATGACAAAGATTGATTCTTATGATGAAGATAATTGGATTACTCAAATTAGTAGAACAGAAACATTGCTAAAAGATAATTTTGGAAAGGTATGTTATAGTCTACCAAAAATTTTCCCAATTGCAAGTAGAACACTTCTTGAAGCATCTAAAGTTGAAGACAAGGACGTAAGGGATGAAATGGTTGAATTTAGTTATTTTCCAGAATTGTATTCGGAACTTCTTAAGACGCTATACATTACAGTTGGTTTATCCCGGAATAAATTTGCATGGGTAGAAGCAAACAAACAGAAATCAAAAGTGGTATCAAGTCTTGATGATCAAGTAAAAGTTATTACATTAAATTCAAAAGAAGATCAGGAGAAATTCAGGCAACAAAGAGCATCAATTAGGCAATCATTTGAACTTTCGTGGGGTCCATTAAGTGACAAGAGGAGGAATGTAAATCAGGGTATTCAAACAATTATTACAGGAGTTCAGAATAGGGCGTTACAATTAACTGCTACATCAGGTGTACTGTATATTAAATATAATAGTGAAATAAATTCATTGAACTCAATTGATGATATTAAAGACTTTGCTGAAAATGGATTTAAAAAATTAGCCGAATCAATTTCAACAGGATGGGAGTCAATTGCCCTTTCTGCGCAAAATGAGGCATTGGAAATAGTAAGTGATGTTAATGCTGAAATAGAAGAAATCTCATATGTTGGATCTATTTCATCATCTTCTTCCACTGAATTGGTAAAATTGACGAAAGGCGAAATATTCCAAGGTTTTAAAACAAGATACTTTGATGCGGCAGTAACAACTACTGTTGGAGCAACTTTATTGGGCTTGGCAGGTGTAGCTGTCGCTTCGTTTGCTCCTTTAATTTTCCTTGGAACTGTGATTTTTGGATTTCTTTCTGGAAAAAAAGTCGCATTAGAAAAGGAGATTGAAAAAAATAAAGTGAATCTTAGAAATCACCTTAATGTATGCATGAATGAAATTAATTCGCAGTTATTTCATTCACCTGTTTCGGGAGACCATAGATCAATAGTCCAAAAATTTACCTTTGAATTATCCAATTCCGTTGACAGTGCAATGTCTTCTATTTTCAAAAAACAAAAAGAACAATTGGACATTGAATCAAAGAAGTTAGATGAACTAGAAAAGCTGGGAAATGAACAAAAACAAAAGCAGTTTGAACTTCTAAACGGTCAAAGAAAAGTTTGGTTGACTATTTCCAACCAAGTTGCTGATGCTGAACGATCGTTACTTGATTTACAAAAAGTGTTATTGACAAATGAATAAGATTGGTATAGATTTTGGCACTTCTTTTAGTACTGCTTCATGGATAAATCCTAGAACAAATCAACCGGAAGCAATAACTTTTCATGATACTGGCATGCAAAAAATGCCTTCTGTTGTGTATTATGGAAAAGAAGGGATTATGGTAGGTTTGGCTGCTTACAACCAGTTGGAAAATAGTACTGGAATGGATCCTGAGCACCGCAAACAGATACTACAATCTATGGTTCTGAGCATAAAAAGAAATATGCAGAAAGGGAAATTTTTTTATTTGCCAAATGGTGAAAAGAAATCACATGAAGATATAATTGCTGCAATTCTAAAAAAAATAAAGGAACAGTCTGAGATTACCTGTTTTAATGGCCATCCTGTTGAGGAAGCAACAATTACGCATCCTGTGGTATTTGCTTCGTGGCAAAAAGAAATGATTAAAGATGCTGCATCAAAAGCGGGTTTTAAAAAAATTCAGTTATTGGAAGAGCCTGTCGCTGCTGCCCTTGGTTATGCTGCGACCAGGTCTGAGCCGATTAGGAATGTATTGGTATATGATTTTGGAGGAGGCACCTTTGATGTTGCATTTGTAGAATGTGATGAAGATGGCCAATTTCGCGTTCCAATTAAGCCGGAAGGGGATGCTTACTGTGGAGGGGATGATATTGACGATATAATTTACGATCATTGGGAAAAGATCTCAAAAGAAAAGTTTAATCGGACAATTGATATCAACCAGAATAATCGCGATATCGGGTTTAAATCAAGATGTCGAAAGCATAAAGAGCAAATGTCATTATTTCCGAGAAATCAATTTTCAGAAGTTTTACCACCTCCCGGATTTAATAGAGTTGAGATGGAATTTAAACGAAAAGAGTATGATTCCATGGTGGAGCCCATCATAGATAGAACGATTAATCGTACGGAACGTTTGCTTAAGAAAGTGAATGAGGCTGGTTATACTATTGATGCTGCTATTATGATTGGGGGGAGTTCTCGTATACCTATAGTCTATGAGAAGCTAAAATCAATATTGCCTGTTGATCCAGAAAAGGTAATGCAGGTAGATGTGGCTGTTGCTCTCGGAGCTGTTATTTTCAATTCAAATATAAAATCTGTTTCGGATAAGTACTGTATGTATTGTGGTGGTGGAGAAAATGAACTAAAACAATCAGTGTCTAACAAATTTTGTCACTTCTGTGGTAAAAAAGACTGGTATTGTTAAAACGTATGGTCGGTATGGTCAATCCTGTAAAACAAACTAAAGAGTGCATAGACACTTTAATTTCGTTTATTTCAGTTTCTCCCTGGAAGGATCAATATTTGGGGCGTCTGAATGCATTAAAAGGTCAGTTGGGACAACCCTGTGTCTTAGCTATAGCGGGACGCGTGAAGGCAGGTAAAAGTTCGTTTATTAATGCCTTATTAGGTAAAGATTTGGCAAAAGTCGGTACAACTGAAACCACTGCCACTATTAATATTTTCAGGAAGGGAACACCTCCCGATCCTGATAGACCTGTGTTGGTTTTTTGGGCAAACGGGAGAAAAACGTACGAAACCAAAGGTTTTCTGGACTCGTTGCAGGGTAATGACAGAGATACCTTAAAAAGAGCCGAAAATATTAGGCATATTGAGTTTCTTTTGGAAGATCCAATTTTTGATGAAGTAACATTGGTAGATACTCCTGGAACAGATGCTATTACTGGTGACGATGGAGAAGGTCATCAAAAGATTACAGAGGAATTTCTTAATCTTAGAAAGCAACATTCTGAGGAAACAAAAATTCAAACAGAATCTGCGGATGCTGTTATCTACCTGGTAGGTCACGTTGCGAACGCAAGTAGTCAGGCTTTTTTACAGGAATTTCAAGCTGCCACCAATGATGGTTCTTCAGCAATGAACTCCATAGGGATTATGGCGAAAGTTGACTTGTCTGATGAAATAATAATAAATCGGCATGATTTGGCAACATCGATAGCATCCAAAATGCAGCATGAGCTGAATACTGTTATTCCTGTTTCTTCAGGCATTTGGCGAGCAATGGATGAACTTAAAAGAAACGATAAGTTGGTTTGGATGCAGAAAATGCTTAAAAGCATACCTCAAGAGGGTTTTGATTATTTGATGAGACAAGAAAAAGCATATTTCAGTACCAGCTCAATCTTTGAACGCTTCTTTAATTCTTCGAAGTTACCACCTATTTCACTTGAGGAACGTAAAGCACTGAAAGGAGATATGCCGTGGAGAGTGTTTGTTGTCATTTCTCACTATTTATACCATAATTCACTTGATGAAGCTACTGAAAAGCTAACTGAGATCTCAGGTATGAACAATGTAATGGAAGTCTTGAGGAACCATTTTTTCAACAGAGGAAAATTGCTTCGTTGCTTCCGAATTACCAATGAACTTTGTGCAATTCTAACAGAACTGGAGCGAAATGGATTATATGAGTTGAGAAAAGAAGTTCGTTCAAGAGATGATTTTGAAAAATTTATTCAATCGCATCCTCTGACTAGAAATAATGATCCAGTTTCTCAAAAACTGTTGAACTATGTAAAAAATCATCTTAAAACTGAAGAAGAGTTGCTGGAGTTATCAAATTCTATTAAATCGATATTAATTCCAGATGTGGAATGTTTACAGTTGATATTACAAAAGACGGATGAGAATTTCAGAGCATTACAATTAATCGAACAAAATAAAAGCCTCTTTAATAAAGAGGAAATAGATGAGCTATTTGAATTATTCGGTATGTATGGAGAAACGTTTAATGATATTAGTTCAGATGTGCGTGGGCAACGACAGCAATACTGGAATTATGAGCTTAATACAACAAGGAACAAAGATCGCCGTGTAGTGGCTCAATATGCTATTTTGGCATATGGTTCATAATAAAGTTGATAAAATGGAAAATCTTATAGAAAAAATCAAACGATTTCTGGAATCACTGATGTCTTTTAAAAAAGAGGAAGATTCAATCACTGTTACAAAAGACGAAACGCCTACTCCTGATGAAGTGCATTTTAGTGACGATTATGAGTCTCAAAATCAAGCGGAAGATCTTTTGGAATCTGAAAAAAACTATTCAGTGGCTGTTGAGCACAATGAGAATATCGATGTGAATTTTGGAGAGACAGACAAGGGCGATATTAGGTCAGCGATTAATGTTGAGAAAAGTAAAGCTGAAGAAGCTATAGGACCTTCTTCACAAGAAGTTGAAGAAAAAAGAACTCTTCTTGAAAACGAAGCGTTTGTAAAATTAGTGGAAGAGTGTGTGGATACAATGAAAGAGTTTGATGGCTATATAAATAGATTGGAGTCAGATGAAAGCAAAATGATTATTGAATTAATTATTAAGAGAATTCATGAGCTTCTTGAGCGTGCAGGATTAGATAGAATTGATGATGTAAATACGCCTTTTTCCGTTTTGCTACATTTGCCTGTGCCGTTGGAGCCTGTAATGGAAGGAGTACCAGTTAGGAAGATTCTTCAAACAGGTTTGATTCTTGATAATAGGGTTTTTGTAAAAGCTAAAGTTGAAATCTAAAAAATATCCTATTTTTTCTAATTCATTTTATGTAGTAGTGTATGTAGAAGATATGGAAATGGTTTTCCAGAAATAATACATGCATTATAGAAATCAACAAAGTAGAATCAAAAAAGGAAATTGATAGATATTAACTGCGAGAATTTTGAATGTATATAAATAATAAATTAAATAAAATCAATGAAGTGTCCTAAATGCAATAATGAGATATCCGAAAAGGTGAAATTTTGTCCTGATTGTGGCGCTTTAATTGAAGGAGTCGGTAAAACCTGCCCAAATACAAAATGTGGTCGAACAGGTTTGCCACAAGATGCAGTTTTCTGTCCCGATTGCCGAACAAGATTGATGGTTGATAAAAAGTTGATTGAAGATGTTTCCGCAAACGCTCGACAGTCAAGTGTTAACAATTCATCGAATACCAAACCTTCCACGAACCATAATAGTACACCTGTAAAAGATAAAGAATCATCATTTTCAAATGTAATTGGAGGGATTATATTCATTGCATTAATTATTGGTATTGTATTTGCTTTAAATACTTGCGAATCAACTGAAAGCGCTGGAGACGCGGTAATTGAAGAAGAAGTGGTTGAAGAAGCTGTCGCTCTTGATTCAACGGTTGCATACGCAGACAATACTGCATCATTTCTTTCCGTTTCTAATGATAATGTTAGCTTTAGTTCTGATGGTGGATCAATGGATATTACCATTAGTACAGATGGGAGTTGGGAAATATCTACCCAGACGGAATCATGGGGACATATATCATGTCAGGATGGTTCTCTTACACTAACTATTGATGCAAATTCAACGGGTTCAACTCGTACAGACTACTTTGTTGTGAAAGCTGGTAGTTATGAAATGAGAATCAACATAACTCAATCTGCCAGCACAAAACCCTCCGCTACGATTGAGAGTGTATGGGTAGAGCATAATGTGATTGTAAATGGTCTAAGTGGTATGAATATACACACAAAATTCTCTGTTGCTAATCAAAAGGACAAAGACGTTTATGTATATGCCTTTTTTTATTATGTTGATAATGTCACAGTGCTACACGATCCTTATGGTAATGATTTATCAATTTATAAAAATGTTTCACCAACATATGATAATTCAACTTATAATGATCTTGTACTATTTATGCCATATGTTTCGCTTAATTTACCCGTAGGTTCAAATGGTACCCTTTCATTCGATATATGTATAAGAGACGAATCCGGTGAAAAATTAGCAAGAAAAAACAATACCCAGTTTAATGTGATAATAGGTGGTTGATGACGTACAATGATCAATGGGCTAGAATTGTAAAAAATGTCCAAATTGTAATCTTAACTTTCCACCTGTTTTTTACACCTTATACCATATTTAAAAAATAAATATACAGTTCTTATGATATGTCCCAAATGTAAGGTTGAATTATCTGAAAATTCTAAATTTTGTTCAGCTTGTGGATCGAAAGTTGAAAGTGGTAAAACCTGTCCAAATCTTAA
Organism: uncultured Bacteroidales bacterium; assembly: GCA_964438045.1. Classification (GTDB taxonomy): domain Bacteria; phylum Bacteroidota; class Bacteroidia; order Bacteroidales; family UBA1402; genus UBA8389. The sequence continues at coordinate 3,902 of CAYTIY010000017.1, read as the reverse complement.
ATGTGGCCGTACTGGTTTGCCACAAGATGCACAATTTTGTCCAGATTGCGGGTCAAAAATCGAAATATGTAACGAAAAACAAAGTATAAATCCTGAAAATGACAATACAAAGTCAAAAGTGAAGAATGCTGATTTCTTCTTTGGTTTAATAACTATGATACTTGTTATAGCTGGTATTGTGGTTGCTATTAGTATTAGTGAATCACATTCAACAACAGAGAATGACTCATATGAACCTTTTGAAGAAACAGTTGCTGTTGAAGAACCGGCAGCTGATTCAGCAGCTTGTGAGCCCGCAGCTGAAGAAGCACTTGTTGCTTGTGACACTCTTAGCTTTTAATCCTTTTATTGCTGCACAATGGCATCATATGATCAATAAATATGTAAAAAATAAATCATGGAGCACTTTGAAGATTTATCAGTTTTCCCAGATGGTCTGAATGAAGATCATCAAGAAATGTTTGATTCAATTAACAATAATGATATGATTGAATTTCCAACTGTATATCAGTCAGAAAAAATGGACTTTAATAACCATGTAGATGCTTTTTTTACCCATGAAATGAAAACACATGAGTTCATATCTGATGGTCCCAATCATAATGGTTTATTTAATGATCATTCATTTAGTTCTTTTCAGGATGAGTTTGAGTCATCTCACAATAATACACATCTTGGACAGACTACATTTACTGGAATATACAATGATGCGGAAATTGAAAAAATGAAAGATAATGTTGAACATTATCAATACGTTGTTGATACCTTGAATAGCAAAGTGAATACATTGAGAGAAATAGCAGACTTAGCACAGCGTAATAATAGTTTTAATGCTGAATGCAAAGAAGATCAGTTAAGAGATGCCATTTCAGAATATAATAACGCTCTTTCAGACTTAAAGGAAGCAAAGGTCAAACTTAATAATGCGACATAAAATGTCCAGATTGTTATAACGATATTCCCAATGGCTCAAAGTATTGCAATCATTGCGGATTAAAAATAGAAAGCCAGAAAAATTCTTGTCCGAATCTTACATGTGGACGTGCCGGATTGCCTTCCGAGGCACTGTTCTGCCCAGATTGTGGTTCAAAGTTGAACAGTAACTTTTCGGATTTCACCGAAACAGTAAACGGAGTGCGTTTTGAAATGGTTGCGGTTGAGGGTGGAACTTTTATGATGGGGAGTCCAAAAAATGAGCGAGAAAGATCATATGATGAAAATCAACATCAAGTAATATTAAGCAACTACCACATAGGAAAGTACGAAGTAACGCAGGCACTTTGGAAATCCGTCATGGGCAATAACCCCAGTTCCTTCAAAGGAGACAACTTGCCGGTTGAACAAGTTAGTTGGAACGATTGTCAGCAGTATATCGAAAAACTAAACCAACTGACCGGTAAAAAGTACAGCTTACCAACCGAGGCACAATGGGAGTTTGCTGCCAGAGGTGGCACTAGTAGCCTGGGTTATCGTTATGCCGGAAGTAAAAAGTTGAACGAGATTGCTTGGCATTGGGGTAACAGTGGAAGTAACACTCATCCAGTTGGGCAGAAACAGCCCAATGAACTGGGACTTCACGACATGAACGGGAACGTTCTGGAATGGTGTCAAGACTGGTACGGCAGTTATCCCAATACAGTGCAAACCGACCCATTGGGTCCTTTGTCGGGGTCGTACCGCGTGAATCGTGGCGGCCACTGGGGCAACGTTGCACAGGACTGCCGAGTGGCTTTCCGCCACTCCAGCACCCCCAGCGAAAGCGATCTCAATCTTGGCTTTCGCTTGGTCTTTTCCCCAGTTTGACAATAAGATTAGTTACTTCCTTTTAAGCGAAAACGAGCTTTGCCAAAAAAGGAGTGAGGGACTTACGACAAAATGGCAAAGCAAAAAAGAATACCCCCTTAATCTTACTCTATGAAATCATTTATTCAAACCCCCAATCCCCAAAAAATAGCCATATTCGATATAGATGGCACCATCTGCGATTATGTGGGAGCTATGAAGGCTGCGTTGGGAAAACTGAGGGCGCCCGGAGATTTCATTATATTCCGACTGATAGATTTCATCAGCCCGAAAGCTCTTTCTATGAAATTACCGATTCAATCATGGAAAGAACTGCCTCTTCAACTGAAAAACCGAAACGCATTTTTATTGGGATAGACCTGTTTGTTTGCAGCCTGTGGGCCTTGTTTGTGTTTAGGAGGTGGGCTGCTTGTGTGTTGGCAGGTTTTTGTGTGTCCACAGCTACGTTAGAAGATGGGTGGACTGTTCCAATCGCATTGTACTTCATTATATTACGGTTGGGCGTCAGTTTCATGATGCTGCGCAACGATAGGCGTGGAATATGGGGCGCATTAATGTTGCTCCTGGGTGCCGTGGCAATGATTGACATCTCCCGGTTTGTGCTGCTGGAAGCCATAAGGGAGGCGTTTTGGTGCCTGAATACGGCAGGAGGCTGCTGGCTCAATCCGGCATTGCGGTGGTTTGGGCATTGGTTTGGTCTTCAGTCATACAATGAAACCATTGATGCGACTTGGGGGGTATTTGTTTTCAGTTGGCTTTGGTTGATGCCGCTTGTGTATTTCTTGATACCGGGGAAGAAACGCGTCAAAACGGAACGTTCGTTGTTCACGGTGTTGACAGGTCTCTATTTATTTAAGGATCCTGTCGGAAAAGAGTACTTGAAGATGGGGGCTTTTGTGGTGGTGGCAATGCTCATCGGCATGGTGTTTGCCATGCTGGCTGTCTGATTGGCGAATTTTCCAACCCCCAATCAAACAAAATAACTTTCCGACTGATAGATTATGAAAGCGATTGGCCTCTCTATCTCAAAGAGCGTCACCGTTGACCTCTTTCTCAACATCGAACAATCATGAAACTATCGTTTAGAATCAAGCACAAGAAGCGCTTTTGGTGGACCATTGGAATACTGTTCCTGCTGTTTATCCTGTTTTTGACGGGTGCTATCCGTATCCAACTACCTAACGACTACAGTTATTGGGTGGAAATCAATGAATCGTACTCGAAGAAAGTGTGCAATGACGGCCGGGAGCGGCTCTACGACGTTAAAGGCGAGCGGTTTGTGACGAAAAAAATGGACTGGATTGCCAAACCGCGACAAAGTGACTCCCTTACTGTTTTTTCCTTGAAAAAAAGGAGGGGTTACTTCAATCTACACACGGGGAAAGTGCAGCTGAAGCCGGCGTATTTGCACGCATGGCAATTTTCGGAAGGTCTGGCTGCTGTCGATGTCAATGACATGATTGGTTTTATCGATCCGCAGGGTAAGACCCGAATACCCTTTCGGTTTAAGGCACCTTCAAGGTATGGTAATGTAGCCGATATTTTGTTTAAGCAGGGTTATTGTGTCATGCAGGACACGACCAGAAAGTATGGTTTGATTGATCATTCCGGGGCCTGGGTGCTTGCGCCACAGTATGATTTTATCTTCAGCCCGGTGAAAGGATTACGGGTGGTTCAACAGGATTCGATGTATGGATTGTTGGACAAACAACTCAAGTTGGTGTTGCCTTGCGACTATGAGGTCATTGCTGTATTAAACGGAGGCGTGAAGGTGGTAAAAGAGGGGATACAGCAGATCCTTTCATACGACGCGCGTACGGTGGTGGAGCCTTTTGTGTATGATTGTTGTCACTTGCTTCAGTACGACAGCGGATTGTTGGATGCAAACGGCACTTCAGTGTATAAGAATGCTACCTGTATGTCGTACTGTGTGAATAATCTGACGGGGCTGATGGGTAGGGACGGCCACATCATCACGAAAGCAATTTTTGGGGATATCTATGCCATATCCGAAGACTTGTTTTGCTGTGAACGTGAGCATTACAGTGTTACGTTAAATTCCGATGGTATAAACATTCAAACAAACAAATCATGTTACT
>CAYTIY010000016.1:0-31802 GCA_964438045.1 uncultured Bacteroidales bacterium | reverse complement strand
TTGGCCGGTACCGAACGTGGTATCACTGAACCCGTTCCTTCTTTCTCACCTGCATTTGGTGAGGCCTTCCTGACCTTGCACCCAACGGCTTACGCCAGCACCTTGGTTAAGAAAATGAAGGAAAACAACGCCAAGGCTTATTTGGTGAACACCGGTTGGAATGGTACAGGCAAGCGTATGTCTCTCAAGGACACCCGCGCCATCATCGATGCCATCATTGATGGTTCCATCGAAAAAGCTGAAACCAAGCACATTCCGGTTATGAACCTGACCGTTCCTGTTAAATTGGAAGGTGTTTCTGACATCCTCGATCCGCGCAGCACTTACACAGATGTTGCCGAATGGGAAGCCAAAGCCAAGAAGCTGGCCGGTATGTACATTGAGAACTTCAAGCAATACTGCGACAACGATGCCGCCATTGCCTTGATTCCTTCCGGTCCTCAATTGTAATACATCCGTATTCTTTATCCGTTTATAACTCAACGAGGGGGTGCCCGAATTCATTTCGGTGCACCCCTTTATTTTGGTTGAATAAGCATAATCACCACATCCATTACATTTGTCCCTGTCGGGCCCGTTTTAACCAATCCGCCGGCCTCATTAAAAAAAGTATAGGCATTAAAATGATCCAGATAATTGCTTGCCTTCAGTCCCATTGATAAGGCTTTTGTTACTGTTTGACCATCTACAACCGCTCCGGCCGCATTTGTGGGTCCATCGGTACCGTCGGTACCAGCACATAAAACAGTGATGCCATGATGACCTTCCAAAGCCATCGCGCAGGTCAAGGCAAGGTGTTGATTCCTACCTCCAACCCCAGCGTTTTCATCAACCTCGACCACCACTTCTCCTCCAGCTATCACAATCAACGGCTCTTTCAACGTTTTCTGTAGTGAGTACGCCGTTTCAACCAACCATGTGGCCACCTGAGACACCTTACCCTGCAGTGTCGATGTCAAGCAAATAGTCTCAAATCCTCTTTTACGAGCTACCTTCATGATGGCCTCCAATGCGATGCCGTTATCACCAACCACCACGTTCAATACGCGTTCAAAAAAAAGCGAGCCAGCAACGGGAGTCTCCTGTATCATTCCTTTCATTCCCAACTCCAGACGTTCAACAATGCCACGATCCACTTTATCAATCAAGTCAAATCGACGCAAAACATCGAAAGCCTGTTCAAATGTGCTGGAATCCGGACACGTCGGACCCGATGCAATCACATCCAGCGAATTGCCAACAACATCAGAGACAATCAGCGAAATCAGGGTGGCCGGAAAAATAAGTTGTGACAACTGTCCACCCTTAATCAATGAAAGGTGTTTTCTTACAGTATTTATTTGATTAATGTCCGCACCACTTCTAAGTAAAATTGAATTAAGCTGTTGCAAGGCTTCTAGAGAAACACCGGCCACCAGATCAACCATCAAAGCAGAGGCTCCACCGGAAAGCAAACAAAGAACAAGATCATCAACATCGGCCTTACGTGCCACTTCTATCAGCTTTTCAGTTGCCAGCAACCCTCTGTGGTCAGGTACGGGATGGCCTGCCTCAATCAACGTTACCTGCTTTAACGAACAAACATGTCCATCCTTTACAACAACAACCCCTTCCGTTATACGATCTCCAAGGATGGATTCCAAGGCTGCAGCCATGGTTGCTGAAGCCTTTCCGGCACCTATGACCACAATTCGATTATACCTATTTAAATCATATTTTCGTTTGCCAACAAGCAGAATATCACCCATTCGTTGGCAACTGTTTTTTACCAATTTATCTGCTTGAACAGCCTGTAACCCTTTTTTCAACAAAGTCAAGCTTATACTAGCTTCTTCTGATTGAACAAATTTCCTTTTCATACTCCGTTTTTCGATACCTGCACATCTAAACACAATTTAGCATTATTTATACAAACACGGCATACTATTGTTATATCCTTGCGTTTACTTTGCTAAAATCTATTTTGTCAGGATTGATAATTTAATTATTTTTCATATTTTTGACACATATTAACATATCCACATGAGCGGTAAAACATCCATGCTTCTTCTGTACGGAATACTGTTGATGACTTCATGTTCATCAACAGATTCTCGCCAAGTCAAAGTGGAAGGTCAGGTTGAACACCTTGGAAGAACCGTTATACAGGTTTCCTACTACATTGATGACCACACTCTTGGATATGACACAATATATACCACCGAATCCGGTAAATTCAAATTTCAGGTTCTCGGAACCGCGGAAATCAATCCTATCACGCTTTATTTTCCAGACTCAAAAAGCTGGACAACTCTATTTGCCAAAAGGGGTGATATCATACACGTTTCGGGAGACATTGAGTCTGTTGATTTGATGACCATCAAAGGTGGTGAAGTAAACGATGATCTTACTCGATTCAAGCGTGAAATTAGTGCATTATATGTGGAGCGCCAACACATCATCGAAGGAAAATACCAAAATGGAGGACAGGCCATTGAACAAAGATTAGCAGAAATCAACCTTTTACTCAAACGCAAAGCAAAAGAATTCATTATTGAAAACCCATCATCTGTGGCAAGTGTCATTCTTATTCAGGATTTCTTTTATCAAGAATACGATCCAAGCACTTCCGAATTGCTTTCATTACTCAATAGTGGTGCAAGAAACAGTCATATTGCACAACGTTTGATTCAAGGAATGAGCGAGTGGTAACATAATTTACCTTTTATTCTTTTTTTGTTTGTATTTTATTTACCTTGCAAGCAAAAAAAATGTTGGTTCAAGTAATCAGTGCGGCTATTTTGGGAATAGAAGCAAGACCTGTACGTATTGAGGTTGAATTGTCAAGAGGAATTCGGTTCACACTTGTAGGACTTCCCGACAATGCTGTCCGGGAAAGCCACGAACGCATCGTATCTGCATTGCGAAACAACAATATGGATCTTCCCAGGCATCAGATCACCATAAACATGGCTCCGGCTGACATGAGAAAAGAAGGCAGTATCTACGATTTACCACTGGCCGTTGGAATAATGGCAGCAGGACAATATATTGACGCAGTCGGTCTGGATAACACGCTCTTTATAGGAGAATTGTCTCTGGATGGCGCTTTACGTCCAGTTAAGGGTGCCTTACCGGTTGCATTATTGGCTAAAAAGCTCGGTATCAAACGAGTGGTATTACCAAAAATTAACGGACAAGAAGCTGCCGTTGTGGAAGACATCGACGTTTATGGCGTTGATAATTTACAACAGGTTATTGACTTGATGAGGGGAAACACTGTCTCTGTTACCGAACCCATTAACGAAATAGCAGCTGTTGATGATCTGTTTTCCACCCTCGATTTTTCTGACGTCAGGGGAATGGAAGCTGAAATCAGGGCAGTCGAAGTGGCATGTGCCGGTGGTCATAACCTACTGTTTCTAGGCCCTCCGGGGGCAGGAAAAACGATGATGGCAAAACGGATCCCAACCATATTGCCACCTATGAGTCTGCGAGAATCGCTGGAAACAACCGTTATTCATTCGGTTGCCGGCAAGACAACATCGACAGGAAAACTGATCCGGACCAGGCCTTTTCGCGCACCTCATCACAGTACAAGCGCCATCGCAATGATTGGAGGCGGTTCGAGACCACAGCCGGGTGAGATATCATTGGCACATAATGGCGTCTTGTTTCTGGATGAAATGCCCGAGTTCAATCGAAGTGTGCTCGAATCGCTTCGGCAACCACTTGAAGATAGGGTCATTCAAGTTAGTAGAGCTCAATACAGCGTGGTCTATCCGGCCAATTTCATGCTTGTCGCTTCTATGAATCCCTGTCCATGCGGTCACTTTAATGACCCTATGCATGCCTGTGTATGTTCACCCAGCCAAGTCAGACACTATATCAACAAATTATCAGGCCCTTTGCTCGACCGTATCGATGTACAACTAGAGATAGCACCTGTCGCGTACGAAAAGCTTGGCAACCAGTGTCCAGGAGAAAACAGCAAACAAATTCAGGAACGTGTTTTGATGGCAAGAGCGCATCAGGAAGAGCGGTTTAAATCACATGAAGGTGTCCACTGCAACGCCATGATGTCCGCCAGACATGTACAGACCTATGCGCAACTTGATCGAAAGTGTCAACTACTGATACGGGATGTCATGAATCGACTGAGATTTTCTGCCAGATCGTACGACCGTATACTAAAATTAGCCAGAACAATCGCAGATTTGGACGACTGTCCAACCATACAGGTCGAACACCTTGCAGAAGCCATTCAATACCGGACACTTGATAAGAATTCCTGGATGTAGCCACTATCCTTATAAAGTGTGCACAATGTCCAAGCAATGCTTAACTACTTCATCGTCCGATCGTCCGTCTGTTTCTACTATAAACGTTGCCTTAGCATAAAACGGTTCACGTGTTTTCAGCATCGATTCAATGTGTGATGGCAAATTCTCACGCCCTACATTTTTTATCAGTGGTCTGCTTTCCTGGCCCGCCGATAAACGTGATGCCAATTCAAGTGGTGATGCTTTCAAGTAAATGGTGACGCCGTTATGGAACATGAATTCCATGTTGTCGAAATAACAAGGCACCCCCCCTCCGGTGGAAAGTATACAAGGAATGCCTTTTGCGTAGCGGTGCAAGGCTTCGCGCTCAATTTCACGAAACGAAGCCTCGCCCACTGCGTCAAAAAGTTCGGGAATGGATTTCCCCTGTTCTTTCTCGATGATAGCGTCAAGGTCAATAAATGGCACATCCAGGGTCGATGAGATCCTCTTTCCTATGGTTGTCTTTCCTGACCCCATGAATCCGATTAAGAAAACATGTATATTCAAGAACATGCCTGTTATACTGTCAATGACAATGCAAATTATAACGCTGTGTTGCGCATATCACCCGATTTCAGGAACTCAAGATGAAGAGCGTGACCGGATGCCAGGCTGTGCGGCGTATGCCCACCCTTGCTCAACTTCAAGTAATCCCACATCAATTGTTTGTAATCGGGGTGTACGCAATTTTCAATGATGGTTTGGGCTCGTTGGATAGGAGATTTGCCCCTTAAGTCGGCAACGCCCTGTTCGGTAATCAGCACTTTGACGGAATGTTCGTTGTGATCCTGATGGGAAACCATAGGTACGATGGCACTGATCTTTCCTTCTTTTGCCACAGAAGGACAAGTAAAGATGGACAAGTAAGCGTTGCGGGTAAAATCACCCGAACCACCAATGCCGTTCATCATCTTAGTACCCAACACGTGTGTGGAATTCACATTGCCGAAAATATCGGCTTCAAGCGCCGTGTTGATAGTGATCAAGCCCAAACGACGGGCCACTTCCGGATTGTTTGAAATTTCCTGAGGTCTGAGTACCAGTTTATCTTTAAAGAAATCCCAGTCACGATAAACGGAAGCCAGTACATCGGGAGAAATGGTAAGCGAGCAACCGCTTGCAAATTTGACGTCGCCACTACGCATCAATTCAATTACGGCATCTTGAATCACCTCTGTATACATCATGAAGGGTGGAATGTCCGGATTGGAGCCCAAGGCGCCCAGTACGGCATTTGCAATATTTCCTACCCCCGATTGGATGGGTAAGAAGCTGGCCGGCATACGACCAGCTCTCATTTCACCTACCAAGAATTCGGCCACACGGTTTCCAACCGTAGTGGTAACTTCATCGGCCGGAGAAAATCCTGAGACCTGATCGGGCAGGTTAGTCTCTACTACTCCAACAATCTTCGAAGGATCTACCTTCAATACCGAGTTTCCAATACGATCGGAGGGAGAATAAACCCCGATTTCGCGACGATAAGGTGGATCGAGCGGTTCATAAATATCGTGAAGACCTTTGATAAATTTTGGGTGAAGAGTATTGTGTTCCAAAATGATGATGTCGGCCAAATGAGCTATCGTGGGTGAGATACCTACGCCTGAGGTAAGCAACAACTCACCGTTTTCCGAATAATCGGCAACTTCCAGAATGGCAACATTGATCTTGCCCAGAAATCCATACCGAAGTTCTTGAGCTAAGTTGGACAAGTGCATATCAAAATACGCGGCTTTGCCGGCATTCAGGTTTCCGCGCAGATCCTTGTTCGATTGGTAGGGTGTACGGAACATAACGGCATTGGCTCGTGCCAACTCCCCGTCCAGAGAATCTCCGGTAGAAGCGCCGGTAAACATCCCGATTTTAAACTCACGACCGGCTGCGTGTTCAACAACTGCTTTGGCGGCTATTGCCTTGGAGACTACTTTTGGGCAACCGGCAGGCGTGAAACCGCTAAAGCCTACAAGGTCACCATTTTTTACAAACGATGCTGCTTCTTCTGCAGAAATAATTCGATAGGACATATGCTTGTTTTTTTTGCACCGCAAAAGTACAAAAAAACATGCTCAATACATAAGATATACCGTTGTGTTTTTTCCTGTTGCATTAAAACTTTGGCCGCATGATTTCTCCGTAAACAATGGCCTTTCTGACCTCCTCGGCTTCATTCAGGTCGACAATCGGATCAAGCAAAGGGCAATCCACCGCTTGTTGAGATTTTTGCAGACCCGAAGAAACGGATACACCTTTGTGTTGAACGTTTCCCTCTATTGTGACAGAATCCTCAAGACTGACATGCTGCCTGGAAAAGCGTTCAAGACTTTGATTGTCTCTACGATAATCTTCTGCAACGTTCTTTTTACCTGTTTGTCCCGAATTGCTCTGGGCTGTTGTCACAACAGGCTTTTCCCGGGTCTGTTGTTGTGTGGGTTTATTTTTGGGGATGAATTCATCGTCAAGGTCAGAAATCCCCTTGGTGGTTTCACGCAGAATGTTTTTAATCCACTCGTCAGTACCAGCCTTTTCCTCATCATGGGAGGAATTCGGCTGCGAAGATTGCGCAGTTTCCTTTTTTTTTGCGGCTTTCGCAATCGAGGCGATACCGGATATGACCGCCACCCCTATAAACATCCAATCCCCGAAATCCATGCTTGATTTTTTATCAAAAATAGGAACTCTTCGCATCAATTGCAACTGGATGTAAAAAATGTTTTGGAAGTGAGTACACATTCTTTGACAGTGAGAGACAGACAAAAAAGAGCGCATCTACGATTGGTTTTGCGGTTTTATGCGCTATTTTTGCACCACTGACACAACGTCCGATCCGTACTCATGAATCAGAAAATCCCCGAATACCTGTATGAAAAGGGCAACATCGTTCGTTTGATCCTTTATACGGCCCTCTTTGCACTGGCCTTCATCAATATTTACCAGCCATTCGGCTCTCAGGAGTGGTATCCAATCTCACGGTTCAAATATTTCGCATTCACCAGCCTTATCGTCCTGACGGGTGTACTGGTCGTTGTGGTAAGCCGCATCATCATGTACTACTACGCCAAGAAAAAAAACATCTCCCTGTCTCGCTTTCTGTTATGGATTTTCGGAGAAATTGTAGCCATGTCTTTGTTTTACACCCTATTTGAAAAATTGGTTCTAAAAGATCTCCGATCACTGGAAGATTTGCTGGAAGAATCAACACTGAATACAGGGCTGATACTCTTGCTTCCCTATTCGACCATTTGGTTGTATTTTGCGTGGAAAGACAACGCCGGAAAACTCGAAAAGATGAGCCTGGAAGACAATTCAGCAGATTCAACCGGCAAGAACATGATTAATTTTGTTGACGAAAAGAATGAACTGAAACTATCCGTACAAGCTGACCAAGTACTTTGGTTGGAGGCAGCAGACAACTATGTGAAGATCCATTACCTGAACAAAGGAAAAATTTCCACGTTCATGATTCGTAATTCTCTGAAAATAATGGAAGAACGGTTTTCAAAGACAGCCTTAGTACGGTGCAACAGGTCGATGATGGTCAATTTTGACAAGGTGAAAGTTCTCAGAAAAGAAAAAGATGGCATTTATCTGGGACTGGACCAGGAGAATATTCCCGACATTCCTGTTTCCAAAACCTATTCAGATCGCGTAATGATCAGATTTTCTAATTATTCCAATTAACAACATACATGAGTTCCATAAAGAATTCCACCGTTTTCATTGAAACATATGGTTGTCAGATGAACGTAGCCGACAGCGAAGTGGTGGCATCCATCCTGGAAATGGACGGGTTTTCTCTGACAGATAATGGAGATGAGGCTGATCTGGTGCTTATCAACACCTGTTCCATCCGTGAAAACGCAGAGCAACGAATCCTTTCCCGCATTCAGCATTACCAGTCGCTTCGCAGAAAGGGTAAAAAAATCATCATCGGCATCCTCGGGTGCATGGCTGAACGGGTAAAGGAAAACCTGCTCGAAGAACAACATGTGGACCTGGTTGCCGGTCCCGATGCCTACCTTGACCTGCCCAACCTGATTGGGGCTGTTCAGCGCGGCGAAAAAGCCATCAACATTGAATTATCCTTTTCAGAAACATATAGGGATGTTATCCCCTCTCACATCGGTTCACCCAGCATTGGCAGCTACATCTCCATTATGAGGGGATGCAACAATTTTTGTACCTACTGCATTGTGCCCTACACCAGAGGGAGGGAACGAAGCCGCGACCCCAAAAGCATTCTCAACGAGTTGGAAAACCTCAGGCAAAAAGGGTACAAGGAGGTGACACTGTTGGGTCAGAATGTAAATTCCTATCGTTTTTCAGAAAAAGAAGGTGCAACAACCCTGCATTTTTCCGACCTGTTGGATTTGGTTGCCGCAGCGGCACCTGACATGCGCATCCGCTTTTCCACGTCTCACCCGAAAGACATGACAGATGATGTCCTTCAGACTATGGCGACACACCCCAACATCTGCAAACACATACATTTGCCCGCCCAATCAGGCAGTTCACGCATTCTGAAATTGATGAACAGACGCTACGACAGAGAGTGGTATCTGGAGCGAATAGCCGCCATTCGTCGAATTATGCCCAATTGCGGTATTTCAACCGACTTGTTTTGCGGTTTTCATTCCGAAACACCGGAAGACCACGAAGCAACCCTTTCTCTAATGCGTGAGGTGGGGTTTGATTCAGCTTTCCTATTCAAGTATTCAGAACGTCCAGGCACGTATGCTGCGAAAAACCTGAAGGACGATGTGCCAGAGTCAATCAAGATACAACGATTGAATGAACTCATCGCGCTTCAAAACGAAATGTCGGCAAAAAGCAACGCCAAGGATGTGGGCAACACGTATGAAGTGTTGTGCGAAGGTTATTCCAAACGTTCCAAGGATCAACTGTGCGGCAGGACTCAACAAAACAAAATGGTCGTGTTTCCCAAGGGAAACAAACGAAAAGGCGACCTGGTGCAGGTTAGGATTGTCGATTATACATCGGCCACTTTGATGGGTGAACTTGTTTAAAAAACAAAAAAACAAGGATTATTCACTGTATTTTAAGGCAAATCCGGATATTTTTTGCACTTTTGCGGCAATTTTCGGGATAAACCGTTTGTTAAACTCGATCTCATTCATGAAGCAAAAACAAAAGTCGGTCAACGCGGTGAGGGTTTTTAATTCCCGTTTTACCTCCACGGTAAGCATAAGCTTGGTTCTCTTTCTGTTAGGCATCATGCTCACATTGGGTTCTCTGGCCAAATACTTGTCGGATTATGTGAAGGAAAACGTTTGCATTTCGGTGGTAGTCGATGATGCATTGAGCCTGCCCGATGCCATGATGTTCCAAAAAAAGCTTGAAGCGATGCCGTGGGCCAGGTCGGTCACGTATATCGACAAGGAAACTGCACTGAAGGAGCTTATCGAAGAACTGGGCGAAAATCCAGAAGACCTGTTGGGCTCCAATCCGGCCTTGGCCTCCTTTGAAATCTACCTGAACGCCGATTACGCCAATGCTGACAGCATGGAAATGGCAGACCTTTTCTTGAAACGTTTCAAAAATGTTCAGGATGTAATTTATCGAAAAGATCTGGTACACCTTGTCAACGAAAACGTTCGACGCATCAGTCTCGTTTTGCTCATATTGGCCATCGTGTTGACATTGATTTCCTATTCTTTGATTAGAAATACGGTCAGACTCCTGATTTATTCCAAACGCTTTCTTATCCGAACCATGCAGCTTGTAGGAGCGGGAAGAGGATTCATACTCAAACCCTTTATTCTCCAAAACATGGTGAGTGCGACCATTGCGTCTGTATTAGCCATGGGTTACCTGTACGGGGCGTTGTTTTACTTGGACAAACAGATTCCTGGTGTGATGACGATGCTGCAATCCGGATTGTTGGCTCTTATCTTTCTGGTCATTCTGCTTTTTGGCTTGATTATCATGACCACAGCAACCTGGCTTGCTGTCAACCGTTACCTGAAAATGCAAACAAACGATTTATATTACGTCTAATCCACAGAGACTGAAACCATCATGGAAAAAGAAGAAGAAAAATTCCAAAAACTTGCCCTTGAAAAGTTGAATCTTATCCTGATTTTGGCCGGATTTCTTCTGGTCATATTTGGATTCATACTCATGACAGGTAAACCTTCACTGGACACTGCCTACAATCCCGACATATTCAGCTTCAGACGTATTGTCCTGGCACCAGGTATTTCCCTGGGTGGGTTCCTGTTCATTATTTTTGGCATCCTTTATAAAAAGAAGACGAACGAATGAGTTGGTTTGAGGCCCTCATCCTGGGGCTGCTTCAGGGTTTTACCGAATACCTGCCCGTCAGTAGCAGCGGACATCTTGAAATTGGAAATGCCCTGTTTGGAACATCAGGTGCCGACAACCTCATGTTTGGAATTGTCGTACATGCGGCAACCGTCTTGAGTACGTTGGTTGTGCTTTGGCCTGAAATCGGACGCCTGCTCAAGGGTTTTTTTCGCTTTAGATACAACGAAGAAACTCAATACCTGCTGAAAATCGGGGTATCCATGATTCCGGTTCTTATCGTAGGTTTGTTCTTCAAAGATGCCGTAGAGAAATTGTTTGGAAACGGACTGATGCTGGTAGGTATCATGTTGATTGTTACCGCATTGTTGTTGACTTTTTCGTACATTACCAAACCCAGACAAAAAGAAAAAATTGGTTGGCTGAACGCTTTTATCATCGGTTTATCTCAAGCGGTGGCCGTACTTCCCGGACTGTCGCGCTCAGGCACCACGATTGCCACAGGTTTGTTGTTGGGCAATAAAAAAGAGCACGTGGCAAAGTTTTCATTTCTAATGGTAATCATTCCCATCATGGGTGAAGCATTTCTGGAATTGGTTAGCGGGGAAATGTCCAATACGGCAACCATACCGGCCTTTTCGTTGGTAATTGCATTCCTGGCCGCTTTTATTTCTGGTTGTGTTGCCTGTAAGTGGATGTTGTCCCTGGTTCAACATGGCAAATTGATTTGGTTTGCCCTCTATTGCGGCCTGTTGGGTATCTCAACTGTGGTATATTCGATTTTTTAATTGTGGCTCCGGTTGCTTGCGGCTTTTGCCAGGCGAGTTCGTTGTCATCAAAACGGTATAATGAATTTTATTGAAGGAGAAATCTTGTTCTTTGACAAACCCCTTACATGGACCTCGTTTCAGTTGGTTGCCAAAGTACGGTATTTGTTATGTAAGAAACTGGGTATAAAAAAATTAAAGGTTGGCCACGCAGGAACATTGGATCCTTTGGCAACGGGAGTCATGATTATCTGTACGGGAAAAGCAACCAAGCAGATTGAATCATTCCAGTACCAGACCAAAGAATATGTCGCCACGTTGGAAATCGGGGCAACAACGGCCTCCCACGACCTCGAGAAACCCATCGACCAGCGTTTTGACTACAGTCATGTAACACAAGAAATGGTGGAACAGACCCTGACTCAATTTTTAGGACGCATCGAACAGGTACCTCCATCATTTTCTGCCTGCAAAGTTGATGGTAAAAGAGCCTATGAAATGGCTAGAATGGGTAAGGACGTTGAACTCAAAGCGAAGATACTTGTTATAGATGAGTTGGAATTGTTGACCTGTGACTTACCCGTCATCAAACTTAGGATTGTATGCAGCAAAGGAACCTACATACGGGCTTTGGTAAGGGATTTGGGAGAATCACTGGGTTGCGGTGCACACCTGACAGATTTGTGCCGAACCCGCATAGGTGATGTGACACTTGAACGCTGTTTAGATGTGGAAACCTTTTCCAATTGGCTGGAAACTTTACCCTTGGATGAAAATGCTGACTAATTTTTTGTCCATTACTTTTTGAAACTAATACATCAACCATATGAAACTTTCAAAATTCAAGTTCAAACTACCCGAAGAGCTGATCGCCCAGTACCCGGCTCCCAATAGGGATGAATCGAGGCTTATGGTGCTAGACCGTGCGGCTGGTAGCATCAGCCATTGTTTGTTCAAGGAAATTCCTTCCTTTTTCAATGAAAAAGACGTATTCATATTCAATGACACCCGCGTTTTTCCCGCACGGCTGTACGGAAACAAAGAAAAAACGGGGGCTCAAATCGAAGTGTTCTTGCTTCGTGAATTAAACGAAGAGTTTCGTTTGTGGGACGTCCTGGTTGATCCGGCCAGAAAAATTCGGATTGGCAATAAATTGTATTTTGGTGAAGACGAGTCAATGGTTGCTGAAGTGATTGACAATACCACTTCGCGCGGTCGAACCCTTCGTTTTTTATACGACGGCAGCCACGAAGACTTTAAAAATGCCCTCTTCGCACTCGGAGAAACACCACTTCCCAAGAGCATCAAACGAGCTGTGGAACCAGAAGACGAAGAGCGCTTTCAAACCATATTTGCCTCGAGTGAAGGTGCTGTCGTTGCTCCGGCCGCCGGCCTGCACTTCAGCCGCGAATTATTGAAACGCATGGAAATCAAGGGTATTGATTTTGCATATATCACCCTACATGCCGGTCTCGGTAACTTCCGTGAAATCGATGTAGAAGATTTGACAAAACACAAAATGGATTCCGAACAAATGCGCATAGCCGAGGAAGCCGTACGTATTGTCAATGCCGCAAAAGACAACGGGAATCAAATTTGCGCCGTTGGGACTACGGTAATGAGGGCTATTGAAAGTTCGGTCGGTGCTGCCGGTCACCTCAAGGTCTTTGATGGGTGGACCAACAAATTCATTTTTCCTCCCTATGATTTCAGTGTTGCCAACTCCATGATTTCCAATTTTCACGCACCCTTATCCACCTTGTTGATGATGGTGGCATCTTTTGGCGGTTACGATTTTGTCATGGAAGCATACGATATGGCCATCAAGGAAAAATACCGTTTCGGAATGTATGGCGATGCCATGTTGATACGCTGATCATACAATGCCCATAGCATACCTCAGTCTCGGTTCAAACCTGGGAGACAGGACGGCCATGCTTGAAAAAGCCATTGAGTTCATTGAACAGTCGATCGGGTCGGTAGTGGCCCGTTCGACTTTTTTTGAAACCGACCCGTGGGGGTTTGATTCCTCGAACAGATTCATGAATGCCTGTATTAGCGTCAAAACGCAACGATCACCCCTGGGCTGCCTAATGGGATTAAAAGAGATTGAACGCGGCATGGGAAGGCTGAAAAGCGGCAAAAACGGCTATGCGGACAGGTTAATAGACATCGATATTCTGCTTTTTGATGACCAGGTCATTAAAACCCCAGATCTTATCGTGCCGCACCCCCATCTTCAAGATAGAAAATTTGTCCTTGAACCTTTGTCGGAAATTGCCCCTGAATTTGTACATCCCGTATTGAAAGAGACCATTCGATCGCTGTTTGAGAAAATCAATGTAACACCATGAATTTGCTTACCTGGTGTTCAGTACCATCGAGTGATGAACTAAAAACCAAGTAGACTCCGCTCGCAACCCGGTTTCCCTGACGATTCAACCCATTCCATGTAAATTGACCGCCCAAGGAATTACCCGCCACCAACACATTTCCATTCAAGTCTGATATTTTAACCTGTGAACCCTCCTTTAGGCCTGTAACGGTGATCAAACCGGCATATCCTGGTTTGACAGGATTGGGAAAAACCCGCACTTCTGAAAAATCTTCCTGACCCTCTGTGGCTTCTGCGCGATAGGATACCAGTCCTTCATTGGTGCCGATAAACACTTCTCCAGTCTGTGGATGAACCGTCACAGAAAAAATGTAGTTGGAGGGAAGTGGGCTGTTATCCGTATTGAACTGATGAATGGTTTCAAGGCCGTCTGCAGAAACCAAATATACACCGTTCCCTGCTGTTCCCAACCATTTCCTGTTTGCACCATCCACAGCAATCGAATTGATCCTAATGCCCTTTAATAGGTAATCAGCCAAATCAGTACCGTCTTTTCTCGGTACTTTTATACGTGTAAACGTGTAACCAGGATCAAAAACCTGAGAAGGATCGGATGCCAAAACCGGCCCCAGATTGGTGCCTATCCAAATTGTTCCATTTTTATCTTCAACCATGCAATTGTAGGTAAACGGGCTTATCGTCTCGTCATCTGTTGCAATCGTATTGATCCAGCGTGTTCTATCATCTGAGGTCTGCCAGGGTGTTCCCCTTTGATCAATGACAAACAATCCGTATGAAGCGCCTCTAACAGAATTACACCAGATTTGATTGGTTGATGTGAACAGGATGGAACCCCAGGTCGGAGCTCCAGGCATTGTGGAATAATACATGGGCACCCATTCGTTTTTTCCGGCTCTCATTACCCAAATTGTTGTATCCGACAACACAGATGAAACACCATACGTTGAGTTCAACAACCAAAGATTTCCTTCTTTGTCAAAAACAGCGCCATCAACACGGCAAAAAGGACCTGGCAACACCGATATTAGTGGACTGTTATACTGGTTGTGCAATGTGTAAAACTTGTCGTTCTTAAACTCATACAATCCTTCTCCCCAACTCGTCAGAAAAAAATGCGTATCATCGAAAGGATCGACAGCCAGATTCATAATATCCATAAAGGGCATGCCCGTACGTGATGAGATAGAATCACGATCTGTCAAACCTGTCCAATTTTGTCCGTCAAAGCGCATAACATCTCCCCCGAATAAAAAACGATCGCCCCATCGTCCACCCGGTACAGCAAAAAAGTCTCCATTTTTTACAAAACCGTTCCAAACGGCAGATTGACTAGGTCCTGTAGGTAAAGAAACTGATTCCGGTTGCTGGCTAAATCCAGTGGATACATTAAAAGACAACAGTCCTTTTTTCCCGGAAGCCACATAACATAACTGTTTGGAGTCACTGAACGATACATCGTAGGTAGGATATGAAACAGGCATTTTTTCTCCGTTATCATTAACAACTGTTCCACCGAGCCTACCGCATAGTATCAGTTTTCCCCCATCCACCAGCAAACGAAGTGCGTTTGAATCGGTATGTAACAAAGACCAGGAATTACCTTCGCGTATGTATACCCTACCCATTTCGGTCATCACAACCAGTTTCTCCTTAAAATTGACAATATTGACAGGTTTCTCGGCAAAAAAAGATACGGGTTTCCACATGGATGGGTCGTGTAAATTGTCCGACCAATCTCCACCAAAGAGCCCGGCAGGTGTTGCCAAAAAAAGAGAATCACCCAAAGAAGCTGCATCGGTAACTGTTTCCTGAATGGAATAAGGATTTTGATTCAACAAGGGTCTGAACAATTCACTGATTTCGTGTCTTTCTAGGTCAAGCAGGAGCAATCCCACACCCGTTGAAACAAAAGCTGTAGAGCCTTTTATCCGTACGCTATAGACGGACTTGTCAGCCGTCATCGGTTTATTTTTAAAATCGGGTACGTTTTTAACTGATCCTTTATTCAAAAAATCAAAATTGCCATCGGAATAACAAACCATCAACTCCTGAGTTTGTTCAGACCAATTGATAAAAGCAACATCAAATCCGCTCAATCCGGATAACGGGGTATAAATAGTCGAAACTTGATTCAAATCAAATGAAAACAACTTACCATTGGCTACGGCAAACGTTTCCGATGGTGTTGTTTCAATTTCGGTTAACGTGTTGTAGGAAAAATGCGTCCTCCATGAACCAACAGGTATATCGGTATATTCGGCATATCCATTCAGACTACATCCGAGTGTTTGTATGACAAAAGCAAGAATGACTGTTTTCCTCTTCATAAACTTTTCAAATAGTCTACCAATTGCTTGACAGCATTAGCTCTGTGACTGATTTTGTTTTTTAAAGACGATTCCATTTCTGCAAATGTCATCGTATATCCATCCGGTTGGAAAACGGAATCGTATCCAAAACCACCATTACCTTTTCGGTCTAGTAGGATTTCACCGTTCACCACACCTTCAAACAGGTGTTCTTCACCTCCAATAATCAGTGCTACAACTGTTCTGAAACGGGCTTTTCGATTACTCACACCTTCGAGTTTTTGCAACAACTTCTCCATATTGCTTGTTGCATCGCACTCTTCACCGGCATACCTGGCTGAATAGACACCTGGTTCACCATTCAGCGCAATAACCTCAAGTCCCGTATCATCCGCAAAACAATCGAGGTGAAACTTGTGGTACACATACTGTGCTTTTTGAAGTGCATTTCCTTCAAGTGTTTCCTGTTCTTCAGGCAATTCATCGTAACACCCGATAGCTTTCAATCCCTTTAATTCAAACTGTTCGCCCAATATGTCAGAAACCTCAGACAATTTATGGGCGTTGTTTGTTGCAAAAACAAAGGAGGGTTTCATCACAATTGAAGCTTGGCTGATAAATCCAACATCCTTAAGATAGGAGCGAGTGCTTTTTGTTGCAATTCGGAGGGTATTTCAATAGAAGGACTTTCATTTTCCAAACAAGACAATACTTTTTCCAACGTGTTCAAACGCATGAAAGAACATTCGTTGCACGCACATGAACTATCTTCAGGAGGAGCGGGGATAAATTCCTTATCCGGACACAAGCGGCGCATTTCATGCAGTATGCCCGATTCAGTAGCTACAATGAATACTTTTACGTCTGAACGTTGAGCATATTTGATCAATGAAGACGTTGAACCGATGAAATCCGCCAAATTCAGCAACACTTGTTTGCATTCAGGATGCGCGATAACCTTTGATTTAGGGTATTTTTCCTTTAATTGAATAAGCTTATCAATGGAAAACTGTTCATGTACATGACAAGCACCATTCCATAACAACATATTCCTGCCTGTCAGACCGTTGATATAATTACCCAGGTTCTTGTCTGGCCCGAATATTATTTTCTCATCTTTTGGCAAGCTGTTTACGATGGCTGTCGCATTCGTAGAAGTGACCACAATATCTGTCAAGGCTTTTACCTCTGCACTCGTATTTACATAGCTGACTACCGTGTAATCCGGGTGTGCCTTCACAAATGCTTCAAATGCTTCAGCTGGACAACTATCTGCCAAAGAACAACCAGCTTTTTCGTCCGGTATCAGCACTTTCTTGTCCGGACAAATAATTTTGGCCGTTTCACCCATGAAATGAACGCCACATAAAACAATCACATCAGCATGTGTCTTACTGGCCTCCTGAGCCAAAGCCAAACTGTCACCAATCACATCGGCAATGTCCTGAATGTCGTTTTCCTGATAATAATGAGCCATGATAACGGCGTTCTTTTGCCGCTTTAGCCTGTTAATCTCTGAAATTACATGATCCTTATCCATCGTTTCAGTCCATTTTTTAACCAACAAAAATAGGCATAATATTAGTAATTTTGCATCATCATTCTACTAAATATGCCAAAGAAACTACTCATTACTGAAATGGACAGGCTTTCTGCCCAAGCTTTCAAACAATCTGAAAAATTACCTCTTGTTGTTGTTTTGGATAACATAAGAAGCCTTCACAACGTGGGTTCTGTTTTCAGGACCTGTGATGCGTTCCGTATAGAAAAAATAATACTCTGTGGCAACACAGGCACACCTCCTCATCCTGAAATCCACAAGTCTGCACTGGGAGCCGAGTACACCATGGATTGGTGTCACTGTTCAGATACGGTTTCGGCTGTTCTTTCACTTAAGAATGAGGGTTATACAGTTTTTGCTGTAGAACAAACTCATGAAAGCATCTTTTTGGATGAACTTTCCTTATTACCTCAAACACGTTACGCGCTTGTTGTGGGAAATGAAGTAAAAGGGGTTCAACAAGCCGTAGTGGATGTTTGTGACGGATGCATTGAAATCCCCCAATTTGGCACAAAACACTCCTTAAATGTATCTGTTGCAGGAGGTATAGTCATTTGGCACGTTTATGGTTTATTGAAATCAGCAAACAACTTGTAATACACAAACTGATTCATCAACACTTCTTTTATATTTCTTCTTAAAGTTTTTAAAAATAAAGAGAATAATATAATAGTCTGTTGAAACTGTTGATAACCCTTAAAAAAGCTCCTTATAGAAAGTTTCTGACATTTTTTCAACCAGTAATGAACAATAAAAACAGTTTTAATAATTTCATTATCAATGAAATAGAATATATTGTTGAGTTATATTCGAATATCCGTTTTTTCGCTGTTGACAAGTTGTATGTTCATTAACCCTGATTGTTTGGTTGAAAGATTTTTTGAAAGTTAGTTCCTATATCACTTGTTTTATTGGTGCATTCTGCTAACGACAATAAATGTATATGGTCGATAGAAAATCGATGAAATTGTATCAACCATTATTCACACGTTATCAACAGTCTTTTTGTTATATTTGCCGTCTAACCAACGTAACTGAACCTTGAACAAACCTGCTGAAGATACACCGTTGATCAGGCAGTATTTCGAGATGAAAAGCAAACATCCCGATGCTGTCCTGTTGTTTCGTGTGGGTGATTTTTACGAAGCTTATGGTCAGGATGCCTTGACTATTGTTGACATACTCAGCATTGCTCTGACCAAAAAATCGAACGGCGCATCCGGACCTATTGAAATGGCCGGTTTTCCCTTTCATGCATTGGATAATTTTTTACCAAAGTTGGTACGAGCAGGTAGAAGGGTAGCTATTTGCGATCAATTGGAAGATCCAAAACTGACCAAAAAATTAGTCAAACGAGGTATCACTGAATTGGTAACACCCGGTGTTTCCACCAATGAAAACATACTCAACCAAAAGGAAAATAACTTTTTAGCTGGTATATACATAGATAAAGGAAGGGCTGGAGTTGCTTTTCTAGACATCTCCACTGGAGAATTCTATACAGCAGAAGGTTCCATTGAATACGTGGACAAATTATTGAATTCTCTGTCTCCGAAAGAGCTGTTGTATGAAAGAAATAAACGGTCGATCATTCAGGAACGTTTTCATTTCAGCGGAGCTCGTTTTGAAATGGATGATTGGGTGTATACTGAAGAATCGGCGCAAACACGTTTGTTGAAACATTTTCGGACTAAAAATCTGAAAGGATTTGGCGTTCAGGGGATGCCTTTGGCTATAATTGCTTCAGGCAGCGTGTTGTATTACATGGATATGACGGAACATACACAAATCAGTCATATTCGTTCCCTATCGCGTTTGGATGAGGATCAATACGTACGTTTGGATCGTTATACCATTCGTAGTCTTGAATTGTGCGAAACCATGAACGAAGGTGGAAAAAGTCTTTTGTCTGTGATCGACCGCACAAAAAGTGCCATGGGTGGACGATTGCTTCGCAGGTGGTTGCTGTTTCCACTCAAACAAGTGGAAACCATCAGTTTTCGTCAGGATATCGCAGCGTTTTTTTACAAGCAACCGCTTTTGATAAAGGAGGTGGGTCGAATTTTAAACGAAATTGGCGACTTGGAACGTATTGCATCCAAAATTGCCGTTGGTCGGGTTTCGCCTCGTGAAATGGTGTACTTGAAAACGTCTTTAAAGGCGATTGATGATATCAAACGCGTGTGTCTACAAGGTTTGTCAGATAACGATACGGAAAATGAATTATTAACCCTTGATACGGATGATCCAGGTTATGTGGCGCTCCAAACACTGATTGAAGGTATGCAACCTTGTACAGAACTCAGGGAGCGGATACACCGAACAATTGTTGACACACCTCCCATAGCACTCAATAGGGGCGAAGTAATCAGAAACGGGGTCAATGCCGAGCTGGATGAACTCAGAAATTTATCCGCATCAGGCAAGGGGTACCTGACAGCTATACAGGAACGTGAAGCAGAACGGACTGGTATCAGCAGTCTGCGTATCAGTTTCAACAGCGTGTTTGGCTATTATATAGAAGTGCGCAATTCACATAAAGACAAGGTTCCGGATGAATGGATCCGCAAACAGACTTTGGTCAATGCCGAGCGATTCATCACTCAGGAACTAAAGGAATACGAAGAAAAAATTCTGGGAGCTGAAGAAAAGATAGCCATTTTGGAAACGCATATTTACCAGGAACTGGCCACAGAACTTTGTGAATATTTGTCTCAAATTCAGCAAAATGCATCACTAGTGGCTCAACTTGATTGTTTGTTGTCCTTTTCCATAATTGCACACGAAAACAAGTACAACCGTCCTGTTGTACTGGAAAGTGATGCCTTGACTATCTGTGCAGGCAGGCATCCTGTTATTGAAAAACAACTACTTCAAGGGGAGCCATATATTGCCAATGACGTGCATCTGGACAGTCAACACGAGCAAATCATTATTGTGACCGGCCCCAACATGGCGGGTAAGTCGGCTTTGCTCAGACAAACGGCATTGATTGTTCTATTGGCTCAAATTGGTTCATTTGTGCCCGCTGAATCGGCTGAGATAGGAGTGGTTGATAAGATATTCACCCGAGTGGGTGCTTCCGATAATATTTCTGCCGGCGAATCTACCTTCATGGTAGAAATGAACGAGGCAGCCGACATTTTAAACAGTCTCTCACACAACAGCTTGGTACTGTTTGATGAATTGGGTAGGGGAACGAGCACCTACGATGGTATTTCAATCGCATGGGCTATTGTGGAATACATACACGAACACCCCCGTTATAAGGCAAAAACCTTGTTTGCCACACACTACCACGAATTGAACGAGATGGAAAAAACGTTCCCGCGCATCAAAAACTACCACGTATCCGTTCGTGAAGCAGACGGAAAAGTTATCTTTTTACGAAAGTTAGAGCGAGGTGGAACCGAACACAGTTTCGGTATTCATGTGGCCAGCATGGCGGGCATGCCCAACAGTATTGTCAAGCGGGCCAACCAGATACTTCAGAAGATGGAAGGAGAGAACCGAAAAGGTTCATTGGCCAAGCCTACCAAGGATATTGCCAATCAGCGGGATGGCATGCAGTTGAGCTTTTTCCAACTCGATGACCCGGTGCTGTCGCAAATCAGGGATGAAATCATCAAGGTAGATGTAAACAACCTAACGCCTCTTGAAGCCCTGAACAAGCTCAGTGACATCAAGCGTATCATAAAGGGAAAGTAGCTGATTTACACGTTGAAGCGGAAGTGCATGATGTCGCCATCCTGTACTACGTATTCCTTGCCTTCCACCGACATTTTTCCGGCCTCTTTCACGGCGGCTTCAGATCCGTAACGGATATAATCTTCGTATTTGATCACTTCAGCACGGATAAACCCTTTCTCGAAATCGGTGTGGATGACACCGGCACAAACAGGTGCCTTGCTGCCGGTCAAGAACGTCCAGGCTCTGACTTCCTGAACACCAGCTGTAATATAGGTACTGAGATTCAGTAGTTTATAGGCAGATTTGATGAGGCGGGAAACACCCGATTCTTCCAAGCCGATTTCATTGAGGAACAGTTGACGTTCTTCGAAGGTATCCAATTCGGCAATTTCAGATTCAATTTTTGCCGCAACGATCAGTGTTTGCGCTCCCTCTTCTTTAACCGCCTCCCTGAGTTGGTCGGAGTATACATTTCCATTAACAGCCGACGCTTCGTCCACATTGCAGATATACATGACCGGTTTGTTGGTTAGGAGGAACAGGTCGTGGGCTATCTTTTGTTCGTCCTTTATCTCGAATTGCACTGTACGTGCTGATTTACCTGCTTCCAATGCTTCCTTATAGCGTACCAATACTTCGTAGACTTGCTTGGCTTGTTTATCGCCACCAGTCTGGGCTTGTTTCTGCACTTTTTGGATCCGGCTGTCTATAGTTTCAAGGTCTTTGATTTGAAGTTCATAGTCAATGATTTCCTTGTCTCTGACAGGATCCACAGAACCATCCACATGGGTCACGTTTTCGTCTTCAAAGCAACGGATTACGTGAATGATGGCGTCGGTTTCCCGGATATTGGCTAAAAATTTGTTGCCCAGTCCTTCACCTTTGCTGGCTCCTTTTACCAAACCGGCAATATCGACAATTTCTACCGTGGTGGGTACAATGCGATTGGGATGTATCAATTCGGCCAACTTGCTGAGTCGTTCATCGGGAACGGTAATAACCCCTACGTTGGGTTCGATGGTGCAGAAGGGGAAATTAGCTGCCTGCGCTTTCGCGTTCGACAAGCAGTTGAACAAGGTGGATTTACCGACGTTGGGTAGTCCAACGATGCCGCATTGTAATGCCATGATGTGATATTGATGGGTTTGAGGCTGCAAAAGTACAAAAAACCAACGACTTTTTCAGTGTGCTTCCAGCCAGTTTGCCCCATAACCGATATCAGCCTTTAAAGGAACCAGTAATTCGGCGGCCGCTTCCATCTCTGTTTTCACAAGCTTAATCATGGTTTCCAACTCCTCTTTTGGGACGATGAAGTTCAGTTCGTCATGTACCTGGAGGATCATTTTTGAACGCAAGGCCTGCCGTTCAATAGCCCTGTAAATCTTTACCATGGCAATTTTGATGATATCGGCTGCTGTACCCTGAATGGGGGCGTTGATGGCATTGCGTTCCGCATAACCCCTTACAACGGCGTTGTGGGATGTGATATCGGGCAAAAAGCGTTTGCGGTGGTAGAGGGTTTCCACCCACCCATTGTTTTTTGCGTCAACAACCACGTCTTCCATATACCGTTTGACACCGGGATAGGTAGCAAAGTATCCGTCAATCAACTGTTTGGCCTCACTACGGTTTACACCCATACGTTCTGCCAAACCAAATACCGAAATGCCGTAAATAATGCCGAAATTGGCAGTCTTGGCCTTGCGCCGCATGTCGGAGGTCACCTCGTCTAAACCAATGTTATAAATTTTTGCGGCCGTTGCTGCATGGATATCCTGGTCTTCCCGGAAGGCCTCAATCATGGTTTCGTCCCTGCTCAGGTGTGCCATCAAACGTAGTTCAATCTGAGAATAGTCGGCAGAAAGAAAATATTCATCGGCTTTGCAGGAAAATGCTTTTCGAATCTCTCTTCCAATGGCATCACGAATGGGGATATTCTGTAGGTTGGGATTGCTGGAACTGAGTCGTCCCGTTGCTGTGATAGCTTGATTGAACGAGGTGTGGATCTTTCCCGTCTGCGTGTTGATCAAGGTAGGTAAGGCATCGATGTAGGTGCTCAACAGTTTCTTCAACCCGCGTTGTTCCAGAATCTTTTCAACTATGGGGTGTTTGCTTTTCAGGTTTTCCAGCACATCTTCCGAAGTGGAATATTGCCCGGTTTTTGTCTTCTTTGCCTTGCTGTCAATTTTCAGCGTATCAAACAGGATTTCACCAATTTGTTTGGGGCTGTTTACATTAAAGGACATTCCGGCCTGTTCCTGAATCTCCTTTTCCACTGCTTCCAGCGTGGAGGTCATGCTGATAGAGGCTTGTTTGAGGCTGTCAGTATCAAGACTGACCCCTTGATACTCCATTTCGGCCAAAACCTTGATGAGGGGCATTTCAATTTCCTTGCTCAGGAATTCCAACCCGTTGGTTTTCAGTTCCGGATCCAATATTTCGTATAACTGGAACGTAATGTCAGCATCCTCGGCTGCATAAGGGCCGATCTTTTCAAGGGGTACGTCCTTCATGTTCAGCTGTTGCTTGCCCTTGCTTCCAATCAACTCATCAATGTGAATGGTTTTGTAACCCAGGTAAATTTCTGCCAGGTAATCCATGCCATGTTTCAATTCGGGTTGAAGCAGGTAGTGGGCAATCATGGTGTCGAACAATTCACCTTTGATTGTTACCCCATGGTGTTTTAAAACCAATAAATCAAACTTGATGTTTTGGCCGATAATCTTTTTTGACGGATCTTCCAAGATTGGACGCAAATTGGTCAGAACCATTTCTGTTTTTTCCTTCGATGTGTTTAAAGGAATGTACCAAGCCTTTCCCTTTTCCCAACAGATGGACATTCCCACCAAATCACAGGTCATTGGGTTGAGGCCTGTGGTCTCTGTGTCCAGACAGAGCAATTTTTGCGTACGGAGAAGTTGAAAAAAATTCAAAATATCTGCCTCATTTTCAAGAATCTGGTAGGAGTGAGGCTCCGATTTTATGTCCCTGAGAGTTGAATCTTTTTTTTCTTCCGTCCCTTCGGTGGTATTTATGACAGTCTCAATGACGTTTTCAGACTGATTGAACAGATTCGGTTCATCCCACAACAATTGTTGTTGATTGGTCGGTGTAGTTTTTTGGGGAAGGGGTTTTTGGGGTTGAGCCGAAAGGTTCGCATTTTTTTCCACCCGCTGGAACAATGCACGAAATTCAAGTTGATCGAATAGTTGTTTCAGTTTGTCCAGAGAAACCGCTTGTCTTGTCAATGTTTCTTCATCGAATGAAAGTGGAACATCGGTTCTGATGGTTGCCAGAAATCGGGAGAATGAAATTAGGTCCAAATTGTTTTCAATTTTTTCTTTCAGCTTTCCCTTGAGGCTATGATAGTTGTTGAGTAGATTCTCAATAGAACCAAAATCTTGAATTAGTTTTTTTGCGGTCACTACGCCAATCCCAGGACATCCGGGTATGTTGTCTGAAGCGTCTCCCATGAGACCCAACAAGTCGATGATTTGTTTTGGATCGGTCAAGGAATATTTGTTCATGATTTCCTTGGGACCGAGTATTTCAAACTCATTACTGCCGTATTTGGGTTTATATAAAAACACATGATCAGTTACGAGTTGTCCGCAATCTTTGTCGGGGGTCATCATGTAGACATCATACCCCTCCTTTTCTGCTAAATTCGATAATGTGCCAATGACATCGTCTGCTTCAAATCCAGGCACTTCGATGATGGGTATATTGTATGCTTCGATGATGGATTTAATCCAGGGAATGGACCAACGAATCACTTCAGGTGTTTCTTCACGGTGAGCCTTATATTGTTCGTATGCCTCATGTCTGAATGTAGGTCCCTGTGGATCAAAACATACAGCCAAGTGAGTAGGATTTTCACGACGAATCAATTCTTCCAGTGTGTTGAAGAATCCAAAAATTGCCGATGTGTTTTCACCCTTGGAATTTATCCTAGGTTGCTTGATGAATCCATAATATGACCGATAGATGATGGCGTATGCATCGATCAAAAACAATCTACGTTCCAATTTGATTTCTTCTATGTTTCGCGGGAATCTAAAATAAGGTAGGTTTCAACGTACCTTCATATGTGTGTAAAAGTACGAAAAAAAGAACTTGCAGCATTTTTTTATTATTTTTGTACAGATATTGAGGAAGTATGATTGAGCTGATACGAAAACCCATTGCCAAGGAATTTCTAGAGTACGAGAAGGCGTTTGATGACGCAATCACGACTGAATCATACTTATTGAAACAAGTCCTTAATTACGTTAAAAAGCAAAAAGGTAAAGAAATCAGACCACACTTGGTACTGTTGTCTTCCGGTTTGATTGGTTCAATAACACAAGAAAGCATCAAGGCGGCAGTTTCTCTTGAACTGCTTCATACAGCCAGTCTGATGCACGATGATGTGGTTGACAATACCTATAAAAGACGTTCGGGTTATTCAGTAAAGGCATTGTGGAATAACAAACCCGCTATTTTGGTAGGTGATTATTACTTATCAAAGTCTGCCTATATCTCTTCCGGTATATGCAAGGGACGCATTTCGTTTCTTCTTGCGGAATTAGGTTGTGATCTTTCCGAGGGAGAAATGATGCAATTATCCAATGAAAGGCAATTGGTCATTGACGAGGAAACCTATCTTGAGGTGATCAGAAAAAAAACAGCGAAAACATTTGCATTTTGTACACAAGCAGGCGCCATTTCATCCAATGCAAACGAAGAAGAGGAGAGGGCTTTGGAACATTTTGGTGAATACCTGGGTATGATTTTTCAACTGAAAGACGATATTTTCGATTACTTTTCAAAAAACTCGATTGGAAAACCAACCAGCAACGATTTGAAGGAAGGAAAGATGACCCTGCCGCTGATCTATTCGTTGAACCAATCAACGAAACAAGAAAAGAAACCCATCCTGAACATCATTCGAAACAGAGATTTCTCACATTCAAATCTGCAGACAATCAATCAGTTTGTTTTTAATGCAGGAGGGGTTCAATACGCTGAGAAACGAATGCGTGATTTCCAGGAATTGGCAATCAGATCGTTGGATATATTTAAACAGAGTTCCTTCAAAGAAGCGTTACTGGTCTGTGTGGATTATTTCATGCAACGCACATATTAAAAGAAGATAACCTCTTCTCCAGTCACATCACTTAAAATAGCATTAACCAAGCTGCTTGCACCAATTCTGAACAAATCCTTGTTCAGCCATTCTTTTCCAAGAATTGATTCAACCAAGGTGTAGTATTGAACTGCCTCCAGTGTTGACTTTATGCCTCCTGCGGCTTTAAAACCAACCCTGCGACCGCTGATTCGATGATATTCGGCAATCAATGAACACATGCAATATGAAGCTTCCAATGTTGCAGCCGGTTGTTGTTTTCCCGTTGATGTTTTGATAAAATCAGCACCAGCTTCCATGGCCAAAATGCTGGCAATGCGCAAATCAGACAGTGTTAAAGCGCCAGATTCCAGGATAACTTTTAATCGTGCATCGCGGCAAGCCGACTTTAACTCTTTGAGTTCTTCCAAGATTTCGTCGTATTTGTGGTCCAATAGTTTTCCGATAGGAAAAACAATGTCGATTTCGGTGGCTCCATCAAGCACAGTAAGCGATGTTTCTGCAATTTTAACTTCAATAAATGTTTGTGAGTGTGGGAAACCTCCAGTAACTGCAGCTATTTCAACACCTTCAGTTAGTGTCTCGCTTACTGTTTTGACCAACGATGGGTAAACGCAAATAGCTGCCATGTTTGGATACTCTGGATACACATCCCCATAATTGTTGACCTTTTCAGTCAAATTGGCAATGTTTTCCTCTGTATCAGTGGTATTTAAACTTGTCAGATCAATGAAACCAAGCAATTTTTCATAGACAGCCTGACACTGGTTAGCTGGTTCGCCTTCATCCAAAAGAGCTTTGATGTTTTTCTTAATGGTCTGTTCCGAGAATGTCGGATACTGGTTGAATGCTTCGATTAATTTTGTTTTCATTGCAACTTTTTGTTGGTGATATGTCGTTCTTTATCTCTCAATGTCTTTTTATCCATTGACTTGATCAATGCGCTTTCCAGGTTAACTCCCGTCTGATTGGCTAAACAAATCAAAACAAACAAGATATCAGCCATTTCTTCGTCGAGTGATGAGTTGGTTTCACCAGGTTTGAATGACTGTTCGCCAAATTTTCTTGCCATGATGCGTGCCAATTCTCCTACCTCCTCCGTGAGTAAAGTCATGTTGGTCAGTTCATTGAAATAACGCACGCCGTATTCGTTAATCCATTGATCAACAGATATTTGAGCTTCATTTATTGTCATGTCATTTAGTTTACGGTATTTTTTACAACCTACTTTAACCGATTGGTTAATCTTCTCGTTTTGAATCTAACCATATGGTTACAGGCCCTTCATTAACCAAAGAAATTCGCATCTCTGCTCCAAAAATTCCGATACGAACCTTTTTATCTCCAATTATTACTTTGCATGACTCAATGAACGATTCGTAAAGGGGAATGGCCAATCTGGGTGGAGCTGCTTGAATGAATGACGGTCTGTTCCCTTTTTTTGTATTGGCAAATAATGTAAATTGGCTAATTACCAGCAACATACCGTTTTTATCCAACAATGATTTGTTCATTTGTCCCTGTTCATCGCTAAATATTCGTAATTGTACTATTTTTTTAGTTAGCCAATCGATATCCGCTTTTTCATCGGAAGATTCGACACCAAGAAATATCAAAAGACCTTCGTCAATTGATGAATGAATTTTTCCTTCAATTGTGACAGAAGCTTCACTAACACGTTGTATCAACGCCCTCATGATGTTTGATTTTCTTTCTGATGTAAAAATACATGAATTTTTTGAGCCTTAGATGCACCAACAATACCAGTCAACTCTTCAAAGCTAGCTTCTTTGATGCGTTTTACACTTTTGAAGGAAAGAAGGAGTGCCTTTTTTGTTTTCTCCCCAATTCCTTTGATTTCATCGAGTTCGGATTGAATAGCTTGTTTGCTTCGTTTATTTCGATGAAGTTTAATACCAAAACGATGCGCTTCATCGCGCATCTGTTGTATGATTCTTAAGGTCTCTGAATTTTTGTCTAAATATAGAGGAACACTATCGTTGGGGAAAAACAACTCCTCAAGGTTCTTTGCAATACCTATTATGTGTATCTTTTCAAACAGATCCAACTGTTTCAGAACATGTACAGCCGATGATAGTTGGCCCTTACCACCATCAACAATAATCAATTGCGGGAGCATTTGTTCTACGTCGATCATGCGTCTATACCGTCTGAAGATTACTTCTTCCATCGAAGCAAAATCATCAGGACCAATGACAGTTTTAATTGTGAAATGCCTGTAGTCTTTTTTTGATGGTTTTCCATTTTTAAAAACAACACAAGATGAAACTGGGTTGGTACCCTGAATGTTTGAGTTGTCAAAACACTCCATATGAAATGGTAGTTCACGCAAGTGTAGATCCTTTTTAATGGTACTAAGAAGGCGTGTTACCCGTTGTTCGGGATTAAGTTTTTCCTGTTGTTTTTCAAGATCATGTATCTGTTGTTTTACGTTTTGAATGGAGAGTTCAAGTAGTTTCCTTTTTTCACCACGCTGGGGGATGACTATAGATACTTGATTTGGGATAATGTCCGGTTCAAAAGGCACAATTAGTTCCTTACTTTTGCTGTTGAATCTTTGTCTGAATTCAAAAATCGCACTACTCAACAGCTCTTCTTTGTTTTCCTCCAGCCTTTTCTTCCACTCAATATTCAGTCCTTGTACAACAGCACCATTTTTTACATGCAAATAATTGATGATTGCATACGAATTAAATTCACCGTATGAAAAAACATCCATTTCGTGCAAGTATGAATTTGTAACCATTGATTTATTACGATACCTTTCAATTAGATCATATTTTTCTTTGATGTGTTGTGCTTCTTCAAATCGCAACTCTTCAGACAGTTTCTTCATGGTAGAAACCAGTTGAGATGACACCTTCTGTATGTTGCCGTTCAATATTTCCCTAACCTCGAAAATTGAGTTAAGATACGATTCTTCTGTTTGTAAACCGACACAAGGGCCCAAGCAGTGTTTAATGTGATATTCCAAACATACCTTGTATTTACCTTGATCAATTTCTTTTTTCAACATAGGTAATTTGCAAGTACGCAATGAATATGTTTGCCGTATCAGCCATAATAACGCCTTGATGGTCCCTGTTGAACTGTATGGTCCAAAATATTCAGATCCGTCCTGAATGATTTTTCTAGTTTGGAATACTCTAGGGAATGGCTCTTTTTTCAAACATATGCTGGGGTATGTTTTGTCGTCTTTTAGTAGGACGTTGTAACGTGGCTTGAACTGCTTGATCAGGTTGTTTTCAAGTAATAACGCATCGGATTCGGTAGGGACTACTATATAAGCTATGTCCTGTATTTTCTTAACCAATACACGTGTTTTAGGACTTTCGTCGTGTGTTTTGGTAAAGTAGGAATACACTCTCTTTCTAAGATTTTTCGCCTTTCCCACATAGATGACGATACCTGAGTCATCGAAATACTGGTATACACCTGGTGTTTCCGGGATTCTGTCAAGCTTATTTTGCAGCTTATCGTTCAGTGGGTAAAGGCTATTCATAACCTATATATATCTTTTGTTCCACGTGGAACACTTTATCTGCCGAGCAGAATGAGCAATGTGTTGATGTCATTTGGTGAAATGCCGGGTATCCTGCTTGCCTGTCCTATTGTCTGAGGATTAATGCGTTTTAGCTTTTGCCTAGCCTCAATGGTTAGCGATTGAATGTCATCGTAATTGAATTTGTCGGAAATTTGTATCCCTTCCAGTCTGCTTATTTTTTCGGCAATGCCTCGTTCTCTATCAATGTATCCCTGGTATTTAATATGGATTTCTGTGGCTTCGATTATTTCTTCAGCTCTGTCTTTAAGGCTGTTTAATTTTTCATTGAGTGGAGAAATAAACTGACGAAGGCTATCAAAGTTTAACTGTGGTCTTAGTAACAGATCGGTCAGGCGTACGCCTTGCTTTAAGGGAGATGTACCAAGTTGTTCAAGTGTATCGTTGATGTATTTTGCTTTTATGGAAAAATTGTTGCAAAAGTCAATCAACCCATCGATTGATTCGGATTTTTTTTGGAGCAATGCAACTCTATCGGATGTTGCCAGCCCCAAAGCGTATGATTTTTTGGTAAGGCGCATGTCTGCATCATCCTGTCGTAGGAGTATGCGGTGTTCAGCTCTTGATGTAAACATTCTATAGGGTTCGTCAACCCCCTTTGTGACCAAATCATCGATTAAAACGCCAATATATGCTTCGTCTCGTCCAAGAATAAAAGGATTGCATTCATGGCAAGCTTGATGTGCATTGATGCCAGCAATCAATCCCTGTCCCGCAGCTTCTTCATAACCGGTGGTTCCATTGATTTGACCGGCAAAAAACAGGTTTTTTATTCGTTTTGTCTCCAGGGTATGTGTCAATTGGGTTGGATCAAAAAAGTCGTATTCTATAGCGTATCCAGGTCTGAACAGTTGAACGTCTTTGAAGCAGGGAATGGATCGAAGAGCGGCGAATTGAACGTCAATTGGGAGAGACGATGAAAAACCATTCAGGTAGTATTCTTCGGTGTTTTCTCCTTCGGGTTCCAGAAAGAGTTGGTGTTGATCTTTGTCCGCAAACGTGACTATTTTAGTTTCAATACTTGGGCAGTAGCGGGGGCCAATACTTTTAATCTGTCCATTGTATAACGGAGAATCGGCCAATCCATCGTTTAAAATTGAATGTGTCGTTGGGTTTGTATAACAAATCCAGCAATTGCGTTGTTTGAGCGTTCTGGGTTGAAAGTCAAGGAATGAAAACTTGTGAAAGTCGTCTTCACCCAGTTGCTCTTCCATTTCCTCAAAATGAACGCTTCTTCCGTCAATTCTGACCGGAGTACCTGTTTTCATTCGGTCTGTGGAAAACCCAAGCGTTTTTAATTGCTCCGTCAGCCCAAATGACGATGGTTCCGATATTCGACCGCCGCTGAATTGTGTTTTGCCTATATGAATCAATCCATTTAAGAAAGTTCCTGCGGTAAGAACAACGGTTTTTGCAGAAAACAACACGTTCATACTTGTTCTCACTCCGGAGATGGTTCCGTCTTTTATTTCAAATCCAGTAACGGTATCCTGCCAAAAATAAAGATTGGGTAATCGTTCAAGTTGGTTTCTCCACGCTTCTGAGAAACGGGCCCGGTCACTTTGAGAACGAGGACTCCACATGGCCGGACCCTTGGAGCGATTCAACATTCTAAATTGGATGGCAGTTTGGTCAGTTATGATTCCAGTGTAACCCCCCAGTGCGTCTATTTCCCTGACAATCTGTCCTTTGGCGATTCCGCCAATAGCAGGATTACAGCTCATATGTGCGAACTTTGTCATGTCCATGGTGATGAGAAGGGTTGAGGAACCCAAATTGGCGGCAGCAGCGGCGGCTTCACAGCCGGCGTGTCCCGCACCAA
>CAYTIY010000015.1:0-31972 GCA_964438045.1 uncultured Bacteroidales bacterium | reverse complement strand
AATCGGTAACCTCACTGCCGACAAAATTACTGAGTTTTCCGGAAAGAGCAACCCCAACGGAATAAAAAACAAAGACATCCTGCTGGCACAAGCTGACGACAAGAAACAAGCAGACAAAAAGACCATACGGTTTACGGCACCGGAAATTTCACCTTTCCATGTGCGTGGAAAAGTGCTTTCATCAACCGACAAGCAACCCTTGGCCAATCTCATTGTGGCTGAACTGGATCCCGATGGGCGTGTCCTGACAGCTACCGTCACCAATGCCGATGGAACGTATGAGTTGCTTGCCAAGAGCAGTGCGAACAGGTTGCGGTTTTCCCAACGTGGATACATAACCTGTATTGCCCCGGCTGACAAAGTAATAAATGTAGAGATGCAAGCAACCTCCGTGCAAAACGATGAGGCTGTTGTCATCGGACAAAAGAAAACACCCGAGAAAGTGGGACTAGGCAACGGATACACCATCGATGCTTATTCCTCGGTGGATCAAATGCCCGAATATCCCGGTGGTATGGAAGCCTTGATGAAATACATGCAGGAATCGGTACGCTATCCGGCTACCGCTCAAGCCAAAGGAGTAGAAGGGAGAGTTGTCTGCGGCTTTGTGATTACAGCCGAAGGAAAGGTGGTAATGGTGAATGTGATAAGAGGGGTAAGCCCTGAACTTGACAGTGAAGCCATGCGCGTCATCCTGAATATGCCCGATTGGACTCCCGGAAAACAAGATGGCAACAATGTTGCGGTTAAATTTACGTTTCCCGTTACCTTCAAGCTAACAAAATAGTTAACCAGATCACTGCAACGCTTATTGGGCCGGTGGCAGTGACTTGCGATCGAAGGGAGCGCGTAACCATATCCCCGGACGAAAGGGGAGCGCTGAACGCGTAAGGAAAACTAAAGGTTAATCCTCAGGTTTTGCAATTGATCCAAGTCTACGCTACCGGCTTAACCGAAACAGGCAGTTCCGTTATTCAGCCTCAATTCGTATCTTTGCGGTCAATTGAAGGCCGCCACCATGATTAAGGGATTATTCTGGATCTTTCTGTTCCTGTTCCTGGGAAATCTCATCAGTA
This sequence comes from uncultured Bacteroidales bacterium, assembly GCA_964438045.1. GTDB lineage: Bacteria > Bacteroidota > Bacteroidia > Bacteroidales > UBA1402 > UBA8389. Next base: position 30,896 of record CAYTIY010000015.1, on the reverse strand, counting down.
CGCTCACGGGCGGATTTGTGCCCGGCAGTGTCATAGGCATGTTGCTGCTGTTTACCAGCCTGTATGTCAAATTTCTAAAGCCGGAGTCCGTACGGGCCGCCGCCACTGTCATCACCAAAAACATGGCCGTCTTTTTTGTCGTACCCGCTGTGGGACTGATGGTGTATGCCAACTTGCTGGCGACAAATTTCCTGAGCATTTTTTTGTCCATTACCGTCAGTACCATCCTGACCATGTCCATAGTGGCCCTGGTTCAGGAGTGGTTTGAGACGAAGCAGCGACGAAGCGCTTCCCCCGAAAAAGAAGATGAAGCAAACGTATGAATCAACAGTCAGCACATACAGCGCTCGCATCTATTAACTCGCTTTTTTCCAGTGAGGTATTCCTGCTGGCTTTGGTGTTGGGGGCCTACCTGTTGGGTGTCTATGTGTACAAACGCACCCGAATCAGTTTATTGCAACCCTTGCTGACAGCTGCTGTCATTTTGATACCCTTCCTGAAACTAACCGGCATCAGCTACGACGTATTTTACCAACAAACCAACCTGCTCAATTTTATGCTGGGACCCAGTGTGGTTGCGTTGGGATATGTGATGTACGAAGAACTGGAGCAGATTCGCGGAAATGTATTATCCATTTTTACCGCAGTATTTGTGGGCAGTGCAGTGGCCATTGTCAGTGTTGTTTTGATTGCCAAATTACTGGGTGCCGATTCTACCATGCTGACTTCGTTGGCACCCAAGTCGGTCACCACCCCCATCGCTATCAGTCTGGCCGGCAGAAACGGCGGTATTCCATCGTTGGCTGTAGCCTTTGTGGTTATCTGCGGCATTTTTGGCGGCATGGTAGGACCTTTTGTCTTGCGAGCCATCGGAATAAAAAGCCGTATAGCCAAAGGCCTGGCAATGGGAGCGGCCTCCCACGCAATGGGAACAGCCCGTGCCATCGAAATGGGAGCTACGGAAGGAGCCATCAGTGGACTGGCCATTTGCATTATGGGTGTCTTTACTGCCCTTTTGATGCCTGTATTGATGGGATTGTTCAACTGATATCTACAGAAAACGAACACCATGAAAGACTCCCCTACCGATCATTCTATTCTGAAAAGCACGATGGATACATCGGATTTCATTTACATGTTTGAAAAAATTGGAGACGGTGACTTCATTATTGTCGAAGTCAACGAACCCTTCGAGATGGAATTTGGCATAACTGCGTCTCAATGCGCAGGAAAACGTCCGCAGGACTTGCTGGGAAATGAAGTGGCCATCCTTGTCAATGCCAACCTGCAACGGTGTGTGCTGTTGTCAAGAACACTTGAGGGTATTGTGGAAATGGACACTCCCCACGGAAAGCAGGCTTATCAGACTACCTTTATTCCCCTGTGTGACAAAACCAGCCGGGTCACCCGTGTGCTGACCGTAAAGCGAAGAGTCAATAAGCCATTTACTGATAATGATTCGTTGGTGCAAGCCGGTGATTACAGGAGCAGTATGTTGTTTCCCATGCACACCATGCGACGTGTAATGGGCTTTACCGATTTGAATGTGTTGAAGTCAGAGGTGGAGCAACAGGAAAAACAGATCAGGGAGCTGGCAGAACTGGCGCCTTATGGTATCGTGACCCTGGAACAGACACAACCCGTATTTGCCAACCGATCGTTATTAAATCTCGCCGGCGTTGATTCTTTCGAGGCTTATATTAAGAAAGGGCTGCTTTGTTTTATTCATCCTAATGATAGACCTTACGTCAAACGGTTATTTTATCAGGCAGGTTCAATGAATCCGCTTGAAAAACACAAACAGACTGTTTCCGGTATAAATGCACTGGGAGAATTGAGGCAACTGGACATCCGTTTTGTTCGAAACGAAACATCCCCCGGCTTTTATACGCAGGTTGTCGTATTTGATATCACCGATGCGATTGAAAAGGAAAAAAACAAGGCGCAAGTGGTGTCATTGTCGCTCAGCATGAGTCAATGCAATGAGAACAAGGCTAAGGTAAAAAAGGAATTGGAACGTGTTATTATTGAAAAAAACCTGAATGCAGATGACTTTCGGACAGTTTTTCAGTTTATGGCTCAGTTTCCCAACAGCAGGGACGAACTTGGCAGTTTTCTGGATTGTTTTGAGGCGGCCCATCCGGATTTTTTGGCCCATCTGAAAGTACATTGTCCAACATTGACACTCAATGAGATAAAACACTGTGCCTGCATGAGGATGCGTTGCCAGACCAAGGATATCGCCCGTTTATTCAACATTCATCCCACATCGGTACAAAAGGCGCGCGTGCGCTTGAAAAAGAAACTGGGACTCAACGATACGCAGGACTTGCGGGAGTGGATCGATTCTATCTGACAAGTCTTTCTTGTACTACATTTGTCATACCCCTGTCATCGTTCAATCAGCTACTTTAGTGTACTTTTGTCACACCTATTTGTGAAATGACAGTGCACGCCAGAGAGTGTGTGTCATTTTTATATGTGAAAAGGTGACCGGGAACTTGGAGTGGTGTGACCGTGTCACCTTTTTTGTTGCGAAAAAAATGACTTGCTCAACTTCGATATTATTGGTTAATTTGTGTTGAATAAAAAACCAAATTCCATGAAAAAGATCTCTCTGTTGTTTTTTGCTTTGGCATTGTCAGGAGCAAGCATGCAGTTCTCCGCCTTTGCGCAAGGAACCGATCCTGCTGCCAAACCCGCATCCCGTGTGATTGAGGATGGTGGATCAGGTATGTATCCTGCTTTGATGATCAGTGAACCCTCGTTGCCTACTCACACTGTTTTCAGGCCTCAGGATCTGAAAATGTTCGACAAAAAAAACAAGATGCCCATTATCGCATGGGGCAATGGAGCGTGTGGTAATTCACCCTGGGAACACCTCAATTTCCTGTCCGAAGTAGCTTCCCACGGTTTCTTGGTTGTTGCCATCGGTCCTATGCCGCAGGAAGGCCAACGCGGCGGCAGTGGTCAAACAAAAGCGTCCCAACTGATTGATGCCATTGACTGGGCTATTGCACAGAACAAAGACAAGAAAAGTCCGTACTATAAGAAGCTTGATGTGAATAAAATTGCCGTAAGTGGTATGTCCTGCGGTGGTTTGCAAGCCATGGAGAGTGCAGGCGATCCGCGTGTTTCGGCCGTTATCATTTGCAACAGCGGTATATTTATCACCGGCACTTCTTCGGGTATGCCCGGAATGCCACCCGTTACCAAAGATCAATTGAAAAAAGTGCATACACCCATCCTGTATCTACTTGGTGGAGAAACAGACATTGCCTATGCCAACGGTATGGATGATTTCAAGCAAATCAACCACGTGCCCGCTTTTGTGGCTAATATGAACGTAGGTCACGGTGGTACCTACATGAGACCTCACGGGGGTGAATTTGCCAAAGTGGCTTTAGCTTGGTATAAATGGCACCTCAAGGGTGACAAGGAAGCTGCCAAGTTGTTTACTGGTAATCCAAGCGGTCTTTCCATCGATCCAAACTGGAAAGTGGACAAGAAAAATATGAAATAATTCCAATAAAAAGCACCATACAGAAAAGGAGGCTGTCGCAACGACAACCTCCTTTTTTTATGGGACCGTCTGGATTTAACCATCCATACGCCGACCAATATAGAATACATAGCCGAAGTACGGCTTGAAGCGTTCATACATGTCCACCTCCTCTTTCATGCGTTCGACAAACAACCTGGCGGCTTCACTGTGGTTTTCTGCTTCCAAAAATGCATCGTATTGGTTCTGGATGGGTCGATAATACGCGTCCGTCCAACACGATTCAGGCAATACGAACGTGGCAACCGGCGAATAACCTGCCTGTTCCAACACCCTGAGTTTGCCGGCTGTGGTATCTATCTCCGGGCAGTTATCCGTCAGGTAGTGTTCAATTTCAGACGGACGTTCAGTAGTCAGCCAGGTCATTTCGGTCACAGCGACATAGCCTCCAGGTTTCAAGAACTGACGCCAAGCTTTCAGGCCGTTTTCAAACCCCATGTGGTAGATGGAACCTTCGGCCCAAATCAGGTCGAACTCACGCTCGTTGAACGGCAAGTCATCCATGGAACCGACCAGGCCGGTCACGCTCTTGCCAAGCCGGTGCTGACGCATGCGTTTATCCAGCTGTTCAATCATGCCGGGTAGAAAATCCACAGCAACGAGGTGACCTTTCGTATTCTTGGCCAGCGTTACGGTTTGTCCGCCTGCACCGCAACCGATATCGGCTATTTTCGGCCGTGATGGCAGGTGTTCAATAAAACTCAGTGCTTTCAGCGTGGCTGCTTCGCTGCCCGGGCCTTGTCGGTCGAGTATGCGGAAGAAATTGCAAATCATGTTCAGGTCAAAGTCGGCGACCAGAACGGTTTTGTCTTCATGTGAAGTTGTAGACATAGTAGTACGAATTAACGGTGTGTAATAATGTAGAAAATACAGATACACCCTGCAAAAAGATGGCAGGGTAGGGTTGATAGCCGGAAGCACACCGACTATCGCTTACACACGTCCCGTAAATGAGTAAAGAGCTTGCATAAATCGTATTACGTTGCAAAAGTACGCAATAATTTGCTGGAGAAAGGAGGGATGTGGTCATTTTTTGCTAAACTTGTGCTGATTATCTGTTTCCATCAATCTGACTGTCATGAAACACACATCCCTGTTGACTTCCATCCTGCTGATCGGATCGGTAGCCGTCGCCGCTTTTTCCCAGGAACCTGTTATAGGTAAAACTCCCCGTTACTGCAATCCCTTGCCCATGGTAACCGGTCAGGGTGGGCAAGCCTCGGGCGATGTGACCGTAATCCGTGAAAACGGGGTTTATTACATGTACTGCACAGGCGGTGGCGCCTGGGTTTCCAAGGATATGCTGAACTGGACCTTCCAACGCGTGGAAAACGTTCCGGTGGCTCCCCATGTGGTCAAATACAAGGGTAAGTTCTACCTCTGTGGAAACGATGGCCCGCTCTTCTCATCCGATAGCCCATTGGGGCCTTTTGTCAGCCTGGGTGACTGGAAAAATACGCCAACCGTGTCCGATGGCTGGAACGACGCCTTTGACATGGATATTTTTATCGATGATGATGGTAAGCCCTATTTGTATTACCCGGGTCGCGGGGTAAGCGGCATCTACGTGGTAGCCCTGGATCCGAACGACCTGACCCGCTTTGTGGGCAAACCCAGGCATCTGTTCGGTTTTACAAACTCCCATTTGTGGGAACGCTACGGCGAGATGAATGAATACCCCGAAGTGGCCTGGATTGAAGGTCCTTGGATGGAAAAGCACAACGGCACGTATTACCTACAGTACTCGGCTTCAGGCACACAATGGAAAACGTACGCCGAGGGTTATTACACCTCAAAGTCCCCCATAGGTCCATTTGTCTATGCCCCCAACAACCCGCTGTTGCGAAAAACCGAAGGGTTAGTTACCGGTACCGCCCACGGCTGCATTGTGGAGGGCCCTGACGGCAATTTGTGGCAGTTCTATACCATTGTATTGTCGAATCCTCCGGGCGGTCGCCGTATCGGCATGGACCGCATCAAGTTTGATAAACAAGGGAACATGTCGGTTACAGTGACCGATGTGCCGCAATGGGCTCCACAACGGGGTGTCAAAGTCAGCGATGACAACAGTGGTTCGCTGCCGTTGACCATCAACAAGTTTAGGGCGATGAATGCCTTGTCTAAGGTGTCGTCGGAACAACCGGGTCGCGATGCGGCCTATGCGGTGGACAATTCCAGTGGTACGTGGTGGGAACCGGCTGCGGCCGATAGTATACCGACGCTGACTATCGAACTTTCTCCGGCCACGCGTTTCGACGTGGTGCAACTCTTTATTGTCGACTCCTACCGGATCCTGTTCCAACGGGGGCGTGCCGGGGGTGGCATGAACAGAACCCGCGGTGTATTCAGCCCGGATGTCTATCAATACAAAATTGAGGCATCCATGGACGGTACGACGTATTCGACGGTGGCAGATGAAACGGGAAATTTGTTGTCCAGAAACACCATTTTTGGTGAGATGCCGCTGACGAAGTGCCGCTTTGTGCGGTTGACCATGACCAACTGGCCGAAATCGGTTCCCTTGGGTGTCATCGAATTCACCGTTTTCGGAAAACCCGCAGGCTCCTTACCAGCCGCCGTGGCCATTCCGAAATAACGTTGCGGGAACAGTTACCTGTTTCCGTTTGGTCTTTTTCCTTTACGGAAAGGAAACGCAGTAATGTTACATATAAAAAAAGAGCTGCAAGGTCAATCATGCAGCTCTTTTCGTTTTATGCGGAGTTGGTTACTTCGGAATGTTGACTACGGCGTTGAATGCGGGTTTAGGCGTCTTGTCCCTTTTGAACAGCAGGGGGTAATTGATGCGTCTAGGCACCGGATAGTCGTTTTTCCAAGACATGCCGTCGTGCAATCCCCACATGGTGACGCGGTCAATTTTGTCGCGTTTCTTGTAAAAAATGTTGAAAATTTCGGTGTACCGTTTGGTCAGTTTTTGTTCCACCCCAGCAGGCAATCCCTTACGGTAGGGATCCAGGAACGCTTTGAATTCTTCCAGCTGCCATTGAGAATCGTTCATCATTTTACCGATGAGCTGACCTTCTTTGGTGATGGGCAATACATCGATGTCCAGTTCGGTAATCATCACCTTGACACCCAGTTTGGCAAACGTGTCGATGGCCGCTTCGATGTATTCGTTCTTGGGATAATTCAGTCCCCAGTGGCACTGCATGCCAACGCCGTCTATGCGGATACCTTCTTTTTGCAACATGCGGATCATGCGTGCAATACCGTCACGCTTCGTTGGGCGCCACTCGTTGAAGTCGTTGTAGTACAATTCGACTCCCGGAGCGTATTGGCTGGCAAATTTGAAAGCGAGTTTTACCAGTTCATCACCGCTGCCAAAAGCTTTTACCCAGGTGGTTGGACGGTAGGAACCATCATTGTCGATGACTTCATTGACAACATCCCAGGCATTGACACCATCTTTATACCTACCGGCTACGATTTCGATGTAACTACGCAGTTGCTCCACCATGGCATCGTGGCTTTTTGGCTTTCCTTCTGCATCGGTAAAGAACCAGTCGGGTGTTTGGTTGTGCCAGACAAGTGTATGTCCCACAATAAACATCTTATTTTCCTTTCCAAATTTAACAAACTCATCGGCCTGCGAAAAATTCCATACTCCAGGACTTGGGTTGAGGGTTTCGGCCTTCATCACATTTTCCGGTGTGATGGAATTGAATTGCTGGATGACCAGTTTTTGCGAAACGGCATCCCTGCCATTGACAACAGAATTATTGACCGAGCAACCGAATTTAAACGCATTCTTATACGCATCCTTGAGCGTTTTCTGGGTGTTGTCTGCTCCAAAAGTGACTCCACTGCTTGCGAGCAAACAGGCACCGATGACGAAAAGGAAAGTGTGTTTCATGTTAATGATTTCAGGTAGAATTGGTTAATTTACCAAAAGTAGTAAATGTTTTGTATTTAGCCTATATGTCCAGCAACACTTTCCCTGAATCCCTCAGTAACCGGAAAGACCACGAGATGATGACACAGGAACTGATCATGGCTCCCAATGCATCCAACCATATGATATTCCATAACATGGCCGCCGTTAAGCCGATGATGGCTGTTACACTGGTCAAGGCATCGGCCAGCACATGGATGTAGGCTGCCCGGATGTTATGATCTGTTTGTTCATGCTTGTGGTGCAGCAGGAAAGCGCACACTACATTAACCACCAAGCCTATTGTGGCAATCAGGATGGCCTCTTTAAATTGTATGGTTGCGGGATGGATGAACCGTTGAATGGCTTCAGATAATATAACCACCGCAAAGATCAACAAAATGAGACCGCTGCTGTATCCAGACAAGGAAAGAATCTTGTCTTTACTTCCCGAGTAAGCGGAATTCTTTGAGACAGAACGAACAGCCACATAAGCCAGCCAGCTCAACCCGATGGCCAATACATGAGATCCCATGTGAATGCCATCGGCCAACAGGGCCATGGACTTTGTACTCAGACCAAATGCTATTTCCACAACCATGGTGATGGCGGTGATCAGAACCACCCACAGGGTTCTCTTTTCGCGATTAAAAGCGTTTTCAGACATAGTAATTCATTATTTACTGTTAAAAAAACATAGGTAATAGTTATGAAACAAAAGTAAACAACGAATTAAAACTCGATTAGGACATATTATTCAGATGTCGGTACATTTTATACATGTCAGCACGAAATTCGGACGGACTTTGACCGGATAATTTCCGAAAAAAACGTGCGAAATACGAAGCGTCCTTGAAACCAAGGTCGTAAGCTATTTGGGTGATATCGGCATTCTTTTGGATGAGCAACCGCTTGGCTTCAAGAAAGACCCTTTCGTGCATCAGGGTATTGGCTGTCTTTCCCGTCGTTTCCTTGACAATGATGTTGAGGTAATTTGGCGTGATATGGAGCAAACCGGCAAATTCGCCGACCGAGGTGATTTCTCTATAGTGCTCGTTTAGCAATTGTTTGTAGCGATACAGGAGTTCGTACTTGCAGTTCCTCGTCTGGCTTTTTTCCAACGACTGGTTCAACCGCTCAATTTCCGACAGTAGAACAAACAGATAGGCCTGGATGATTTTTTCAGAATACCGTTCACCTGAATGATATTCGTGTTCCATGTGTGTGAAAAGGTGCAACAGCGTTTCTGATTTCTCGACTGTAAGGTCAAAATAACTGGAGTGGACTGTATTTAAAGCAGGAAAAACCTCCAATCCGAATAAGTATGTCAAGAAATCGGGTGTAAATTGAATAACCGCTAGTTTTGACGGTGTGGTTACATCCCAAAAATGAATCTGATCCGGTTTGAGGAAATACAACCGGTTGGGTATAATGCTAGTTTTTTCAAAGTCAATGATATGGGTACCACCTCCCTTGATAACCAGACAAATCATGTAGAAATTGTGTCTGTGCGGAAAGTTGGTCTCAAGGTCAACATCTCCGGAAAAATCCGACAGTTTTAAGTGAAAATTGGTCTCCTGACCACGCTTGATGTGTCCAATATCCAGGTAATCAATTTTTTTCACATTTTCTTTTATAGTTAAACATGCAAACAAGAACGGTTGCCACAATCATCATGTAATCTTGGTAAACACCAAAATTAATGGCAGCGGACAAGCCAATGACCGACCACAAACAAGGTATGATCAGTAAAAACCAAGGGACTTTAGGTGATCGAACGATGAGTACACCCAGTGTGAAAAGTGTGGTGGGGCAAGGCAATCCCAGAGAAATGATTCTTTCGGGTGACTGTTCAATCAAGAATCCGATGACGGGGTAAATCAACAGCCCAAAAAACAACAAGAAATACCCCAGAATGTTTTTTGCTCCCTTAAAATCAATGTCTTCAGTAGTTTGTTCTTTTATTGCGGACAGCAGGAAGAGCAGTCCTTGAACGATGAAGATGCTTCCAAAAACAAGGGCTGCTTTGTTTATTGCTGAAAAATTCAGGATGTGATAGACCAATCCTGACCAAATCCATATTGCAGCCAAAAGAATGTCAACCTTTCTCTTAGTTGTTTTTTTGCCGGAATGGATGCGATAAAGAACCCAGATACCCAACAGAACGAGGATGAATTGAACGGGAAAGACACTCCGATTGTAGTTTTCAAATACGTTGAAAAACTGCTCTGTACTAAATGGAACATTCATAAACAGTGTAAATCAAGTTGGATAAATGGACTGTGGTTACTTTCCGATGCAGAAATGCGCGAAGATGTTTCCCAGCACTTCGTCGGTGGTGATGACGCCGGTTATTTCGCCCAGGTGATGGATGCAATCGCGCAGGTCCTGAGAAAGGAACTCGCCGGACTGTTCCGCTTGCAACCCTTCCTGAACCCGTAGAATGGCTTCGTGGGCGGTTTTTAACGCCTCATAGTGACGCAAATTGGTGATGATAATATCCTGACGCGCCAGGTCGGGCAGGCCGGCCAGTTCCAGCAATCTTGCCTTCAACATGTCCAGGTGCAATCCCTCTTTGGCTGAAATGAACAACCTGTGGGTGGAAAATGTCTTGAATTGTTCGTCAAGCACTCGCTGCTCCTCTTTGTTGAGTTTGTCTGTCTTGTTGAACACCACCACCAGGCTTTTTCCTTCGGAGCGCGGTAGGATGCGTGAGGCCATCCATTCGATGTGTTCCGTGAATTGGGTGGAGTCGATGACCCAGAGTACGATATCTGCCAGTTCAATTTGTTGGTAGGTGCGTTCGATACCGATCAACTCAATTTCGTCCCTGGTTTGCCGCAATCCGGCCGTATCGATAAATCGGAATGAGAGCCCCCGGATGTTGACCAAATCCTCAATCACATCACGCGTGGTCCCCGGAATGGGAGAAACAATGGCCTTGTCTTCGCTGAGCAACTGGTTGAGGAGGGTTGATTTGCCAGCATTCGTTTCACCCACGATGGCCACCGGTATTCCGTTTTTCAAGGCATTGCCCAGCCGGAACGATTCGGTGAGCTTGCGTAAGTTTTTTTCCAGCTTTATGGCCAGTTCATTCAGCTCGGTTCGGTTGGCAAATTCCACATCTTCCTCGCCAAAATCCAATTCCAATTCAATCATGGTGACGAAGTGGAGCAGGTGGGCCCTGATTTTGTCGATCTCACGAGAAACGCCACCCCTCATTTGCCGCATGGCCAGTTTATGATTCGCCGCTGAAGAAGAAGCGATCAGATCGGCAACGGCTTCGGCCTGAGCCAGATCCATTTTGCCGTTCAAAAAAGCTCTGCGTGAAAATTCACCAGGATCGGCCAGGCGACAGCCGGTTTCGATCAGAATACGTACAATTTTTTGTTGAATATACGTAGATCCGTGACAGGTGATTTCGACCGTATCCTCACCTGTGAATGAGTGGGGGGTACGAAAAAGAGCAACCACCACCTCGTCGATGAGGGTGTCTTCTTGCTTGAACTGACCGAACAGAATGGTGTGTGATGGCTGTTCCGACAGCCGTTTGTTTATGTCTTTTGGCAGAAAAAGTATATCGCAGACCGTGATGGCCTGTGGCCCTGAAACCCGGATGATGGCCATTGCACCCACACCCGGTGGTGAAGCGATGGCACAAATAGTATCATTCATGAGAAGTGGCAAATAAACGTTCCAGTACCGTTGTGACCAAAGACAACATGGCAGTTTTATAATTGACGTTCACCTGGGTGGAAACGCGGTTGGCAATGACCAGACAGACAGTGGTGGCACGGTGTCCCAATAAGGACGAAAGTCCGGTTACAGCAGAACTTTCCATTTCATAATTCGTGATACGCTGACCGTTCAGACGAAACGTGCAAAGGCGTTCGTTGAAATCGGGTCTGGCCAGTGGAATTCGCAATTCGCGGCCTTGCGGTCCGTAAAATCCGTTGGCTGTGATGGTGACTCCGCGTTTGAAATCCGAATCGCCCAAGCGACCAACCAAGCCCGGATCGGATGTCACCACACAGGGGTGGTTGAAGGATTCCGGCCAGTCCATATGGGAACGGAAGGCGTCTTCAAAGGAAAGATCCCTGATGGCCTCGGATCCCCGGTAAAAATGGAGCAGCCCATCAAATGAAATCGATTTTTCGGAAATGAGAAAGGTTCCCGGAGGCACATCGGGTTGCAACCCTCCGCAGGTTCCGATACGTACCAGTTCAAGCGTCCGTTTGTCCGGCTTTTCCAGGCGGGTGTTCAGATCGATATTGGCCAGGGCGTCCAGTTCATTGATTACGATATCGATGTTGTCGGTCCCGATGCCGGTACCGACAACTGTGATTCGTTTTCCTTTGTACGTTCCGGTGACCGAAACAAATTCACGGTTTGAGACGCTGCATTCGGTCGTTTCCATCAGTCCGGCAATCATGCTCACCCGATCGGGGTCACCGACCAACAACACGCTGTCGGCCAGCTGTTCAGGCCTCAGGTGTAGGTGAAAAATGCTGCCGTCAGGATTGATCAGCAATTCAGAGTCTGGGAAATGCCTCATGCTTTCAGATTACGCTTTTTGATCAGGCTTGCCGCCGGGTTTGGCAATGTTCTCACGCATGGATGTGTCCGCCTCAATGTTTTTGATGCGTTGATAATCCATGATACCCATGTTTCCGTTGCGGAACGCTTCAGCCATGGCTTTTGGCACCTCGGCCTCGGCCTCGATAACTTTAGCCCGCGCTTCCTGTGCCTTGGCTTTCATTTCCTGTTCCAGTGCCACAGCCATGGCTCGCCTTTCCTCGGCCTTGGCCTGGGCGATGTTCTTATCGGCGTTGGCCTGATCCATTTGCAGTTCGGCACCAATGTTCTTGCCCACATCGATATCGGCAATATCAATGGACAGTATTTCAAAAGCCGTTCCGGCATCAAGGCCTTTTTTCAACACGACTTTGGAAATGGAGTCGGGATTCTCAAGTACATCTTTGTGGGAGGTAGCTGAACCGATGGCCGTCACAATACCTTCGCCAACACGGGCCAGGATTGTTTCTTCACCGGCTCCACCCACCAGCTGGCGGATGTTGGCGCGCACTGTCACACGAGCCTTGGCAATAAGCTGGATGCCGTTGATGGCGACAGCTGCCACAGGCGGTGTGTCTATCACTTTGGGATTGACCGACATCTGGACCGCCTGAAATACGTCACGACCGGCCAGGTCAATGGCTGTGGCCATCTGGAAACTCAATTCAATGTTAGCCTTGGAGGCCGAAACCAACGCATGCACTACTTTTTCCACGTGTCCACCGGCCAGATAGTGGGCTTCCAGTTCATCGCGGGTAAGCGTCTTCAATCCGGCCTTGTGGCCTTCGATCATGGCATTGACGATGATGGTGGGTGGCACCTTTCGGATACGCATGAGAAACAATTGGATCAGCGAGATACTCACGCCCGAAACCTTGGCAGAAAGCCACAGGAAAAACGGAATGTAGTAGAAAAAGATGATCGCCAGGGTGACGATCAAACCGATAATCAATGGAGGAATGAACGACATAATGTTAGCTTTTTATTGGTAAGGTTAATTGGAATCGGTTGACAAAGTCCGGACAGTCACGTTGTAGGCGCCCACCTCGATGACTTCGACGCGAGTGCCTGCATCGATCAATTCATTTTCGGCATGGCCTTCTATCATGGTATCGTTGATTTGAATTTTGCCAATGGGGCCAAGCCGGGTTACGGCTACACCCTTGTCACCTTTTTTGACTTCCAGACCCCTGAAAGGATCTGTTTTGGAATCAATATTTGTTTTGAGTGCCATCTTGTCAAATGTCCTGGAACGGTAAAATCCATACAGGACACCGGCCAGCCCGACAAGGGACAATCCCAACGTCCAATTGCCCGCAGCCGTGCCCAATCGAACGTACGCCATGAAGATACCGCCGATGAGGCAGGCGACCCCTGCAATGCCGGCAACGGAGATGCCCGGAATCAGGTAAATCTCAATAACCAGAAAGAAGATGCCGAGTAAGATCAAGCCAATGATGAACGCAAGACTCATGACCGGTTAATTTTTCGGAAAGATACATAAAAAAAATCGTACGATTGACGATGAAGGCATTATTTTGTCAGTGCCTTGATTTCGAGATTGCGGGCCGATCTTTCCAGTGACGGAAGTTCCTGCTGCAGGTGTCGGATGTCGTTCTCAAGCGAAAGAATTTCGACCCGCAGCTTTTCCTGCAGGTTGCTGTCGACGGTGGCATATCGGTCACGCTTGTCATTCAACGAATCCAGTTTTTCCTGCAATTCCAGTTTCTTGGTTAAATAGGTTTCCATCTGTGTTTTGGCTTCGACGGAAACAAATTCGTCCAGACTTTGGTACGTTATCGAGTCATTGATGTAAATGAAGCTGCCGCTGTTGGTTTTCTTTACGGCGATCACATCGGGTCGCAAGCCCTGAACCTGCAACAACGAGTCTACATTTTTCCCTGCCCAGGTATCCTTGATAGACCGTATCTCGGCCAATGAGCGGATCTCTTCAGGAGACCTGCCGCTCACCATCACCTTTTCCTTGTTGGGCACAAAGGTGTATATGGTCACATATCCGGGATTGTTCCGCCTGTCAGTGGCCAGGTACCCCCGGTTGGCTCCTTCGTCGATGACCAAAAAATACTCGTTTGCGGATGAATTGTAAGGAAAACCCAAATGGTCGGGTTGCAGGAACGTGTTTGTCGCAGGGTTTAGCCGAGTCACGTAGATGTCTGTACCGCCGAATCCTCCATCCCTGTTGGAGACAAAATACAACGTGACTCCGTCTTGTAGGAAAAACGGATTGCAATCGTTGGCTTCGCTGTTGACGTTTGAGGAAAGCACTTCCGGCTCTCCCCAGCCGTTCAGCAAGCGATGCCTGCCCAGCAAATCGAGCCCTCTGTGGGATACTGTATCGGCGTAAAAGGCCCTGTCGTTCCGCTCTGGCAGGTAAACATGCCCAAAGTCGAAATCCATCCGTTGAAACAGCGTATTGGCGGGTAACAGCGTGCCTGAGGCCTTCGATAGCCGGATGCGGTTGTACATGTCAATCTTGGGAACGATTATACTGTCAATGACAAGTATGTCTTCCACTCGTTTCAGTTGATCGATAGTCGTCTGAAGACTATCCTTTCGTACTGTGGCTGCAGACTTGTTGGCAGCGGAAAGTGAGGGAATCGACAGGTAGCCATCCAGGTAGGACATCGCCTTGTCAAAATCGCCAAGCATGGCGTGGAGATCGGCCAGGTACCACTTGGCTTGTTGTACCTTTTTCAAGTCGGCTTTTTCAAGAAAGGGAAGGGCATCCTTGACTTTGCCTGTCTGCAGAAGGCACACGCCGTACCAAAAGTTCAGGCTGCCGTCTGCCGGCTTGGTCTGAAGTTGCCGCTTGAACACGGGTAGCGCTTTCTCGTAGTTCCCATCCAGAAACAACGCTTTTGCCTGGTTGAGTGTTTGCGCGTTCAGCAGGATGGTCAAGGCCAGAAGAAAAGGTAAAAGTATCCAACGTTTCATGTCACTTCGTTTCAAAAGGTGTGGGATCACCTTGATTTCCTGATCACATAAATGACGGAGCTGCTGCGTTCGGGATGACCCAGGCTGATAATATTTGACCGCAGACCGGTCAAAAAACCATGTAGCAAGTGGAAATGTCTTTTTGAATAGTTGGCACTCATGATGGCGTTGTACCAGGCGTCGAAGGGCATACCCTTGTAGTGGATCACGTCGAAGCCGTAGGGCTTGATGAATGCGTCCAGCACCCCGGGTTTGAAATGCCAGAGGTGCCTGGGAGGATCGTAAGCCGCCCAATCAGAGCCGTAGGTGGCCGCATCAAGGGATGCATGGTTGGGCAGTGCAATTACCAACAAGCCGTCCGGTTTGAGGGCCTTTTGAATCCATTGCAGGTAGGCAGGAGCATCATGAAGGTGTTCCAATACATGCCACAGCGTAATGATGTCATAGGAGTTTTCCGGTGCTTCCCGGTACATTATTTCTGTGGAGTCCACCTTTAAACCAAAGGTGGTGACCGCGTATCCGCGGGCATTCTCGTCCACTTCGACTCCGGTTGCCCGGTAGCCGTTTTGAGCCATATGGTTAAGAAAGTAGCCCGTGCCGCAACCAATATCGAGTAGGTCCTTTCCCGTGCTGTAGCGAGCGATGAGGTGGCGTTTTTGTTGCAACATAAATCGGCGGACCAGGTGATACATCCGGTTCACCAATCCATCACGCGTATCCGAGTGGGATATGTACGCGTCGCTTTTGTAGTACGGCGCGATGTGCTCGCTGTCGGGTGCGTCTGATGTGAACTTGAATCCACAGTTTTCGCAGGTGCGGAGGTGAAACACCTCGCGGGTGACAAAATGATCCGTACACGGGGTCGGATGACCGAATTTGTCGGATCCGCACACAGGGCATGTACTGATCAGGGATGGATTCATGGGAAGAATGTTGATTCGGCGGTTTAATTGATGAGATCAAAACCGGTATAAGGTACTAGTGCCTTGGGTATGCGGATGCCCTCTGGGGTTTGGTTGTTTTCCAGCAAAGCAGCCACGATACGAGGCAATGCCAGGGCGCTGCCGTTCAAGGTGTGACATAGTTGGGCTTTTCCGCCTTCGGTCTTGAACCGGCATTTCAGACGGTTGGCTTGATAGCTTTCGAAGTTGGAAACGGAACTGACTTCCAACCAACGCTTTTGCGCAGCCGAATAGACTTCAAAATCAAAGGTGAGTGCGGAAGTAAAGCTCATGTCTCCTCCGCAAAGACGCAGGATACGCCAGGGTAGTTCCAGCTTATCCACAAGCGTTTGGACGTAATCGACCATCTCGCCAAGCGATTTGTACGAGCGGTCAGGATGTTCGATGCGTACAATTTCCACTTTGTCAAACTGGTGCAAGCGGTTCAACCCCCGGACGTCTTTACCGTAGGATCCGGCTTCGCGCCTGAAACAAGCGGAATAGGCGGTATTCATGATGGGAAGATCCTTCTCGTTGAGAATTACATCCCGGTAAATGTTGGTTACGGGCACCTCCGCTGTGGGAATGAGGTAGAAATCATCAAGAGTGGCGTGGTACATCTGTCCTTCCTTGTCCGGCAACTGACCTGTTCCGTAACCGGAAGCGGCGTTGACTACGTAGGGAGGTTGAACCTCCAGGTAACCGGCTTCGCGCGCATTGTCCAGAAAGAAATTGATGAGGGCTCGTTGCAGACGAGCGCCTTTGCCTTTGTAAACCGGAAATCCGGCACCGGTAATCTTGACACCCAGCTCAAAGTCGATGAGGTCGTATTGTTTGGCCAGATCCCAGTGTGGCAGGGCGTTTTCGGGCAGGTTAGGCATGTTTCCGCCGGTACGTTCCACCACATTGTCTTCCGCACGGTAACCCTTAGGCACGCTTTCGTGAGGCATATTGGGCAGTTGGACAAGCAAATCCTGCAGACAGTCTTCCACCGACTTGAGTGCAGCTTCCATAGCCTTGTTCGACTCCTTGATTTCGGCAGTGCGTTCTTTGGCCTGTGTTGCTTCTTCTTTCTTTCCGGCCTGCATGAGCTGTCCGATGTTGCGAGACAGTTGGTTCAGTTCAGCCAGGCTGGCGTCGAGCTCGGTCTGGGTTCGTTTGCGTCGAGCGTCCAGTTCGATGATTTCATCAACCAGTTGGCTGGCTTCAACGTTTTTTTTGGCCAAACCGGCCAGTACGGCATCTTTATTTTCCGTAATGAATTTGAGCGTTAACATACCCGTCTTGTTCTTGAGTTAAGAGCAGGCAAAGGTACATTCATTCTGCAGAAAACACAACTATTCGAACCGACGTTTGCGGCACAAAATGTCCACCTCACCTCATTTCCTGTTCAAGGGCTGCGTCAAGATCGGGAAAACGGAACACAAAACCCGTCGAAAGAATCTTATCAGAAGAAACCGGTCTGCCCTCAAGCAACAGAACAGCGCGTTTCCCCAATGCCAGTCGGATGCACCACGAAGGAATTCGTGGCAACCGGGTGGGTATGTTCTGGTGTATGGCCAGGTGTCTGATGAATGAACGGTTGGTTTGGCCATCGGGTGCTGCGGCGTTGAAGACGCCTTCCATATTCTGATTTTCAAGTGCTTGTTGATACATGCCGCACAGGTCATCGATGTGAATCCACGGAAAGTGTTGCGACCCCCTTCCAAGCATGGTGGATCCACTCAGTTTGACCAGTCTGAGGAGTGGAGGATAAAAACCACCCTCGCGACTCAACACAAGGGCCGTTCTCAAAATGACGGTACGGATGCCGATGGTCTTGAACCTTGAGGCTTCCTTTTCCCAATCCAGACACAGCGTACCCCAAAAACCCTCAGCAACCGACTCGGTTTCAACGCACGGGATATCGGATGTTCTTGTGCTGTAGTATCCAATGGCTGAGGCAGATATAATGGTTTTCAAGGGGATGGCGCGCACTTCGATGGTTTCAAACAAAAAAGCCAGACTTTTGATGCGGCTGTTGCGCAGTTCCTCTTTGCGTTTGGCTGAAAGAGGTTTGGTCCAACTGGCTTCTCCTGCGAGATGAATAAGGCAATCCACCCCTTCAAAGACGGCTTCTTCCACAATGTGTTTGTCTGGATTCCAGAAAAACGTGTGAGGATCCAACGGTTTGTTTGTCCGGCTCAAAATACGAACCGTGTGTCCGTCGGATCGCAGACGACGGCTCAACGTGCGGCCCACCAGTCCGCTTCCACCGGTAATGACAACAATGGCCATGTTTTTTCAGATGTTTCTCTTTGTACCATATACAATTTTGAACGGCAAATGGTTCATTGAGTATGTTTATGAATTTTTTTGGTCGTTTGGGTTAAAAACAATATTTTCGCCTTTGCAAAATGAAACCCCCACCATGCAATTGACTCAGGATGCATTCATCTTTCTGGCCATGGCTGTGTTCAGCTTTGTGCTTTGCTTCATGGCATGGCAACGACGGCTTGTTGTAGCTGCATTTGACATGTGCCTGCTTATGATGTATGTTGGTTTTTGGTCTTTCATGTTGTTCTGCGAGACTGTTGCTACAGATGTTTCTACAAAATTGCTGTGGTCGAAGTCGTCTTATCTGTTTGTGACGATTTCTCCGGTTCAATACCTGGTTTTTATCAAACGGTATGTGGGAAACCAACAATTCTCTACATTCAGTAAAACCATTTTTTTGTTTGTCGTTCCTGTGATCACGGTATTGTTGGTTTGGTCAAACGATAGACACCACCTCATGTGGACCGGATTGGATCCCTTGCCTGAAACCAATGACTTGATCCTATACCGCCGGGGAGTGGGGTTCTGGATTGGGGTTGTGTTATACAGTTATCTGATGCTTGGATTTGCCACGGGATCACTGATACGGTATCTTGTCATCAAACGGCACCTCTTGCGTCGTAAAATCTGGTTGCTGTCCGGTGCAGCAGCTCTACCCATCATTACCAGCATACTGTATTTGTCTGGAATCAACAATGATTTAATTATCAAACTGTTGCCATTTATGATCTTGATAAGCGGTACATTGTTCACGGTGGCCTTCTATTATTCAGGGTTTTACAATACACTGCCGGTTGCACGGGAATTACTGGTGGAAATGTTGCCGGACGGCATTTTGATGTTGGATCATCTGAACAGGGTACAGGATATCAACAAAAAGGCCAAGGTCATGTTGGGAATTTCTGCAACAAAAAAGATGGGTGTGGATATCAACCATGTTGCTCCGGACCGATCCGGATTGAAAGAAGCCATTCTATCTGATGCTAAAACGGTTGTGGTCAAACTGGATGTGGAAGGTTCTCCCGTTTTCCATGTCACAAAAGAATCCGTAAAAGCCATGCAGGGGAGTCGTGTCATTGTAATCAGGGACATTACCGAACAAGCTACATACCAGACAAAGATTAAGGCTGAAGAACGGAAATACCGTGAATTGTACAGCTTGTTCAGGCTGTTGGCCGACAATATGCCCGATATGTTGTGGGCAAAAGACCTTGACATGCGCTTTACGTTTGTAAACAAGTCGTTGTCTGAAGAAGTGCTACTGGTGGACAATACCAACGATCCAATCGGAAAAACCCTCAATGATTTTCAGATGGAATCGTGCCCTCATGAAGAAACGGCAGCAACAACACCCGATTTTTGGTCTCAAAGCGAATGGTCTGACAGTATGGTCATGGAGACCCGGTGTCCCCTTGTATCTGATGAATATCTTTGCGTTGGAGGTGAAATGAAGGAGCTCGACGTGCGCAAGTCTCCAATTTTTGACGAACAAGGCAATATGGTGGGAATCGTTGGAAGTGCCAGGGATGTGACCCATCATCGACAGATTGAACGGGAGTTGGTCAACGCCAAAAACAAGGCACAGGAGAGTGATCGGCTGAAATCGGCTTTTTTGGCCAATATGAGTCACGAAATACGGACTCCGATGAATACCATTCTGGGTTTTGTTTCCTTACTGCAAGAAACAGATTTGGAAGAAAGCGAACGGGCAGACTACCTGAAAATTGTCAAGGACAGCAGCGAACGATTGCTGAACACCTTGAGCGATATCGTAGACTTGTCGAAGATTGAGGCTGGTTATACAATTCCAAATTACTCCGATTTTGATGTTCAGGAATTGTTCATGAATCTTTTTACTGTTCATAAGAAAATGGCCGATGAAAAACGCTTGTTGTTTATACGCAAATGGAACATGCCCGAATCATTGATTTACATCCGGTCCGATAAGGAGAAAGTATATTCGATCGCTGCCAACTTGATTAACAACGCCATCAAATACACGTCACAGGGTTTTGTGGAATTTCGCTGTAACCTGACAAAGGAACGGTTGGAGATGGCCGTTAAGGACACCGGAATTGGTATTCCAAACAGCATGCATCAGGCTGTTTTTGATCGATTCGTTCAGGTGGATGCATCACATCAGCGCATGTACGAAGGAGCCGGATTGGGCCTTTCCATTTCAAAAGCTTATGTGGAGATGTTGGGAGGCACCATTCAGGTTGAGAGTGAACTGGGGAAAGGCAGCGTGTTTTATGTTTCCCTGCCAATTTCACATGTGGACTTTTTTCTTCATGATGCCTGAGAGGTCAGATTACTGAAAAATATACCAATTTTATACTTGTTAAAATAAGTGTGGGTGATCCGAATTCGGATGATTTTCTCTATTTTTGCATCTGATACAGCGTGTCAATCTGAACGTTTGGAAAAACCGAGATCTTATGAAAAAGCGAATAAAGAATAACGTATTTTGGGTTGGAAAGAACCATTGGGACCTGCGGGAATTCCACGGATCGGAATTTACCACAAACAGGGGATCTTCGTACAATTCCTACCTTATCCTTGAAGAAAAGGTGGGTTTGATCGATACAGTATATGAGCCATTTACCCATGAATTTATCCAAAATCTTGCCAGTGAGATTGACTTGAAACGGATTGATTTTATTGTGGTTAACCATGCTGAGCCCGACCACAGTGGTGCCCTTTCCGAATTGCTCGACTTAATTCCGGGCACGCCCGTGTATTGTACCGAAAACGGTGTCAAATCGTTGAGGGGGTTGTTCCACCGTGAGGATTGGAACCTGATACCGGTCAAGACGGGTGACAAAATAGACCTTGGAAACGGCAAGGAACTCGTGTTTATTCAGGCTGCCATGATCCACTGGCCAGACAGCATGTTTTGTTTCCTTACCGGTGACAATATCCTGTTCAGCAACGACGCTTTCGGACAACATTACTGTTCGGAACTCCTGTTCAACGACCTTGTCGATCAGGGTGAGTTGTGGGCCGAGACATACAAATACTACGCCAACATCGTAACCCCCTTCAGTCATTTGGTAGCAAGGAAGTTGGATGAGATCAAACAGATGAATGTGACCATCGAGTGTATTTGCACAAGCCACGGTATTGTTTGGAGGGATAATCCAGCCCAGATTCTGGAAAAATACGCGGCTTTTGCTGCCGGTTATCAGGAAAACCAGATCACGATCATTTATGACTCCATGTACCACGGCACCCAGTCAATTGCTGAAACCGTTGTCAAGGGTATCACATCGGCAGATCCGACTGTAAACGTGAAGCTGTTGAGTGCGTCTTCGACCAACTTGAGCGATTTAATTACGGAAATATTCAAATCGAAGGCAATCATGATCGGTTCACCCACCGTTCACAATGGAGTTTTGTACACCATAGCCGGGTTGATGGAATTCATTACAGGCATGAAATTTAAAAACAAGAAAGCCGCCAGCTTCGGCACGTATGGTTGGCACGACGTTGCTTCCAAAATGATTCAAAACGGACTGAAGGAAGCTGGTTTTGAGATCTTCATGGAACCCATAGCGGTAAACTGGCGACCGGACAAGAATGTATTGGACGGCTGTATGGAATACGGCAGGAAATTTGCGACACTAACGAAAACCAATTAAAAAAAACGCCTCCGATTTTCGGGGGCGTTTTTTTTGGGCCGTTTTTAAAGGTGTCAGGGCTGGCTGTCCAGGCAATTGACGATATCCTGGCGCCGTTCAATGGGTGTAACAGACAGATTCTCGAGTTTCCCTCCCTTCCAGGTTGCTTCAATAGTTGTTTCGAGCGGAGCGTGAAGCTTGAATGTGACATCCCATTCCCTGGGCCAGGCCGGAAAGAGGTAAATACTGTCGCCATTCGTTTGCAGCAGCATTTCCTGCAGGCCGACTACCCCGGATCCAATCCCGGCTAAATCAGGAGTACCATCATGGATGGTATCCCGGAATATCGGAAAAAGATTAGTGGAATCCAGCCCCAGCTTTTCCAGTGTCAGATCTGTAGCCTCCTGTTGCAAGCCAAGCCTGGCGCAATAAACAGAGCCCAAATCCTGTCGCTGTTCAGATGTCTCGTATCCTTTTTTCCAAGTATCGATGGCCACTTGAAGGTCGGATCTCCCAATGCCGAATTGACTGTAAGGGAAAACAGGAGTGAGTTGAGGCATACCGGTTCCGCTCATGCGTTCGTACGATTTAGCCGGAGCGATGACCTTACAGCTGTCCCTTTCACGAAAAGTCAGCGGAGGAATGCGGCTTGAAAGCCCCTCAACGTATTGGCGGGTTTCGGTTGGCAGATGCGCACTGTCCAATTTCAACAATCGGTCGATAACCGTTCTTAGACCGGCTACCGTGCTGGTTGAGTTGGTTGCCATCTTATACGTGTCTCCGGCTGTACCCGGATATAGAATCAGGTGTCCAGCTCCATCCAGTTTGTCCAAAGTCCTGCGTTCGGAAAGATACTGGTAGTGATTGTCGAAAAAACGAAGGCAACTTTCAATGAAAGGAATATAATTTGTGCTGTCCGAACGTGTATGTTGCTGTTCGTCGAGCATCATCAAACAAAATCCCAATGCATTGTCCCACAGGTATTCATTGGCTCGGTCGTATTCCACCCCTGGATCGTAAAAAGTGGGTCGACCTGATCCGTAAACCGTTTCGACGGGAAGCCCGAAAAGTTCCATCTGCTCCGTAAAGAATGCACCGTCATGTCCCCAGTAGGTTTTTGTACGGATTTCTGCGTTTTCCCAATTTTTCAGGTAAAAATCCAGTTGAGGTTTCAGTAAGTCGAAATCACCGCTTTTCAGCAAGGGCCAATGCAAAAGAAGCTGGCGTTTTGCCGTAAATCCTTTTTCGTCAGCACGGCGAAAATCGGGAGAAAGGGGCCGCAACGAGTCGGCTGACGGAGGATCGTACGAGAACATGCCTCCGTTTGCATTTGTCGGAACACTACCGCCCGCATTGCACGCCATCAGGTATCGGTACATTTGATAATCACGGCCAACTAGCCAGGGCTTCGATGAATGATTCCCGTCCTCATCACCGATACGAATGAAGCTTCTTTCCCAAAAGCGTTCCCACCATTCCCGGGATGCCTTTCGGGCTGTTCTGACATTGGCTGAAGCATCCTTGATGGCAGCGGCCAACCCGGCCTCCCATTCATCAAGCACCTCGGCCTTTTGGGCATGCAGCACCACCTCCAGTTTATGACGTGTGGCCGGTTTGATGCTTTTCAGTTTCAATCCCATATAGTCCGTACCGGCATACCGTCCGCTGGCAAGACTGTCTGAGGTCATGTTCGTGCCCCTGAGCAGTCCTCCGTAAATCCTGTCTTTGAGCGGATTGTTGAGCTGTCCATTGACGGCAGTCAATCCCTGTTGATGTATCAGTTGGTCGAAACACGTTTTCGTGCTCAAATTCTGGTGATAGAACAGGATTCCTGTCTTGTTGGCTACAAAAGTGACATCATCTTGGTGCCAATTCTCGTAACTGACCACCACGTCCGATTTTTGATTACTGGCAACATCAATGTTGATGACAGGCCGTTTGACATCCACCCAAACAGTAACCTTCGATCTCATACCATAGTTTTCGCCAAAGATTTCCACGCAACCTTCACGCAGGTTGAGGTTCTGACTGAACTCAGTGTGATTGGTGAAAGGGTTGGGGGAGAGTCGGATTCTGAGTCTGCCAATTTTTGGTTGAAGTCCGACCTCATCGATGGCGTCACTTTTCGCCATGTAAATAAGGATGTCTCCGTTGTCCACCCATACGTTCAAGCCAATGTCACCGCCGCCACATGGCATGCTTTCGCCTGCATTTCGACTGGTGCGCGTCCATGTAAGCTCGTAGGGCTCCAACCAGTTGTTGGAAGCTTTCAATACGTTGCAAGAGGTTAGAAGGAGGCAGGAAAGGAATAATGCCAACACCGCAAAGCGACGTTTACGAGGGTGGGTTGACGTTCGCTTGCTGGAGGCAGGCTGGAAATTGACATTGGGTGCATGTATGTGTGGGGGAATAATCATAGACGTTGGAGTGGTTGGTACACCAAAGATAACGACTGTGACCAAAAAGAGCCCGCTTCACGAATAAATCTTAGGATTTTTTAAATAAACCCGGGGAATAAAAAAAGAGGACATCCAATAGCCAATGGCTATGAATATCCTCTCTGAATGTCGTATACTATTCTGTTATTCGGCGGGAACAACAGAAACAAAGGAACGGTTTTCTTTCTTGCGACGGAAAACCACGGTTCCGTTGACCAGTGCGAACAACGTGTGATCCTTGCCGATACCCACGTTTTCACCCGGATGATGAACGGTGCCACGCTGACGAACCAGGATGTTTCCTGCAACGACAACTTCACCGCCAAATTTCTTTACGCCCAATCGCTTGCTTTCTGATTCGCGGCCGTTCTTTGAACTACCGACGCCTTTTTTATGTGCCATTGTTCTGAGTTTTTTCGGATTAAGCTACTACTTCGTTGATCTTGATTTCAGTGAAGCACTGACGGTGACCGTTCAACTTACGGAACCCTTTTCTGCGTTTTTTCTTGAAGATGAGCACTTTGTCACCTCTGACGTGTGAAAGCACTTCGCAAACGATCTTGGCTCCTTTAACGGTGGGGGCACCCACTTTCACCTTGCCGTCGGCATCAATCAACAACACTTTTTCAAATTCAACCACTGAACCGCGTTCAGCTTCGAGACGATGGACATACAACCGCTTGCCTGCTTCGGCTTTGAATTGTTGTCCTGCGATTTCTACAATTGCGTACATGGACGTATTGTTTATCTAGTTATACTCCGGAAGGTGGGATGCTACATGCAGCGCCGCTTGTTTACCTTACTCGAATCGAGGTGCAAAGGTAGTAAATTGTAAATGAATATACAATTACACTCTGCCATTTTTTATTCAAAAAACGCCAAGTCTGCCAACGCGTGGAAGGCAGGGGAATCTTCAATGCGATTGGGCGGAAAGGTAACGTTCGGCCTCTATCGCTGCTGCACAACCGCTTCCTGCAGCCGTCACAGCCTGACGGTAGTGCGGATCAGCCACGTCACCTGCTGCAAATACACCGGGAATATTGGTCCTGGGAGTGCCGGGGATGGTTTTTATATAACCCACTTCGTCCACCTCAAGGAAGGGTGCAAAAATATCCGAATTCGGTTTGTGTCCAATCGCCAGGAAAAACCCATCTATTGCGATATCCAGGGTTGACTCGTCCGGTTGGCCGCGGTGTTTTACCAGGTGAGCACCTTCTACACCGTTTTCTCCGAATAAACCAACGGTTTCATGTTCAAAAAGAACCGTAATCTTCGGATTGGACAACACCCGTTCCTGCATAATCCTGGATGCTCTCAGGAAAGGCTTTCGTACAATGAGGTACACATGAGAAGCCAATCCGGCCAGGTAGGTTGCTTCCTCGCAGGCTGTATCGCCTCCGCCCACAACGGCTACCTGTTTTTTGCGGTAGAAAAAGCCGTCGCAAGTAGCGCAGGCGGAGACGCCCATTCCCTGGTACTTGGCTTCATCGGACAATCCCAGGTATTTGGCCGTGGCGCCTGTGGCTATAATCAACACATCACACGTGATGGTCTTTTCCCCATCAATGGTGACTGAGTAGGGAGCCTGGGAAAGATCGCTGGCAGTTGCAACACCCCAACGTACGTCGGTACCAAATTTGACAGCCTGTTTGCGCAGGTCTTCCATCATGTCGTTTCCGGTCACACCCTCGGGATAACCGGGGAAGTTCTCAATTTCCGTCGTAGTGGTCAACTGTCCACCTGGTTGCATGCCTTCATACAATACGGGAGACAGGTTGGCGCGACCCGCGTAAATGGCAGCCGTAAAACCGGCTGGGCCCGATCCGATAATGAGGCAGTGGGCGTGTTCGTTGTTGGTTGTCATAGTGGTACTTATCTGAGATCAATGACTTGCGTGCTGGGGTATTCTTTGGCCGGAAAGACAAACTGGCTGTCGGCAAATGTGTTGCCACCCTGGTAGGACGTGATGCTCACCGTGGTTCCCGATTTGTCCTTGTTGGTGATAACAATGGTAACCGGACGCAGGGAATTCTTATCGAATGCTACCTGGATGCCGGATACCTGACTGTATTTGTTTTTAGGTGCAAGCAGGATGTTGTGTACAGGCAATCCGGAACTGGTGCCGGTGCCTTTGTAGGAGCAGGAGTAACCATGCTTGTACAATTGGAATACGTTGATGGGGTTGATGGTGAGCAATTCTTCTTCGGTGGGATTGCTTACGTTCACTTCCTGATTGCTTTTCAAATAGACCCATTGATTGCTGCCGTCAAACCAGGTGGTCATATCTTCCACTTCCAGCTTGAATTTCTGACCTTTCAGGCGAATGGAACCATGAACCCGTTCGCCCTTGACGCCTTTAGACTGCAGGAGTTGAATCGAAAAGGCGGCTTTCACGCCACCGGCTTTTAGGTAGGCGGCAGATGCCTTGTTCAGGATGTTGACAGCTTTGGCGTCCTGTTGTGAAAAGCAGGCCGAAAGACTGAGCAGGCAGGTAAGGCAAAATAAAAATACTCGTTTCATCATAAATGTGCTTGTCAGATGTGATGTGTTGTCAGTTTTGTCCAATTCCCATGCGGGCAAAGATGTTCTCAAGTTGGATCTCGTCCTCGACCAATACTTGCCTGGCCTTGCTGCCCTCGTTCGGGCCGATGATGCCGGCCGATTCCAACTGGTCGACAATGCGTCCGGCACGGTTGTAGCCGATGGAGAACTTGCGTTGGATGAGTGAGGTGGATCCTTGCTGGTGAATAACGATGAGCCGGGCTGCCTCCTCAAACAGAGGATCGCGTTCGCCCAGATCGATGGTGCCTCCGCCGGCGCTGCCCTCAATGGTGGGTTCCGGCAGGTAGAAGGCGGTGGGATACCCGCGTTGTTGGCCAATGAAGTTGGTCACATTGATAACTTCAGGCGTATCAATGAAGGCGCATTGCACACGGGTCAGGTCGCTGCCCTGTGAGAATAAGAGGTCGCCCCGGCCGATCAGTTGGTTGGCCCCGGATGCATCGAGGATTGTCCTCGAGTCCGTTACGGAAATAACCCGGAAAGCCACGCGGGCCGGGAAGTTGGCCTTGATTGTACCGGTGATGATGTTGGTTGTGGGCCGCTGGGTGGCGATAATCATGTGGATTCCCACCGCACGGGCCTTCTGGGCAATGCGGGCTATAGGCATTTCTATTTCCTTACCGGCTGTCATGATCAGGTCGCCGAACTCATCGATAACCACCACAATATAGGGCAGGAACTTGTGTCCCTTCTCCGGATTTAGGTGCCGGCTGATAAACTTGGTGTTGTATTCCTTGATGTTGCGCACATTGGCCATCATCAGCAGGTTGTAACGGTCGTCCATCTCACGGGTGAGCGAGTTGAGCGTCTGGATAACTTTGGTGAAGTCGGTTATAATGGCCTTGCTGTCGTCGGGCAACTTGGCCAGAAAATGCTTCTCAATGGTTGAGTAGATGTTGAATTCCACCATTTTGGGGTCGACCAGAACGAATTTCAATTCGGATGGGTGCTTCTTGTAGAGCAGCGACGTGATCATGGCGTTCAGTCCCACAGACTTTCCTTGTCCGGTAGCTCCGGCCACCAGAACGTGCGGCATCTTGCTCAGGTCGACTACGAACACCTCATTGGTGATGGTCTTTCCCAAGGCCATGGGCAATTCGTGCTTCGTTTCAGTAAATTTCTTTGAACTGAGCACGCTGTGCATGGAGACGATCTGTGGGTCGCGGTTCGGCACTTCGATACCGATGGTGCCCTTGCCGGGGATGGGGGCGATGATGCGGATGCCAAGAGCAGCCAGGCTCAGGGCGATGTCATTTTCCAAACTTTTGATGCGGGAAATGCGGATGCCCGGTTCCGGAATAATTTCGTATAGGGTGACTGTAGCACCCACGGTTGCTGTGATGGAACTGATGCGGATACTGAATTGTTCCAGTACTTCCTGGATACGACGCTTGTTACTCTTCTGCTCTTCAGTATTTACAATGGTTTCAGGATTTTCGTACTGAGTCAGCAGTCGGGCGTCAGGGTATTTGTATCCGGATAAGTCCAATTTGGGGTCGTACTCGCCCAGGTCGGAGGCATCGTAGCTGTCTGCTGATGGTTTGGGACGAAGTGCTCCCAGTGATTCTGTGTACAACTCATCGGGCTCTTCCTCTGAATTGTCCTCGCCACCCACGCGGATTTCGAAATCGACGTCGTTGGTAGGAATTTCTGCCGACACGACGGGTGTGTTTGAAGCGGGTTTTTCAATGATGATGTTCTCGACGGGTGGTTCTTCAGTGATGTCTGTTTGGTTCACCGGTTGTTGGTGTTGTTCTTTGCCAGTCCAACTTTCCTCGAATTCGTTGGGGTAAGTTCCATCTTCGGTTGCAGATTGGTCTTGTTTTGTTTCGGAAGTTTTGTTTCCCACAAGATGCTGCCTGGAAAGAAAAGGTAACCGGGCCAGTCTTGCTACTACCAGAAAGACGAGGAGTGAACTGAATAGCGCTATGACTATGCCTGGCCATCCAATGCGCGCGTCAAGCCATTGGCTGAGGTTGTAGCCCAACTCTCCGCCCCACATCATAAATGTATCTTCATAGATCGGTTTGAAGAAAAAGGCCAGCGCCAGGGAAAACCAAATCAATCCCAGTGTGCACAGAAAAAAGACCTTGAGGAGCGATGTTTTGCCGATGCCCAACAAGCGGAGGGCGCAAAACCAGACAAATACCAGTGCAAAAAATGAAGGTAGTCCAAACCAGCGGTTGATAATCGTATTGGCAACCCAGGCTCCAATTGCTGCACCTATGTTTCGAATTTCGCCAGGATTAGACCCGAGCTCAATCAGTGAACGGTTGTTAACCTTGCTGAAATCGGAACTTCCGGTGAATAAAAATGATACAAGCACCACGCTCAGGTACGCTGCTATACCAGTCAATAGTATACCCGACACCATTCGGGTTTCCTTTTTGGTAAAAAAGCGGACAAAGGGTGGCAACTCCCTCGGGGTGACAGGTTGGTTTTTTCGGGGTTGTTTGCTCATAACACTTAATCGGTTCACGGATACTCCTGCAAAGATAAGGATTTTTCCTGCGCTATACCCTCATTTCGCAGGGTGTTGTTTTTATGCGAGACGGTTTTTTTTTGTACTTTTGCCAAAATTATACCCTGAACCCGTCATGTCTGAATCTCCCTCATCTTCACCTGTTTATTCCAAGAACACGCTAGAGTTCCTGGCTGTGGCAAAATCGTATTGTCAGGTGTTGGAGAACCCGGAGCAACTGGAAAAGGGCAAGCTGCTCGAATTATTGCTTAGGCTGTTGCCGCTCCTGTACCTAAAAGGTTCGTTGCTGCCGCAGGTTGAACCTGTCGATGAGGATGGGCTGGAAACCTTCGCTACAGAAACGCAATATGGCCTTTTGGCCGATTGTTTGGCTTCGTTGTTCGGACCCGATGATGCATACGTCGAGGTGTTTCATCCTGACATTGCGTTGGCAGACGGGGCGGTTGCCGCATCTGTCTCGGAACGCCTGGCCGATTTGTGGCAGGAAATGTTTGATTTTGTCGAGGTATTCCGTCAAGGGTTTGAAGAATCCATGCTTGATGCGTTGTATCGTTGCAGGGAACATTTCGGACAGGAATGGGGTCCGGCGCTATTGCATGTGCTGAGGGCCTTGCACGCCATCAGATACGATGGAACGGACGTGATGTTAAATGAAGATTATTGACCATGCAGACATACCCAACCAGCATATCAAAGGAGGCTATCAGTGAATTGCCGCTGGAATTCTACCCGGGTTCGATCATCGTGGTCGATTCGTCGGCTTCCTTGCAAAAAGCCATGTCGTATTTGAACCTCCAGCGCATTGTTGGATTGGATACGGAAACAAAACCTGTTTTTTCCAAAGGTAAAAAAAACAAGGTGGCACTCCTGCAGGTTTCAACCGATGATGTGTGTTTTCTTTTCAGGCTCAACCTGATTGGCCTGCCCGATGAGATCAATGCGTTTTTTGGCAATCCGTCAATTAAGAAGATTGGTTTGTCGCTCAAGGATGATTTCATGATGCTGCGTGCAAGAAACATGGAGTTGATGACTGAGGGGTTCATAGACTTGCAAGATTTTGTCAAGTACTTTGGTATTGAGGACAGCAGTCTGCAAAAAATTTATGCGTTGCTGTTTTCGAAAAAGATTTCCAAGTCGCAGCGATTGTCAAATTGGGAGGCGCACGAACTCTCCACCGGACAACAAAATTACGCCGCGCTCGACGCTTATGCGTGTCTGAAAATTTACAACAAATTGTGCGCCGGAAACCTGGTTTTTGCTTCAGCTACGGTCGATGCCATGGAGGAAGAAGACTGACTTGGTTTGTGTTTTTAAACATGTTTTTTTTATTCCCAATCTCATCGGTTTTTTAGTATATAGCGCTGTATTTTTTAAAATGCAGATTGTCAGCGCATTGCGATTTGGTTTTTGAGGAATGATAAGTGTACGAAGTACACCTTTAGTTAAATCGTGTTAATACCAGTAATTTTCTTGGCAAAAAACTTGCACGGGTGGCCGAAGGTGCTGTATCTTTGTACTGTGTTTTTCATGGTATTAGATTTAAGGTTAAGGAAGAT
>CAYTIY010000014.1:0-32680 GCA_964438045.1 uncultured Bacteroidales bacterium | reverse complement strand
TCGTCTGGATCGTGTCAGCCTGAGGAAGGAAGACGTCGTAAAGGAACTGCTTGAATTCTACATGGGTAAGAACACCTCTGAGCGTCAGCAGTTCATCATTGAGAACTTAATTTTGGACGAAGACCAACAAGCATGAGAACGGCATTGTTTCCGGGAACATTCGACCCCTTCACGTTGGGGCACGCCTCCATTGTTGAACGAGGCCTCAAGCTGTTCGACCGTGTGATCATCGCCATCGGGGTGAATGCGGAAAAAAAAACGTTTTTTACACTGGAAGAGCGGTTGGAACAGATCAAAGCCTGCTATGCGGAAAACCACAAGGTGGAAGTCTGTTGTTACGACGGGTTGACCGTGGAACTGGCTCATGAAAAAGGTGCCGGTTTCATTTTAAGGGGAGTGCGCTCCATTACCGACTTTGAATACGAACGCCAACTTTCGGATATTTACAGGCATCTATCGGAGCTTGAAACCGTATGTCTGTTTACCGAACCGTCCCTGTCGTTTATCCAGTCCAGCATGGTTAGGGACTTGCTACGATACCACAAAGACATCAGCGCCTACGTGCCTGAGGCCGTTTATAAACAGTTAAAACGATGAGAAACTTTACAAAAAGTATCCCTGCTTTCCTGGTTGCATCAGCCATGGTGTTCAACACAGTTGCGCAAAACAGGAATGCGAACCAGGCTATGAAACTAAACCTGGCGTTGACAGCGATTGAACGGGCTTACGTGGATGATGTCGACTCCAAGCTGATGGTTGAGGAAGCAATCAAGGCCATGGTGGCCAAATTGGATCCACATTCGGCATACATGACGGCTGAAGAAATGAACGAAATGAATGAACCCCTGCAAGGAGGCTTCGACGGCATCGGCATTTCATTCAATATGATGAATGACACCTTGTTTGTGGTGGAAGTCATCACCGGAGGGCCATCTGAAAAAGTAGGGTTGTTGCCAGGGGACCGCATCATAAAAGTGGAGGGCGAACTGATAGCTGGTATAAAAATGGCCAACAAAGACGTGATCAAACGCCTTAAGGGTCCAAAAGGCACCCAGGTCAAACTGGAGGTGCTCCGTAAGAACCAGCCTGCGTTGCTTGAATTTCGGATTATCCGTGATAAAATCCCCATTTACAGCGTGGACGCCTCCTTCATGGTTGACAAAAACACCGGTTACATCAAACTGAACCGTTTCGGGTCGACAACGCTTCAAGAGTTCAGGGAGGCTTTTCTTTCGTTGATGGAAAAGGGAATGGAAGACCTTGTGCTCGACCTTCAATCGAATGGAGGCGGGTTGATGGGTGCTGCCATCCAAATGGCCGACGAGTTTCTTTCCGACGGCAAATTGATTGTTTACACCGTCGGAAAAAGCAGCCCCCGCATGAATAGTCTTGCCAAGGATAAAGGCCTGTACGAAAAAGGAAAACTGGTAATCCTGATTGACGAATATTCCGCCTCTGCCAGCGAAATTCTGGCCGGTGCCGTTCAGGATTGGGACAGAGGGTTGATCATTGGCCGCCGTAGTTTTGGTAAAGGGTTGGTGCAACAGCCTATCCCCTTGACCGATGGCTCCACCTTGAAATTAACCATCTCCAGGTATTTCACCCCCAGTGGTCGGTTTATCCAAAAGCCCTACGAAAATGCGGAGAATTACGATAAAGACCTCATTGATCGGTACAACCGTGGAGAAATGATCCATGCCGACAGCATCCATTTCCCGGATTCACTCAAGACACTGACATTGGTGAACAAACGCACCATCTATGGAGGAGGCGGTATCATGCCCGATATCTTTGTCCCCTACGATACAACCCGATACACAAAGCTTCACCGTACCCTTTCAACATCGGGCATCCTAAACCAATTCAGCCTTCAATACGTTGACGCTCACCGAAAGAAATTGATGGACACCTACAAGAACTCTGACGGTTTTCTGGCCAACTATGTGGTGACCGATGCCACGATAAATGAATTGATCGGGTTTGCGCAACGCGAAAAGGTGAAACTAACGGACGAGGATTTGCAATCAGACAAGGCCTTGCTGAAAAAGCAACTGAAGGCTTATATGATACGCGACCTTTGGAAATCAACTGAATACTACCGGGTTATGTGGACAGAGAACGAGTCACTGGTCAAAGCGCTGGAGATTCTGAACAACGAAACCAATTATCAGATTCAATTAGAACGTCATAAATAAGTATGAGTGTTATCAACGAAATCCTAGCCAGCGAAAAAACCGCCTTTTCGTTTGAATTACTTCCCCCATTGAAAGGCAACGGTATTGGAGGGGTATACAAAACCATCGATACGCTGCGAGAATTCAGCCCCAAATACATCAACATCACGACCCACCGTAGCGAAGTTGTTTTTCGCCCTTTGCCGAACGGCTTGTTTGAGCAACAGGCCGAACGGCACCGTCCGGGTACCGTAGCTGTGGCTGCCGCCATCTTGAACAAATACAACATTCCTGTGATTCCGCATGTCTTATGCAGTGGCTTCACCAAGGAAGAAACCGAATATGTGCTCATCGACCTACAGTTTCTGGGCATTACCGATTTGTTGTTGTTGCGGGGCGACAAGGCCAAGCACGAAAAAGCGTTCGCACCCACTGGTCATGCCCACGCAACCGACCTGCAGCAACAGGTGAATGCGTTCAACCAAGGCTTCTTTGTTGATGGGACACCCATAAGAAAGCCCGGTGCGCCCTTTTCTTACGGCATGGCCTGTTACCCGGAAAAGCACGAGGAAGCTCCGAATCTGGCCTCTGATCTGCATTGGGCAAAGGTCAAGGTAGAAGCAGGTGCCTCCTACTTGGTTACCCAAATGTTTTTTGACAACCAAAAATACATTGACTTTGTGGAAGCAGCTCGCAGAGAGGGCATCAACGTTCCCATCATACCCGGATTGAAACCCATCACCCTGCTCAACCAACTGAATGTGCTTCCCAAGATTTTTCACGTTGACCTACCGGAGGTGCTGTCAAACGAATTGGCCCGTTGCAAGACAGACGCAGAAGCAGTTGAAGTCGGTGTCGAGTGGTGTACCCAACAGTCAAAGGAACTGGTGAAACTGGGTGTACCCAGTCTGCATTTCTACACCATGATGGCTACGGACAGTGTGCGCAGGGTGGCTTCAGAAATTTATTGAGTCGATAATCCCGAACAATTCCTCAAGGGTCTCCGCCCTGAGCATGGCAACCCGGGTATCCCTGAAATTGGGGATGCCCTTGAACAAGGGTGTTGCTGCCAGGTGCCTTCTGATGTGCAGTATGCCTCTTCGTTCATCCAAGCGTTTGACACTATCCAGTACCTGCTGTTTCAATATTTCCCTTTTCCACAACGCTGAATAGGGCACGTCGGCATTGTCGGTGTCTGCCGCGTTGGAAACCAATTCACCGGTTGAGAGGAAGTGCTTTATTTCATCGAATATCCAAGGTCTACCGATGCTTCCGCGCCCGATCATGACTGCGTCGACACCTGTTTCATCAAACCGGCGACGACATATTTCGGGCGAAGTCACATCGCCGTTTCCGATAATCGGTATACGGATGACCGGATTGTGCTTGACTTCACCAATCAACGTCCAGTCAGCTTCACCGGTGTACATTTGTGCCCTGGTACGACCATGAATGGATAGTGCGGCAATGCCGCAATCCTGAAGCGATTCGGCCAGGTTCACAATAATTTTGGAGGAATCATCCCAGCCCAGTCGCGTCTTCACAGTTACCGGAAGTTTGACCGAATCAACAACCCGCCGTGTAATGGTCAACATTTTGGGAATATCTCTCAACATGCCGGCTCCTGCTCCTTTGCCGGCAACTTTCTTTACCGGGCAACCAAAATTGATGTCGATCACATCAGGCCTGGCTTCTTCGCATATTTGAGCCGCTTCAACCATGGATTCAGGATCCCTGCCGTAAATTTGAATGGCTACCGGGCGTTCTTCGTCCAGAATATTGAGCTTTTGTTTGGTACTGTTGACGTGCCGGATGAGCGCATCGGCAGAAACAAATTCAGTATAAACCATATCGGCACCGAAACGCTTGCACATCATCCTAAAAGCTACGTCAGTGACATCTTCCATGGGTGCCAGCAACAACGGTTCGTGCCCAAGATCCAGATTTCCTATTTTCATACTCAATTCGTAATCAGGCCACAAAAGTACCCAATTTTGGGCAAATGACGACCTCGACCCCGATTATTCGGGCAGTATTCGTATTTTTGCAGAAGCAAAACCCACACAAAAATGACGCGTAAGGATGTTGAACTAATGGCCCCGGTTGGCTCCAGAGAATCGTTGGCTGCTGCTTTTCAGGCAGGCGCCGATGCGGTGTACTTCGGAGTGGGGCAACTGAACATGCGCTCCCGGTCTTCCGATAACTTCAGCATCGAAGACCTGCACGAACTGGCCGATACCTGCAGAAAAAATGAGGTCAAAAGCTATTTGACGGTTAACAGCGTACTGTACGAAGAAGATCTGCCAGCCATGCGACACCTTGTCGATGAAGCCTCCAAAGCTGGAATAAGCGCCATTATTGCTGCCGATGTAGCTGCTATGGTCTATGCCCGTTCCATAGGAATGGAAGTTCATTTGTCCACACAACTGAATGTGTCCAATACACAGGCGTTGGCGTTTTATGCCCAGTTTGCCGATGTGATCGTATTGGCCAGAGAGCTCAACTTGGATCAAGTCTCTTCCATATACTCCTACATACACGATCATCACCTGTGCGGACCATCCGGCAATCCGGTGAGAATTGAAATGTTTTCCCACGGTGCGCTCTGCATGGCCATTTCAGGAAAATGCTACCTGAGCCTGCACGAATACGGCGCATCAGCTAACAGAGGCGCATGTTACCAAATCTGCCGAAGGGGTTACACCGTCAAGGACAGAGAAACCGGCATGGAACTGGACATCGACAATAAGTACATTATGTCCCCAAAAGACCTTAAAACCATCCATTTTATGAACAAGATGATGGATGCGGGTGTACGTGTCTTTAAAATTGAAGGCAGAGCCAGGGGAGCCGATTATGTCAAGACGGTAGTCGGATGCTATCGGGAAGCCATTGACGCATGCATCAGCGGCGAATTCTCTCAGGATCGCATTGAAGATTGGGACCGTCGGTTATCGACTGTATTCAATCGCGGATTTTGGGACGGTTATTATCTAGGGCAACGCCTCGGAGAATGGACGCACGAATACGGATCTTCCGCCACGAAGCGTAAAATCTTGATTGGCAAAGGCATCAAGTATTTTTCCAAACTCAAAGTGGCTGAGTTCAGACTGGAGAGCCAGTCGTTGCACATCGGAGACGAAATTTTAATCACCGGACCGACCACAGGCGCACTAGAAACTGTGGTCACGGAGATAAGGGTAGACGGGGTATCCGTTGAAGAAGCGTTCAAGGGACAATCGATTTCCATTCCACTGACTGACAAAATCAGACCTTCCGACAAACTCTACAAAATGGCACCCGCCAGTTGAGAAAACATTTATTTTATTATTTATTATTGTTTATTTTACCTATATTTGGGTTTTCAATTAAGAACGTATGATGGAAAAATACACCCTCTCGTTTAAGGTTAGAGATTACGAATGTGACCTGCAAGGCATTGTAAACAATGCCAACTACCAGCATTACCTGGAGCATGCCAGGCATGAATATATCAGCACCCTTGGACTCAGTTTTTCCGATCTGCACGACAACGGCATCGACTTTGTAGTGGCCAGATTGGATATGGCATTCAAAACACCCTTGAAAAGCGGAGATCGTTTTTATGTTTCGGTTGACATGAAAAAAGAGGGCATCAGGTGGGTTTTCCATCAAAACATCTTCCGTGAAGCAGACAACGCACTGGTGGTAAAAGCAAAGGTTGACTCCGTTTGTCTAGTGCACGGCAAATTGACAGACTACAACTTGTTTGAAACCCTTTCGGACTGATTCTAATGAGTGGAGATCGGCTGTATCAGGTTGCATTTTCCTTGTTGCCCATTCCCAGGGCATCGGAGGCAAAAGCGTTGCTGGAACAAGTCGGTTCTCCCGACATCTTGTTCAACAACAAGGCTCTTCAGGAGGAGGAAAACATCGCTTCATCACTCAGGGAGGTATTAAACAACGATACAGTGTTGAAGCAGGCGGAAAAGGTTCTTGCAACCTGCCGTAAAGAAGGTATTGACGTTTCTTTTCTGGGTGATCTGGATTATCCCCATCGATTGGCGGAATGCGAAGACGGTCCATTGTTGGTCTATAAGAAAGGTAAGGCCAATCTCAATCGCAACTACATAATCTCCATTGTCGGCACCCGAAAATCAACGCCAAAAGGCAAGGATTTGACACACAGGCTCGTGAAAGCTATTTCCGACCGGCTTCCCGACGCAACCATAGTCAGTGGGCTTGCCTACGGCATAGACATAACGGCTCACCGCGCAGCCATGGAGAATGGGCTTCAAACCGTGGCTGTTCTCGCACACGGTCTTGATCGCATTTATCCCGAGTTTCACCGTTACGAAGCCCTTGAAATGCAAAAAAACGGATGCCTGTTCTCGGAACTTTCTCCGGGCACACCCGCAGAACCTTGGCGATTTCTACAAAGAAACCGCATTGTGGCAGGAATGAGCGATGCCTGTGTCGTTGTGGAATCCGGCAGACAGGGAGGCTCTCTCAACACGGCTTCCAGGGCATTTGAGTACAACCGTGCCGTATTTGCCTATCCGGGCAGACCTGGTGATGATCGATCGGCTGGCTGTAACCGATTAATCAGGAGTCTTAAAGCCACGTTGATTGAAAATGCAGACGATGTGATGTCCGATCTTGGATGGATTTGTGAACATGACAACCACCCCATCCAACAGACGCTGTTCACCACGTTGACACCCATACAGCAACGAATTATAGCTCTCATGGATTCGGAGAGCATCACGCTCAATGAACTGATAGCCAGAAGTGGATTAAAAGCATCCGAATTACTTTCTGTTACCCTGGAGATGCAGTTGACTGGCCTCATCGAATCACTGCCGGGAAATAGCTACCGTTTGAAGGGGTGAAAAAGGTATTTTTTTAAAGCGTCCCAAACTCAAAGCCACGCTCCTTTAAGTACTCAATAGCCTTGGGCATGGCATACCTCATGTTTCGTTCAGCTTTGATGGAATCGTGAAACACAATGATTGAGCCGTTTCTCACATAACGTTTGACTATTTCCAATACCTCTTCAGGTTGCAAATCGGGGTTGTAATCCCTCGAAATGACATCCCATTGGACTACTTGATAATTTTCTCTTAGTTTTCTAAGTTGGCTCCATTTCATGTCACCATGTGGCGGTCTGAACAACGTACTGTCAATGCATTGTCTTGCCAGCTCGATGTTGGCCAGGTATTGTTCGGAATTTCTAAACAAGCCACGTACATGGTTGTAGGTATGATTGCCTGTACGATGCCCTCGATGGAGTATTTCCCGATAAATCTCAGGGTATCGCATGACATTTTCTCCCACGCAGAAAAAAGTGGCTTTGATGCCGTAAGTATCGAGTACGTCCAATACCCAAGGTGTCACCTCGGGTATTGGTCCGTCATCGAAAGTCAGGTAAACTTTTTTTACGGAAGGATCCTTCCTCCAAAGAACCCCTTTGTAAATAAAACGAATTGCTTCGGGTAACTGCTCAATAAACATCTCTTAGCGGCTAACCCTCCCACCCATATTTCTCGTGGCCAAGGCCTGTTGGTAAAATTGCCCATGCTTTTGGAATACCGGCATATACACATTCAGTAATTCCTTGTCGAATTGAGTCAGAATGGGCATTATTTCCTGCATGGTATACAAATGAGTATTGACCAACATGAAGGCCGACGAGTATTGAGACGGTTTCAGGTTGTACGTCCAGTTGAGGTATTCTACACTGTTGTCGGCAACCGTCTTGATGATCTCTCTGGCTTTTTCCTTCTTGTTCATGGCGTACAAAACCTTTGCCATGTCAACCAATGAGAAATGAACAGGAACCGTCTTGACAGGCAGTTCTTCCATGGCCTTGTCAATTACTTTTTCTGCTTTTTCATACTGTCCTTCATTAAACAGTGCCTGTGCCAAACCGGCCATCATGTACCGATGTGTGGTGCACATCCTAAGGAGAGTTTCATCCAGGTATAGGGAAGGATCTTTCACGTTGGCCCAACGGAACTTGTTCATCAATAAATCGTACATCTTTTTTGTATTGATGGTGGGCTCACCGTTTCCACTCTGAATGGGTGAAATTTTATAGGCTAAACCTTCTTGAAGGAAATTACCTTTTAATCCAAGGAACTGGACTCCGTCAACCGTGATGGCAAAACAAAGTGGGCGTTTCCATTGATTTGTTTGCAACATTTCCAGAATCATCATGGATTCCTTGCCCAAATAATCCCTGCCGGTCAGGTTGATTTTCAGCTGAGGAATGATGAATCTGGCAAACGAGGAATCAAGGTATTTGTTCTTGAGTACCTGCTCCTTGTCTACGTTCAGATACAGCTTCTCGGTTGGAATAAAGTCAATCGACTCGTCATAACCGGGAATGCGCTTGAAACGAGGATCGTCTGTCTTGATCCATTCAAGAGCCTCAGCCAGACTGAGTGAGTCATCGGTCAGTTTGATGATACGACCCACATCCCGCTTGCCGTTTGAATACATTGAGGTATTCCACGAAATGGGAAGAGCGTCTGACTCGTAATACGGTCTGCGCATTTGGTTAACATACCAGTCTGTTTGCAAGTAGCTCAGGTTGCACACGCGAACATCGGTACGGAATCCTTCCACCTCCTGTGCATACCACAGGGGGAAGGTATCGTTGTCACCGTTTGTGAACAATACGGCGTTCTTATCGCACGACATCAGGTAATTGAATGCATAGTCACGGCAGGCATACCGATCGGAGCGATCATGATCGTCCCAGTTTTGTGCGGCCATCAATGCAGGAACGCACAAGCACGACAGAGTTGCCAAGCTGGCTGCAGGCACGAGCGGCATCACTTTTCTCAAGGCTTTGACCAATCCGGGAACACCCAATCCAATCCATATACAAAAAGCGTAGAACGACCCGGCATAGGCATAATCCCGTTCACGAGGCTGGTAGGGTGTCTGGTTCAGGTAAAGGACAATGGCCATACCTGTCATTATGAACAGGAAGAATGTCACCCAAAAGCCCTGAATACCTTTGTCTCCGGAAAATGCCTGGAAAAACAAACCGATAAGACCCAGCAGCAAGGGCAACAGGAAATAGGTGTTACGTCCCTTGTTGTTTGCCATTTCTGAAGGAAGATTGGTCTGGTCGCCAACCAGGTTTTTGTCAATGAAATTCAAACCGGTTATCCAGTTCCCGTTGTTGATCTCACCATTTCCTTGGATGTCATTTTGACGTCCGGAAAAATTCCACATGAAATAACGCCAGTACATGTAGTTCACCTGGTAGCTTATGAAAAACCTGAAATTCTCAGTAAAAGTAGGTTTCATCACTGTAATCTGACGCCCACACCTGTCTATGACAACAGGAGTACCCTTGAAGTTGCTCCACTCTTTATAAGCACTGATGTGGCTTTCCGTATTGCTGTGCATACGTGGAAAGAACATGCAGGTTGCCGGTACCATCTCAGGATCTTGTTTGTATCCACTGATGACATAGTTGTCCTTCTGTTCGGGACTGTCCTTTGCAACCTGGTTCCACAAGGCATAACCTTTTTTGTAAACGGGAACACAGCTGCCTCCTTTGGATTCCCAGTTGATATCGGATGCAAACGTTCTACCATACAACAACGGCGTTTCTCCGTATTGTTCACGATTCAGATACCTTTCAAGCGAAAACATGTTGTTCGGAGAGTTCTGATCCATGGGGGGCTGGGCGCTCGAACGGATCACCGTGACGCCATAGCTGGCATATCCGATCAACATGACCATCATGCAAAGCAAAGACGTATTCATGATGCGTTGGTCAAGCCCCTTGTATTTGAAGACAAAAACAATCAATGCAGCAGACAACAACAGCCATAGGATAAAGGAATGCCCGACGAAGGGGATACCAACCAACAATATGTTGACAACAAATGCCACTTTCATTCGAATGGGACTTACCGCTTTAACCGTTTCCCATAAACCCCAAATGATAGAAGCGATGACCACCAGCACGTAAGCGATTGCTCCTGAGTTGTATGATAAGCCTAACACATTGACAAACAAGAGGTCAAACCAAGAAGCCACCTTTACAAATCCCGGCACAACCCCGTACAAAACCAGGGCAATCAACAAAATAGAACCAAGCAGGGCCAACAACGCCCCTTTGGTTGTGATTTTTGATGACTTCTTGAAATAAAAGACCAGAACCAAGGCCGGAATACACAGTAGGTTCAACAAGTGAACACCGATGGACAAACCCATCAGGTAGGTGATAAAAATGATCCAACGATCGGAATGTGACTGATCGGCCACATCTTCCCATTTCAGGATGGCCCAGAATACGACGGCCGTAAACAGCGAAGAGAAGGCGTACACTTCACCTTCAACCGCGGAAAACCAAAACGTATCTGAAAACGTATAGGCCAACGAGCCCACCGCTCCGGCACCAATGACGGTGATGATCTCACCCAGGGACATGTTTTTTTCATCCTTGGCCACTATCTTTCGTGCCAGATGGGTAATCGACCAGAACAAAAAAAGTATGGTCAACGCACTGAAAATGGCCGACATGGCATTAGCCATGGCTGCAACCTGGTCGGGTCCACTGGCAAAATTGGCGAAGAAACGGCCAAAAAGCATGAAGAACGGTGCTCCCGGTGGGTGACCGACATCAAGTTTATACGCTGAAGAGATGAATTCGCCGCAGTCCCAGTAACTGGCTGTGGGCTCTATGGTCAGGAGGTACGTCACGGCAGCAATGGCAAAGACGACCCACCCGGTCAGATTGTTGGCAAATTTGTAACGTTTCATAGTCATGATATCGGGTTTAGGGTGACAAAGATAGGAAAAACTGTAAAAACCACCTCACAGAAAGCACGATATACTTTTTTTAACAATGAATTGTTTTTTTACTTATTTTTATACATTTGCACATATAAATCTTCCGTAACAGAAGATATCCATTCACCCAAAAAAGATTGTCGATGAACACTCGAATAATGATGATTGCAACGCTGCTATTGGCATCAA
The DNA here is from genome assembly GCA_964438045.1 of uncultured Bacteroidales bacterium. Taxonomy (GTDB): domain Bacteria; phylum Bacteroidota; class Bacteroidia; order Bacteroidales; family UBA1402; genus UBA8389. The sequence goes on along the minus strand of CAYTIY010000014.1, from coordinate 21,518 downwards.
TCACTCCACTCTTCAGTCAAAATCCGGTTCCAACACCCGTGGACCAGTCCATTCGTTACGGAAAACTCAGTAACGGACTGACCTATTACATCCGCCACAACGAACAACCCAAAGAGAGGGCTGAATTCTACATTGCCCAAAAAGTAGGTGCCATTTTGGAAAACGATGACCAAAACGGGTTGGCCCATTTTCTGGAACATATGGCTTTCAACGGCACCCAGCATTTTCCGGGTAAAAGCCTGATCAACTACTTTGAAACTATAGGCGTACGTTTTGGCTCAAATATAAACGCCTATACTTCTTTGGATGAGACCGTCTACAACCTTTCCGACGTGCCCACTTACCGGGACGGCATCATTGACTCGGCCCTGCTGGTCTTACACGATTGGTCGAGTTTCATCTCCCTGAACAGCGATGAGATTGACAAAGAAAGAGGTGTGATTCGAGAAGAATGGCGTCAGGGACAAGATGCATCGCAACGTTTGTGGAAAGCGTCAAACGCTCTGATCACGGCCGGTTCCCAGTACGCCAAACGAGACATCATCGGCGATACCGCTGTCATCAACAACTTCAGTCACGAAACCTTGCGTAACTACTACAAGAGATGGTATAGACCAGATCTGCAAGCCATCTTGATTGTTGGAGACATTGATGTCGACCAAATGGAAGCGCGGGTAAAAAAACTGTTTGCAGACATTCCGGCACCTATTTCTCCTGCCGAACGGACCTATTTTTCGGTTCCGATGCGTAGTGAACCAGTTACCGGCATATTCAAGGATAAGGAAATGCAATCCACACAGGTGATACTCTATTACCTGATTGGTACTCAAAGCGATGACGTCCGGTTGTCTGAACAAGGATACCTCAACAACCTGAAAAACAGGCTTCTCATCATGATGGCCAATGAACGGTTTGAAGAAATCGCCCGCGAACCAAACGCCCCATTTTCCAGCTTGGGTGGAGATTTTGGCGGATATACGCGCACCATGGACGTGTTAGCTTTCAGCTCTGAACCTGTATCGGGTAAGGAAAAGGAAGCTAGGGAAAGAACGCTGAAAGAAGTGGAACTACTTAAGCGATACGGATTTACCCAATCGGAACTGGACCGAGCCAAATTGTCACTTTTGAGCGGTTTGGAAACGTCTTACAGAGATCGTAAGAACGTTAAAAACAAATCACTAGTTAGCGAATACGCCCGTAATTTCCTGAATGCAGAAAGCATTCCTGGCATCGAATGGGAATACGAATTCACAAAAAACGCTCTTCCGGAAATCAACGTTGAAGCAGTCAACAAACTTGCCACAGATTACCTGAATAACAAAAGCCTTTTTTACTTTGTGTATGCTCCGGATAAGGAAGGCATTGCCCTTCCCACTGAAGCACAACTCAAAGAAGAACTGGCTGCAGCCGCTATGCTTAAATTGGAATCACGGAAGGAATCCTTTACCAACAAACCCCTTATCGAGAAAAAAATCAAACGGGGCAAGGTAAAGAAGGCTGTTTCCAATCCAACGTTGGGCACAACCGAATGGACGTTATCCAACGGCATAAAGGTTATTTTGAAATCTACCCGACTCAAGGAAGATGAAATAAGGATGTTGGCATTTAGTGATGGTGGAACAAGCCTGGTTAGCGAAAATGATCTTGTCACCATAACCCATGCATCGAGGGTGGTTCGCCAAAGCGGCCTGGGCAACCTGGATCAAAACACCCTGGATAAACTGCTCACCGGCAAAATCGCTTCGATGAGTCCATACATCGACACCTACGGAGAAGGGTTCAATGGCGTGTCAACGGTAAAGGACTTAGAAACCTTGTTACAATTGGTTTACCTGAACTTCACTTCAATCAGAAGGGACAGTAACGCCTATAACCGTTACGTCAGTTCCTACATGACCAGCCTGGAGAATGCGGCACTCGATCCGAATACAGCCTACTATGACTCAATAAACGGCATTACATACGGATACCATCCTCGCGTCCTGTTGCAAAACGTCGAAACGTTTAAAAAAATCCAATTTGACCCACTATACAAATTGTTTGGTGAACGATTCTCAAATCCAGCCGATTTCACGTTTGAATTCGTGGGCAACATCAATCAGGATAGCATCAAACCCCTCATTGAAACATACCTGGGCGGGCTTAAGACCATCAAGAAACGGGAAATGTGGAAAGACAACAACATCAGAGCGATAAAAGGGCCTCTCTATCGGGAAATCGAGAAGAAATTGGAGGTAGGCAAGACCACCTGCTATGTCCATTATCTGATCAACCAGCCCTACAACCTCGACAACAACTTGTTGGTCACTACGCTTGGCAACATCCTGCGCCTGCGGTATACCGCCACCATCAGGGAAGAAGAAGGTGGTAGCTACGGGGTGAGCGTAAGTGGAGGAAGCTCCTATCAACCCATTCATTTGGCATCACTGTCGATCATGTTCAATACGGATCCTGAAAAATACAAACGTATGCTTGGCATCGTGCACGAACAAATCAAGCAAATTGCCGATCAGGGTCCCACCGAGGAAGATCTGTCAAAAGTTAAACTGAACCTTCTCAAGCAATACACTGAAAGCAAGCAAGATAATGCCTGGTGGATGCAGGCCATGACCTCATATTACAAAAATAGCATGGACGTGGTCAACGGTTACGAGAAACGGGTGGAAGCCATCGATGTCAAGGCAGTCCAGGCGCTAGCCAAGCGTTTCATTGAAGAAAACAACGTCAGGGAAATCCTGTTGGTGCCTGAAAAAAAGCAGGAATAGACTTACTCGAGTTCGACCTTGTCAGGATAGTCAATGGTGAAATGCAAGCCCCGGCTTTCCTTACGCTCTTGAGCCTGCTTGATGACCAGGTAGCTGGTATTGATGATGTTGCGCAATTCGCAAATTTCCTTGGAGACGACCGAGCGGATAAACAACCGTTCGGTCTCTCTATATAAAATATCGAGTCGATCCAACGCCCGCTTCAAACGCAGGTTTGAACGTACAATACCCACGTACGTACTCATGATCTGCCCCACTTCCTTCTGGCTCTGGGTAATCAAGACCATTTCCTCGGGCAATCGGGTTCCCTCGTCATTCCACAAGGGGATACGTTCTTCAAAAGAAAGGTGGTCCATGATGGACAAAGCATCTTTAGCTGCTGAGTCGGCATAAACAATAGCCTCAAGCAGGGAATTGGATGCCAACCTATTCGCTCCGTGAAGTCCGGTACAGGCACACTCACCGGCTGCATACAGCCGTTTAATGGACGTACGAGCCTTTGTGTCGACGGTGATGCCACCACACAGGTAATGGGCGGCGGGAGCCACTGGAATCATATCTTTTGAAATATCTATTCCGAGGCTCAGGCATTTCTCGAAAATCATGGGGAAATGCTCTTTCGTCTGGGCAGCATCCTTGTGGGTTACATCCAGGCAAACAAAATCATCCCCCCTTGTTTTCATTTCCGTATCGATGGCCCTGGCCACGATATCCCTGGGTGCAAGTGAACCTCGCTTGTCGTATTTCTGCATGAACTCTTTGCCATCCTTGGTTTTCAACACCGCACCGTACCCACGCATGGCTTCCGTTATGAGAAAAGAGGGGCGTTCGCCCGGATGATACAACGCGGTAGGGTGAAACTGGACAAATTCCATATCCTTTACCCCACCTTTTGCCCGGTAAACCATGGCAATACCATCTCCGGTTGCAATCAATGGATTCGTGGTAGTTTGATATATATTTCCTATTCCCCCTGTGGCCATCAACGTGGTTTTGGCCAGAAAGGTGTGAATTTTCCGCGTCCGCATATTAAGCATATACGCTCCGTAACATTCAATGTTGTCGGAATGGCGCGTTACATTCTGTCCCAAGTGGTGTTGCGTCAATATCTCAATGGCAAAATGATGGTTGTACACATGAATATTGGGGTGCGATTTGACCCTGTCAATCAGACTTTGTTGAATCTCGGCACCGGTGGAATCCTTGTGGTGCAAGATGCGAAAATCAGAGTGCCCTCCCTCCTTATGCAGGTCAAAATGACCCGTTTCGTCTTTGTCAAAATCGACTCCCCACTGAACCAACTGATCAATTTGTTCGGGAGCCTCCCGGATCACCATTTCAACGACAGCCTTGTCACAAAGCCCGTCACCGGCAATGAGCGTATCTTCTATGTGTTTCGTGAATTCATCGGTGGTTTTGGTCACGGAAGCAATACCTCCCTGTGCGTAAAACGTATTCGCTTCTTCAAGTCCCGTTTTGCAACACAAGGCCACTTGCCCCTTGTCAGCCACCTTCAAGGCAAAACTCATTCCGGCCAATCCAGAACCGATCACCAAAAAATCGTACTTTTTTACCATAAACCTTCCTCTATTAAATCACCCTGTCGGTGACGGACAAAGGTACAGGTTTTACAAGAAATATGTTTACCTTTGCCTCGTTTTTCAAGATCTATTATCCTCGACATCATGGAATATCGCTTCAAGGCCATCGAGCAGAAATGGCAACAAAATTGGAAGGAAAATAAAACGTACAAGGTTGACATTGACGAAAAGAAACCGAAATACTATGTATTGGACATGTTTCCGTATCCTTCGGGAGCCGGTTTGCATGTTGGACATCCACTTGGTTACATCGCATCCGACATATTTGCCCGCTATAAACGCCTGAACGGTTACAACGTGTTGCACCCAATGGGGTACGATGCTTACGGCCTTCCTGCTGAGCAATATGCCATCCAAACCGGTCAACACCCCGCCATTACGACGGAAAAAAACATAACCCGATACAGGGAGCAACTCGACAAGATCGGTTTCAGTTTTGACTGGGATAGGGAAGTGCGCACCTGCGAACCCAACTACTATAAATGGACACAGTGGGCCTTCATCCAGATGTACAACGCCTACTACGATTATAACGAAGCAAAAGCGAAATCCATTTCCGACCTGATCAAGGCTTTTGAAACCAACGGGAGCTTTGTGCCCGGTAGCCAGGAAGAACTCCTTAACGTGGCCTGCTCGGAAGAAAAACGATTCACGGCTGCCGAATGGATGACCATGGACAAAAAGGAGCAACAGAACCTGTTGATGAACTACCGGATTGCCTACCTGGGCGACTCGATGGTAAACTGGTGTCCGGCCTTGGGAACCGTTTTGGCCAACGACGAAGTGAGCGAAGGTGTTTCCATCCGTGGGGGACACCCGGTTGAACAGAAAGTGATGCGCCAATGGTGCCTCCGCATTTCAGCCTATGCCCAGCGACTCCTCGACGGGCTAGACTCCATTGACTGGACCGATTCGATCAAGGAAACCCAACGCAACTGGATTGGCCGAAGTGAAGGTGCTGAATTGATTTTCAATATAAAGGACAGCGAAGACTCGTTTACAGTATTCACAACGCGCGCAGATACGATCTTTGGTGTGACATTCATGGTACTGGCACCAGAAAGCGAACTGGTGGACGCGCTCACCACGGCTGAACAACGCTCAGCGGTTGATGCGTACGTGCAGAGCACCAAAAAGCGCACGGAACGCGAACGCATTGCCGACCGTCGGGTAACAGGGGTCTTCTCAGGATCCTACGCCATCAATCCCATTACTCAAACAGCCATTCCTATTTGGATCAGTGACTACGTCCTGGCTGGTTACGGCACGGGAGCCATCATGGCCGTTCCCGCCCACGACTCCAGGGACTATGCCTTTGCCAAGCATTTCGACTTGCCCATCATTCCCCTGATTGAAGGAGCCGATGTCAGTACGGAAAGCTTTGATGCCAAAGAAGGTATCCTGATGAACTCGGGCTTTTTGAACGGACTCACCGTCAAGCAGGCTATCGCCCGCACCAAGGAATATGTGAAAGAAAACAAGCTGGGACGCGTGAAGGTGAACTACCGCCTCCGGGACGCCATCTTCAGCCGTCAACGCTACTGGGGCGAACCCTTCCCCGTGTATTACAAGGACGACATGCCCTGTATGCTCGACGAAAGCAAGCTTCCGCTCGAGTTGCCCCAGGTTGACCGCTTCCTGCCTACGGAAAAAGGCGAACCACCCTTGGGAAATGCCAAAAACTGGAAAACAGAAGATGGTTTCCCCCTCGAATTGAACACCATGCCCGGTTTTGCCGGATCGTCCGCCTACTACCTGCGGTACATGGATCCGCATAACGACCAGGCTTTGGTCAGTCCAGTCGCCAACAATTACTGGGAACAAGTCGACCTCTATGTAGGCGGAACGGAGCACGCCACCGGGCATTTGATTTACAGCCGCTTCTGGAACAAGTTCCTCTTTGACTTGGGCTTGGTGTGTAAAGATGAACCCTTCAAGAAACTTATCAACCAAGGCATGATCCAAGGTCGTTCCAACTTTGTGTACCGCATCAAAGACACGAACACCTTTGTGTCCCTAAACCTCAAGGACGCCTACGACGTAACACCCATCCACGTAGATGTGAACATCGTCAGCAACGACATCCTCGATCTGGAACGCTTCAAGCAGTGGAGTCCCGACTATGCCTCGGCAGAATTCATCCTGGAAGACGGTAAATACCTGTGCGGTTGGGCTGTGGAAAAAATGTCCAAATCCATGTACAATGTAGTCAACCCCGATGACATTGTGGAACGGTTCGGAGCCGACACCCTCCGGTTGTACGAGATGTTCCTGGGCCCGGTGGAACAATCCAAACCCTGGGACACCAACGGTATTGATGGCGTAAACCGCTTCCTGAAAAAGCTGTGGAACCTCTGCACAGCCGAAGATGCATTCTCCTTTAGCCAGGACGCGCCGACACCGGAAGAACTCAAGTCACTACATAAGCTGATTAAAAAAATCACCTGGGACATCGAGCATTTCTCGTTCAATACCTCTGTGAGTGCCTTTATGATCTGCGTCAACGAACTCGTCGGCTTAAAATGCAACAAACGCGCCATCCTGGAACCATTGATGGTATTGTTGGCCCCGTTTGCCCCGCACTTCAGCGAGGAAGTTTGGGAAGCGTTGGGAAATTCCGGCAGCGTGTGCGACGCAGTATGGCCAATTTGCAACGAAGCTTACCTGGTGGAATCAAGCTTCAATTATCCCATTTCGTTCAACGGAAAAACCCGATTTACCATGGAACTGCCCGCCGATCTGGACATCAAGTCCATCGAGGTAGCCGTGTTGGCGAATCCTGCCTGCGAAAAGTGGATGGAAGGCAAGCAGCCCAAAAAGATCATCATCATTCCAAAGAAAATCGTCAACATCGTACTGTAATCATGCGACAGCTACTATTCCTGCTTATCCTGTTTCTGACAAGTGTACCTCTTTGGTCACAGGAATCGTTCAGTCTGGAAGGGACGATTGGCAGTGATGTTGGAAGCCCTGAGACCTACTCGATTTCGATGGTAGGTCGTTTGCATTTTAACAATACCCTCTCAGCCGGGGCCGGTGTGGGACTTTGGAATTCGGGGTTTGCTTCGAACTGGTCTGAGGAATACGGAGATCAAACCGCCACCTTGTTCCGCATCAGCGACACCCAGACTGTACCGTCTTTTCAGGTAAACGTGCGTGGGGAGAGGCCCTTATGCACCCTCGGAAACAAGCCCCTGAATATTTTCATTGAGCCTGGATTGTATTTCCTGCCATCAACCGGACGCACCGTCACACTTTCGGAGACTTACTACACAGGAACACTAAACCCTGCAACCAACAAGCTGGACTATACAGAACGAAGCGTAAATCCAATCTATTCCAAGCTGTTGGGCACCGACAACAAACCCCTGTTCGGGTGGGAACTGAAAGGGGGACTCTCGCTGGAAGTGAAGGAAAATATAGCCTGCTCCTTCTCCTGTGCATACCAACAACTCGACCTGTTCCAAAGTCTGAAAACATCGTCGATGTATACCCATGAAACAAATGAACGCATCGAACTGAACCGCTTTTCCCCAAGAATCGGTCGAATCCAACTGCAGTTGAGCTTCGTTTACCTCTTTCCGCTGAAATAAACGGTGCGATTGCACCATTTTCCACCCCAATTTTGTTAAATTTGCAGCCTCAAATTCTTAGGATTTCCTCATCAGATACACCCATGCATCTGATTATTAAATTCATACCTAAAATTACAGGTTGACATGAAGGTAGAAAAGACATGGTTTCCCTTCAGCCCGGCGTTGGCTGAAACGATTAAGAATTACAACAAACAAACGTTTATCAAGGATCTTTTGGCCGGTATCATTGTGGGCATCGTGGCCCTTCCACTGGCCATCGCGTTTGGTATCGCATCGGGTGTTTCACCGGAACGGGGTTTGATAACAGCCATCATTGCCGGTTTTCTTGTTTCACTGTTGGGAGGCAGCCGGGTTCAGATTGGCGGGCCAACAGGAGCATTTATCGTCATTGTCTACGGCATCGTTGAGAAATACGGCACCAGCGGCCTTATTGTAGCTACCATCATGGCAGGTATCATGTTGTTTGCCATGGGTGCGCTTAAAATAGGCGGTATCATCAAGTTCATGCCCTATCCCATTATTGTTGGTTTTACGAGCGGCATCGCCGTCACCATTTTTTCCACCCAGATCAAAGACTGGTTCGGGTTGACCATCGACAAGGTGCCGGGTGACTTTGCCAGTAAGTGGATGAGCTACTTCCAGCACATGGACACCATCAACTTATGGTCACTGGGGCTGGGGATATTCAGTATCGCTTTGATTTTCCTCTGGCCTAAAGTTTCCAAGAAAATACCTGGATCACTCGTGGCTATTGTACTCATTACCGTGGTCGTTTATTTGTTGCGCGAGTTTGCCGGAATTACAGGTATCGAGACCATTGGAGATCGTTTTTCCATCAGTGCAAGTTTACCCAAACCGGAAGCACCCGTGATCAACATGCAACTCATCACCACGTTGTTTCCTTCCGCATTTACCATTGCCATGTTGGGGGCTATTGAATCGTTGTTGTCAGCCATGGTCGCCGACGGTGTGACCGGACATCGTCACGATTCCAATACGGAATTGATGGCACAAGGTGTGGCCAACATCATCACGCCCTTGTTTGGGGGTATCCCCGCCACCGGAGCCATTGCACGCACCATGACCAACATCAACAATGGTGGCCGCACACCCGTTGCCGGCCTAATCCATGCAGTGGTACTCCTGCTCATCCTGCTTTTCCTGGGCCCATTAACGAAATACATTCCCATGGCTTGTCTGGCCGGTGTGCTGGTGGTCGTTTCCTACAACATGAGCGAATGGAGGCAGTTTCTCAACTTACTCAAGATGCCTAAATCCGACGTTTCTGTTTTACTCATCACGTTTTTCCTGACTGTTTTCATGGATTTGACTGTAGCCATCGAAGTGGGTCTGATTCTGGCTGTCATCCTGTTTATACGTCGTATCATGGAAACTTCGAGCGTATCGGTTATCGATGCCGAACTGAAGGCCAGTGAATATTCGGAAACTGATGAACGGCTCTCCATACCCAACGGTGTGGCTGTCTATGAAGTAAACGGACCTTTCTTTTTCGGTGTGGCCAACAAATTTGAGGAACAGATGGACATGTTGGGAGAAAAACCGAAGATTCGGATCATCCGGATGCGCAAGGTTCCGTTCATTGATTCCACGGGCATGAGAAACCTTCAAAACTTGTGCAAGTCGGCCAAACGGGAGGGCATCATCACTGTCCTTTCCGGTGTGAATCCCACCGTAAGAGAAGTGCTGGAACGATCGGGTTTCAACGACATGTTGGGGAAAGAGAACATCTGTCCAACCATTTACATTGCATTGGAAAGAGCTGGCGATTTGCTGGAAAAAATCCCAACCAGTAAGAAACAACAAAAATAAGTTGTACCTTTGTCGTGAATTTGTGGAAGGATTTGGACGCTTGCAACCACATGAAAAAATGCTAAAGAAACGATTTTCTCACGTCCGCGCATAGCGTATCATCCTCCTTCAACTTGTTCAAGCGTTGTACCCTGATTTTGGTCGGTGTGCATTCAAATCATTAAAACACGTTGAACGATGGCTTATCTATTTACTTCAGAATCTGTTTCAGAGGGACATCCCGATAAGGTGTCCGATCAAATTTCCGACGCGTTGTTGGATGAGTTCCTTGCTTTTGACCCAAACTCAAAAGTTGCCTGTGAAACCCTGGTGACCACCGGTCAGGTAATTCTGGCGGGTGAAGTTAAATCTCAAGCGTATGTTGACTTGCAGGAAGTCGCCAGAAAGGTGATAAGCCGAATTGGTTACACGAAAAGCGAATACATGTTTGAGGCCAATTCGTGTGGTGTGCTTTCTGCCATTCACGAGCAATCAGCCGATATTAACCGCGGAGTGGACGGGGCCGCAAAGGAGGACCCCATGAATCAAGGTGCAGGAGACCAAGGTATGATGTTTGGCTATGCCACAAACGAAACCGACAACTACATGCCCCTGGCACTCGACCTGGCCCATAATTTGCTCATCGAACTGGCAGAAATACGCCGAGAGGGAACCATTCCCTACCTCAGGCCCGATGCCAAATCGCAGGTTACCATTGAATACGACGATAACAACAAGCCCATCCGCATCGACACCATTGTAGTTTCAACACAACACGATGACTTCATTAAGCCCGAAAATGACTCCCAGCAAGCCATCGACAAAGCTGACAAGGCTATGTTGGATACCATCCGCAAGGATATCCTGAGCATTCTTATCCCACGGATTATTGCTAAACAAAAATCCGAGGTAGCTGCTTTGTTCAACGATAACATCACCTACCATGTTAATCCGACAGGTAAGTTTGTCATTGGTGGTCCTCATGGAGATACAGGGCTGACTGGTCGCAAGATCATCGTTGACACCTACGGCGGAAAAGGCGCCCATGGCGGCGGTGCTTTTTCGGGAAAAGACCCTTCGAAAGTGGACCGTTCTGCCGCTTATGCAGCGCGACACATCGCCAAGAACCTGGTGGCCGCCGGCGTGGCCGACGAGGCACTGGTTCAGGTTTCGTACGCCATTGGTGTGGCCAAGCCTATGAACCTGTATGTGAATACCAATGGATCATCCCATGTGGCCCTGACAGACGGAGAACTTGCCGAAAAGATGTTGGCCCTCTTTGATATGCGCCCTAAAGCCATCGAGCAACGCCTGAAGCTGCGTAACCCCATTTACTCGGAGACCGCTTCATACGGCCACATGGGACGCGAACCGAAAGTGGTGACGAAAACCTTCCGCTCCCGATATGAGGCAGAAGGCGAAAAACAAATCGAGGTGGAACTGTTCACATGGGAAAAACTGGACTACGTTGATGCTATCAAACAAGCATTGGGACAACAGTAATACCAGTCATGGTTTAATAAACGTCTTGATTGTATCCGCTTAGGCGGACTAATCAAGAAAAGCGACGAATGAACTAGCTAAAGGGCAATTGTGAATCAATCGATTCATAGTTGCCCTTGGTCTATTCGGATAACGATGCGCTCAATCATATAATCCTTGCTTACAGGCTCATAATTCGATTTCAGGTCGGTCCTGAACAGCTTGGCAATTCCCTGCCAGAAATGAGCCGTAAAATCGCCCCTATAGGCTTTAATCAAATCAAAAGAAGAAGAATTACATTGCCGGTCAATGAGCTTTAACAGCAATTTACCTTGGCTGTAGGTCATTTTCCTCAAGGTCGGTTCATATTCCTTGATCAATTCCTTCTCCATTTTTCGCAGGTGTTTTTCTCTTTCCTTCTTATCGGGGATTGTTTCCATGTATTCCATGGTCTCATAAAGCGTATAATACACAATTTTTGACAGGGGATAAACCTTCTTTATGTCTCTGACAAGTTTCCAATAATACGTTTCGTCTCGTTTGCTTTTGAAACGTTCAGGTGGAAACACATAGATGGCTTTCAGGTAAACCATTGACAAGGTATCTCCGTCAACGACCACCGCATACGTTGAATTTACAGGCATGCCGCTGACGCGTACCCCATAAACGGGCTCATACGGCAAGTTGGGCAACGTATATTCCGCTCCCTTCACGTTATCGTTTACGATAACCATGAAAAGCAACAGGATGGGAAACAAACGACAACTACACATGTGCGCGTTTCAATTAATCGGTGCAAAAATACGCTTTTTTTGTGTGCATATCCTGCAAACCCGTTCTTTCAACAATTTTTAATAAAAGCCGAATTATTTTTGTATGTATTTTTATTGTTTCTTATATATGTTCTTTTTGTATATTCGCATCAGTAATAAACGTCAGAATGAAGCCATCTTATGTTACGTTATTTCTGTTGATTTCCTGCAGAATAGTCCTTCTCGGACAGATCGGAGAAGGCACCTTTCTCGGACAAAGCGATGCAGCGTCACTCTCCACGGGTGGTCAGCTTGTCCACCATACGATGAGTGATACGGGTTTTATCGGCGTACATGTTCAACGCCCATTTGGACTGAAGGCGTTTGACAGGGTCGCCATCCATGCCGCATTTCCCATAAAAAACGGAAACGTAAATGGAGCATTCACACAGGTGGGCGATGACATCCTGATGGAACGGTCAATTCTGGTAGGAGCAGAACGCAAGCTGTCGCAAATCATACACCTGAACGTACGGTGTGGCGTCTATTTTGTGAAAACAATCGAGGGGGTATCTGGGCAGAGTGTATATGCTGATATCGAAACAATCTATTACCTGACAAGCTGGTTGACAATTGGTTGTCGACTCATCAATCCAACGGGTAGCGTTGCATTTCTAAATCACGAAAAAAAGCGCTTGGAGCAATCATGCAACATAGGCCTCACCTACCGTATCGGTAAGACTGTCCTACTGTTGTTCGAAGAAGAGAAACGACCCCGACAACCCATCGTTACACGGTTTGGATTCGGTTATCAACTGGGACAACGTCTTATCGTTAACGGGGGGGTGTCCGCCTATCCTCTTCAACCTTCCTGGGGTGTTCTCGTAAAAACCGGAAAAATCCACTGCGCGTTGGGGTTCCGCTCCCATCCGTATTTAGGTTTGACATCAGGCATGTCACTTAACTATCATTTACAGTAATCGGTATGTCGACGTTCTACTTTTGCCGGATGCGAACCGGTATGATCGTAATACCTTTCGTTTTGTCGTGGTTTTCTTCATTGGCGTCCGGATTACAAGAAGAAGCAAACAGCCTTGAAACGGTAGATTGGGAAGCATATTATGCAGATATGTCGGCTTTAGAAGAAGACGAATCCCTATTGGAACAATGGTCGGAAAGCGTTCAGGAACTTGTCGAACACCCGCTGGGGTTGAATGCCGCTTCACGCGAAGAGCTGGCCTCCCTTCCATTCATGAACGACCAACTGGTTGAAGAAATCAGTTACTATCTGTACCGTTACGGACCCATGGTAGACGTGTCTGAATTGAGACTGATTCGAGGAATGGATGATGTCCGTTACCGATTGCTTTGCCATCTTGTCTGCCCGGGTGATACGACTCCAATGATAAAAATCCCCTTTTCCTGGAAAAACGTGCTACAGCAAGGCAAACACGACATTCGATTTCAGTTGGGCAAAAGCCTGGAAAAAAAGAAAGGTTATTTTGAATCGACCCCTTTGAATCAAGGTTATTTGGGCGATGCCTGGTCAACTACCGTTCGCTATGGCTTTTCCTTCAAAAAGCACGTACAAGTAGGCTTTACCGCACAAAAAGATGCCGGAGAACGTTGGTTTACTCCCGGTCATGGATTTGATTACGTGTCGGCTCATCTATTCTTGAAACGAATTGGCTGGTGCAATGCGTTCATACTTGGCGACTACAACCTAACCATGGGACAGGGCTTAATCTGCGGACAATCGTTTCAGCTAGGAAAAGGCGCCTTCTCAGGCAATTCAGGGGCTACCACCTCTTCCATTAAACGTCATGCTTCAACTGCGGAATCGTCATACTTCAAGGGAGTTGCCTTCGATATTAATCTGCTGGAACTAGTGGGGCATGGAAGTAGACATGCCGAAGTATCGGCGGTCGGTTTTGCATCCGATCGACGCATAGACGGATCCATGAATGACGGTGTCTTTACTGGAGTTTTGTCAACAGGAATGCACCGTACGCAAAAAGAGTTGGACCAACGACACAACGTGGAATTGTCATCTGCTGGATGTAGCATAACGATGCGGTATCAATGGATACGTATCGGACTGAACCATCTATCCTGGATAGTTGACAAACCGTTGAATCCGGAATGGCAACCGTATAATCAATTTCAGGTACGGGGCGTCAAGGGAAACAACACCTCCCTTGATTACCGAATACTAATCAGACAAATCACGTGTTTCGGAGAGTTGGCTATGGATCAAACGGGGTATTGTGCCTTTCAGGGTGGTTTTTATGTTTTACCCGTCTCTTCCCTTTCACTGTCCATTCATTACCGCAACCATGGTATACGCTATAAAGCTTTTTTCGCAGGTTGTTTTGGGGAAAACACCCGTGCCAACAATGAACACGGGGTTTATGCATCAATATCCTGGGAAGCTGCAAAAAATGTAACACTAAGTGCGTACCTGGATCATTACCTGTTTCCCTGGTTAACCTACAGATGCGACGAGCGAAACGGAGGTAATCAAGTGGGAATACAAGGCATTTTTCAATTATCCCCTTCCACCACGATAATGATGCGTTGTAAAGAGCGTCATTCCTTGCAAAACCTGTTGTCAGAGAAAGAAAAGAATCCATACGAATCCGAAACTAATTTACAACAAACTCGTTTACAACTGACCGAAGTCCGGGAAGGGCTAACGTACAATACCATTATGGATGCCACACGGCATACCTACGCCTCCCGCACAACCAGCACCTGGGGGTTTTCGCTTTCCCAGTCTGTCAATTATTCACCGCGATCAATTCCCTGTAAAGCAACGGTAAAAGTAAGCTATTTCGATGTTCCTTGCCATGAAAACAGCATCTATTCATTTGAACCAACGCTTCCCGGTGCCAGTCGCTTTCCGTCACTGTACGGAGAAGGAGTGCGGATGTGCCTGGTTGGTTGCTGGAACATGGGTGATCATACACAATGGTGGCTGGAAGTGTCCAGATTGAAGCTGACCGACAAAACAGAACTGGGTACGACCCTTGAAACTGTACAAGGGAACCATCTGACCAGCATTCAACTCATGGTCCGATTGAAATTATGATTGGAAAGTTTGTTACCTTTGTTGCAACAAAAGACCACAAACATGCCGACATTTCTATTTAATGAAATTGTATTCGGGCCAATTAAGAGCCGCCGTCTGGGTGTCTCCCTCGGTATCAATCTGCTGCCCGTAGACGGAAAAATATGCTCGTTTGACTGTTTATATTGCGAATGTGGTCTCAATAAAGACAACAAACGTGGCAAATTCCCATCCAGAGAGGACGTTCGGGAGGCCCTCGAACACAAACTGTTTCAATTAAAGCAGGAAGGAATTGCTCCTGATGTCATTACCTTTGCAGGAAACGGTGAGCCAACATTGCATCCCCGGTTCAGTGACATCATTGACGACACTTTGGCCTTACGGAATTCATTTTTTCCTAAGGCCCAGGTCTGTGTGCTATCAAACGCCACCCAATTGCACAATCCGGATGTGGTGGACGCCCTACAACGCATCGACCAACCCATACTCAAGTTGGATAGTGCCTTTGACGCCACCCTTCGCGCCATAGATAGACCGGCTTCTTCACTGTTTACGGTTAAAACACTTACCGAGCAGCTGAAGGAATTTGGAGACAAATTAATCATTCAAACGCTGTTCACACGGGGAATTCACGAGGGACAACCATTCGACAACACCACTGAGATTGAGGTGCAGTCCTGGATTGATTTGATGAAAGACATAGCTCCTTCTTCCATTATGATTTACACCATTGACAGGGACACTCCTGTCGGGGGTCTGGAAAAAATCACCTTACATGAGTTAAAGCAGATCGCGCACATGGTCACCAAACAAACCAACATTCCAGTAAGTATTGCTGGGTAAACGAATGGCAAATGATCTGAAAATCATTCAAACCGCTGACGGATCGAATACCCTGTATTCTTCTGACATAGGAGAGACCTATCATTCCACGAACGGAGCCATTCAGGAATCCATGCACGTCTTTATTGAAGCTGGATTCAGGCATGTTTCCAAAACATCCCTGCGCATCTTTGAAGTTGGTTTCGGCACAGGATTGAATGCCTTGCTGACTTGGAGAGAGTCGGAGAAAATAAACGTGCAGGTGCATTACGAATCCATCGAAGCGTTTCCACTTGTCCCTTCGTACTACGAGAACCTGAACTTTGATGCGGGACATGAACACATGCCAGAAAATGCCCTTCAACTGCTCCATCAATGCGAATGGGGTTCCATGATTAAATTAAGCCCCTTATTCTCACTCTGTAAACATCGGGCAGATCTCACCAATTTTAGGTTTGACTCGCATTTTGATGTGATTTATTTTGATGCCTTCTCTCCCGACAAACAGCCTGAACTCTGGACAGAAGTCATCTTTTCACGTATACATGAAGCATTGAATACGCAAGGTGTTCTTGTCACTTATTGCGCTAAAGGCGAAGTCAGGCGCAGCCTGCAACGGGTAGGATTTCAAACCGAGCGACTATCCGGCCCTCCCGGCAAGCGGGAAATGCTGCGAGCCACCCGTGTTTATTGAAAGTGGAAATACGACAGGATGGACAACGTAAGCTGAATAAAAAACAACACCCGTGTGAACAAACGGTCGTTCAAAGAAAAAAAATGAGCGAAGTAAATAAGCGTGGGAATCATCTGCAAAAACAGGAAATCCGTGTTTGGAACAGGAGAGGTCAGCCAAAGACCAAAAAATCCAACCCAAAGCATCAGCACTCCATATAAATTCTTCCTGGTTAGCAATTTATCCTGATTCTGTTGCTGCACGAAAGTGCCAAATGAAATCAACAACAACAACCCCATAAAAAACAGGTACGCGATGGCAACAGGCGACAAAGCTGAAAAATCCATCAGGCTGAACGTCAAACTGTTTTCAACCCAATTAAGCAGAAATCGGTAATCTCCGTACAAAAAGGAAATACCTGCAATTATCCAGTATACACTGGTAAAACCAATCAAAGAAGCGCAGATGTTTCTGATGTTGAGCGATTGGATATTCGCTGCTGCCAACCAAAAGAAAGGCAACATCCAAACCAAGCGGTACATCAAAATGGATGCCAAGGCCAACAGCAGTGACCCATCAAAGATGGATCGGTTCATTTCTTTTTTTTCTGTTGCCGAGAATACCCTGTAGATTGCTCCAATCAATAACGCAGCGGCAGTAAACGTTCCCGAGTGTTCCACGTGGGGAATAAAGGAGGCCGCCAGCACGCAATACCAAAAAAATGGAAAAAAAGAACGTACCCGAATCAACCGCCTATTTGAGGATAAATGCTGGACAAGTACACCCCCAATAACAATCATCACCATTGAGGAAAAATGGTACAACAGCGGGGTTGAGGATTTATCCGACAACCCCTTGAACAGACCCTCACAACCGGGCAACAGATCAAGACGTAAAAATGCCGATGATATACCGGCAAAATTCCCGCTGGTTAATGGTATGAACAACACTGAAAGCAAAAGAGACAGCAAGCCGAATACCCATAGCCAGTTGTTGTATGTAATCCTGCTCAAAAACCCTTTCGCCATGAGTTTATGGTGTTAATACAGCTTTATTTCAGGTCAAATCCGATGTCTGAACGAAAGTAAACCCCTTCAAACGAAATACCGGCGGCATTTTTGTATGACATGGCCAATGCCTCTTCTTTGGTGGTACCATAGGAGGAAATGGCAATGACACGTCCACCATCGGTCAATACATCGTTGCCAGCTTGTTTAGTACCGGCATGGAACAAGACGCTTTCTTTCACTCCGTCCAGTCCGTTAATAACCTTGCCTTTCACATAGTCTCCCGGATACCCACCCGAAACCAACATCACGGTAACAGCGTATCGGGGATCAATGCTGACGGTTGTCTCATGGAGTGTGCCGTTGGCGACAGCCTCCAGTAAATCGATCAGGTCAGACTGGATACGGGGCATGACCACCTCTGTCTCCGGGTCTCCCATTCTTGCATTGTATTCAATGACATACGGTTCGTTGTCAACATTGATAAGACCGAAAAAAATAAAACCCTTGTACTCGATCCCTTCTTCCCTCAACCCATCAACGGTTGGTTGAATGATGCGTTGCTCAACCTTGGCCATGAACACTTCGTCGGCAAAAGACACGGGAGATACGGCGCCCATACCCCCGGTGTTTAAACCTGTGTCTCCCACACCAATGCGTTTGTAGTCCTTTGCAACAGGAAGCAGTTGGTAATGTTGTCCGTCGGTCATGACAAACACCGAACACTCAATGCCTGACAAAAATTCCTCAATGACAACAGTACGACTTGAGGCACCAAACTTGCCCTCCAACATGGCTCTTAATTCTCCATCCGCTTCTTCGAGCGTTGAAAGGATCAGCACTCCTTTTCCTGCAGCCAGTCCATCAGCCTTTAAGACAAAAGGAGCTTTGAGTGTGCGCAAGAACGCAAGGCCTTCATTCAGTGTTTCGAGCGTGACGCTTTTGTAACGGGCTGTAGGAATGCCGTGTCTGATCATGAAACCCTTTGAAAACTCCTTGCTGCCTTCCAATCTGGCCCCTTCTTTTGAAGGACCTATGACGGGTATGTGGGCTACCAGCGGATCCTGTTTGAAGCTGTCATAAATACCTTTGACCAATGGATCTTCAGGACCAACAACAATCATGTCCACCTTCTTTTCAAGTGAAAAATCTTTCAGGGCAGAAAAATCGGTTGCTGAGATGGGCACGTTCGTACCAACCAAACCGGTACCGGCGTTACCTGGTGCGATGTATATGTTTTCAACGCGAGGACTTTGAGCCATTTTCCAAGCCAAAGCATGTTCACGGCCACCGGAACCGAGCAAAAGGATGTTCATAAGGTTGAGTCATTGATGTTCACCCACAAAGATACGTCATCGCTGTTAATAATCCTGCAAAATGCCGTAATTTTGCTGCCATGGAAGGTACCCGTCACCCAGAAATCGATACGAAGGAGCTTTCAGCATTCATCAAGCAAGTGGCTGGAGAGCTGGGATTCGACGCCTGTGGAATAGCCCTGGCACATCCTCTCCCACATGACGTTGAGAGCCAGTATATAAAGTGGGTTCATGCAAGGAATCACGGAGAAATGTCGTACATGGAACGTAATGCTGAAGTTCGATTTGATCCGACAAAGCTGGTACCTGGAGCGTTATCGGTCATCATGGTGGCATTCAATTACGCAACATCTTCTCCACCGTCGGATATACGCGTGGCCAGATATGCCAGGAGGCCGGACTACCATCCCCTTATCAGAAAAAAACTGAATGTTCTGTTGAACCGCATCCGTGAAAGGGGCATCGAGGTATCAGGCAGGGCTTTTTCCGACTCGGCTCCCTTGGCTGAACGGTATTGGGCCGAACAGGCAGGATTGGGCTGGTTGGGACGCAACCACTTGTTGATCTTGCCCGGAAAAGGATCCTGGTATCTTCTTGGCGCATTAGTCACCACGCTGCCACTGATGCCTGACACCCCTTCAAAAAACCGCTGTGGCCACTGTAGTCGATGCATTGACTCATGCCCGGGACGTGCCTTTGACGAGGAAGGATCGTTCAATGCCAGGCATTGTATATCCTACCTGACCATTGAGAAGAAAGGCGGGTTTACCCCATCGGAGGAAAGGCGAGTTCAAGACGGTGCCAGCCTTTTCGGATGTGACATCTGTCAGGAAGTGTGTCCATGGAACCGTTTCAGCGAGGATCAAACACGCCCGGAATTTCCTCTTTTGCCTGTCATGGATGACCTGGAAAAGAGTAACCTGACATGCATGGATGCCGAATCGTTCAAACGTACTTTCAATGGAAGCAGCCTTGAACGAACAGGATTGGAGGCCTTGTTACGAAACCTTTCGGCAATAAAAAAAGCCCGACCCTCTGAATGAGGGCCGGACCTTCGTGTTGTCTCACCTGGATTCGAACCAAGACAGGCAGTACCAAAAACTGCAGTGCTACCATTACACCATGAGACAATCCTTTACGCTTTCCGTTGAAAGCGTGGCAAAAGTACGTAATTTGTTTGAACCGACAAAATAGCAGTGCCGTTTTTTTTAACGCACCACGATCAGGAAATAGTTCTTCTTCCCTTTTTGACACAAAATATAGCGGCCGTTCAACAGCAGCGATGGTGTAAAGGCACCTTCCACTTCTGTCCATTTTTCCTTGTTGACGGAAAATCCACCGGCCTGGATCAATTTGCGCAATTCACCCTTTGAGGAAAACGCTGGTGCTTTTTCTACCAGCAGGTCAAGAACCTTCAACCCTTCGTTGATGCAGGAAGCATCCACTTCATATGTTGGTACACCCTCAAAAACGGAAAGAAACGTTTCTTCATCAAGCTTTTTCAATGCGTCAGCTGTGGCGTTGCCAAACAGGATACCGGCAGCTTCCATAGCCCCGTTAAAATCCTCTTCGGAATGAACCATTGTCGTTATTTCCTTGGCCAATCGTTTTTGAAGCAGCCTCAAATGGGGTTCCTGTCGATGAGTTTCCACCAAATCGTCCACTTCTTGTTTGCTCAGGAAGGTAAAGATGCGGATGTATTTCTCGGCATCCACATCGCTGACGTTCAGCCAGAACTGCACAAACTTATAGGGTGAGGTATAACGTTTGTCCAACCAGACGTTTCCGCTTTCAGTTTTTCCAAACTTAGTGCCGTCGGCTTTCGTGATAAGCGGACACACCAAGGCGAAGGCTTCTCCACCGGCAACCCTGCGGATTAACTCGGTACCTGTTGTGATATTCCCCCACTGGTCTGATCCCCCCACCTGTAAGCGGCAGCCCTTTTCGCGATAGAGGTGCAAAAAGTCAAAGCCTTGCAGCAGTTGATAGGAAAATTCTGTAAACGACATGCCTTCCGACGATTCCGAACTCAAGCGTTTCTTGACAGAATCTTTGGCCATCATGTAGTTCACCGTGATGTGCTTGCCTATGTCTCTGATGAAGTTCAAGAACGAATAGTTCTTCATCCAATCGTAGTTGTTTACCAGTTCGGCTGCATTCGGCGCCTGGCTTTCAAAATCCAGGAAACGAGACAACTGCTTTTTGATGGCATCCTGATTGTGCCTAAGGGTCTCTTCGCTGAGCAAAACCCGTTCCTGCGACTTTAGGGAGGGATCACCAATCATACCGGTAGCACCACCTATCAATGCGATGGGCTTATGGCCGCACCGTTGAAGGTGCATCAGCATCATGACACCTACTAAGTGGCCTATATGCAGTGAATCGGCTGTGGGGTCAATGCCCAGATAGGCCGTCGTCATTTCTTTTTTCAATTGCTCGTCGGTACCCGGCATTTTGTCGTGAATCATGCCACGCCACTGTAACTCTTCAATAAAATCCATGTAAATAGATGTCTTTTCTTAATTGATATATTGTTAAATAATGTTATAATCAGTCACTTTCTCGTGTGAACCGTGAACTTTAGGGTGCAAAAATACGTCATATTTCAGAATTCACTATAAAATA
>CAYTIY010000013.1:8815-32740 GCA_964438045.1 uncultured Bacteroidales bacterium | reverse complement strand
CCTCAATAAAAGCAACCACGGAAGGTGTGGTACGTTTGCCTTCACTGTTTGCGATAACGATAGGATCGTTTCCTTCCAATACAGAAACACACGAGTTCGTGGTTCCCAAGTCAATTCCAATAATTTTTCCCATAATGATTGTAACTAGTTATACTGTGATTATACGTTTTACGCAATTTTATACTGAGGATTGTTCAAAAGCCGTGCCACAAAAAAATCCGGAAGGAAGGCCGTTTTTTTGGCAGCATTCCGTTCCGGATTTTTTCACTATGTCAGTTTTTTCTGTCTTTTTGACAGGCAGTCGGACTATCGTCTCATGATCTTAAAGGACTTGTCACCGACCGTGACGATGTACATTCCTCGCTTCAACTCTCCAGCCTGGATGGTCATTTCATCTGATGTAGACATTTCTCTGCTCAGCACCTTGCCTGTCAGATCAATGATGCTGACCATACGGCCCTCAGCATGATACACAGTAAAGGATTCTGTAACCTGTGTCGGATAAATAGCTATTGTTGAAGTTTCTATACGTGGAACATCGTTTGGCGTATTTGCCATATTGAAGGTTGGACCTTGAATAGCCCATGTCGATCCTCCATCAGGTATGCGGGAATAGCTCATGTAGCCCATTGAAGGGTAAGAAATCGAATCGATGACTTCTACCACATTGTTGCCCAACATATGTGACAGCACAATGGTTTCCCCTTCCTTGCCCAGTTTGAAGCCCAAATGCAACAAGCCTTGTTCAGCTTGGTCATCGGCCCATAGGATAAGGCGCCCCCCCGGAGCAATAGTGGTTTTAGACGGATCGGTGGTTGGAATGCGTGACAGCAACATGTTGCTTGGAGTGTCCGTGAGGTACCAGCCGCCTATGTCGACCGATTCGCTTCCTTTGTTGTACAGTTCAATGTAATCGTCCTTGCTTGCATATTCATCCATCACGTCCTGGTTGGATGATACCACCTCGTTGATGACAATGTTCTTTTCAGCCGGCACCTCGTTTGACTTGACGTAGTAAGCGGTCGCGTATACGTTTTCATTTAGAGTTGTGGACAATACTTCCTCTTTTGTTTCAGAAGGTAATTGATAGGTTATACCCAAATCAAACAGTGTCTTGATACCCGATAGCAGGTATCGGTGCAGCTCGACGGCAATGACATTTTCTCCTTGCCTGAAGTACTGCGTGGGAACGCTAAAGGTGGCTTCACCATTAAACGATGATTTTGCCTTGATATTAAACCCGGACATACTGGCCGGCATGTTGACACGTCCAACCTCTGTACCGTTCACATAGACGATGGCACCATCGCACACGCTTAGTTTGAAAACAATATTCTTTTTATCGTAGAGGTTGTCAACCTGCAATTTCTTTCTAAAATAGGCCGTCTTGAACTTCCCTAGCAAATCCCTTCTTGCACGGATGACGTCGCTGATAATCTTTGTTCCCATTGGGACAAGGCCATACCCCAACGGTGCAGCTCCGCTTTTCCAGGATGATTCGTCGAACGACATATCAAACCAATTACTGGGGGGAGCTATACTGTCGTAATAATATACCCAATCACTCTTCATGGGCAACAGCGACAAGTCCGTGGCACACGCCCAATGATCAAACTTGTATCCATTGACACGATTGGCTTTCAGCGAGACATTGCGCCCTGCAAAATAACCGATGCTCACTTTTTCTTCAACTACAGGCTGTCCATTCAAGGTATAAGAGGCTCCGCTGATATTCGACGCCAATGTCAGGTTTTTACTTTCCGCTCCGTTCAAGAATCGATTGCTTATAAAACCCAACATGGTTTTGTTCCTGTTTGATGCAAAGTTTTTCCATCCGTTGAGCGTGGCCTGCAATACGTCTGAACCGCCCCATTTGGCTTTATGAAAGGAATACTCCTCATCTATCCGATTGGCGATGCTGTCCATCACATAATCTACTCGCTCGGGAGTAAACGTTGTGGAAAGGTGAATGGCAAAACGGTCAATGAACTTGTTTAGGAATTCTGTATTTGAACAAAGACTCTTCAATACGATGTAAGCCCACTCCGGTACTTTTGAATAACCAACGTTGTTTGAATTGTTCTCACCCAAAGCAAACGTCAGCGAGTTGTGGCTAGCGCGACTCGGTTCAAAACCAAAGTCGGTGTCAAAAAGAATCCAACGCCACTTCCCGCCGTTTTTCTTTCGCCACATCTTCACGTTATTGTATGGCCAGTCGTTGTTTGCACAGTAAATCTGAGGAATCATGTAGTTGATAAACTCATCCACATCGATGCTGTCGCAGGCTTGCCTATAGATTTCCGGCTTGGACAGGTCATTGTATTTCAGAAAACGGCTTAGGCGCGCAAAGCTGGAGTCAGTAGGGATGTCGTTGCTGGTTTCCACATTGACGGCGACAGCCTCGAGCAATTCCACATCTTCTTCATCGTATCCATGATTGCTGAACACAAAATCGGCGTTGCTTCGTTCCCTAAGATTCTGAATGCCGTGGTAACTGCCGTTGAGAAAGACAACGCAGGGTTCGTATCCCAGGTAATCCACATCCATGCGTTTGGCCACCAACGACAAGATAAATCCGTCGCGCATCTGCGTGACATTGAAGTCATTTCCCGAATTGCGAAGTTGAATATCCTTGTACTTGTGACCGGGCTTGCTGCCTGCAAAAAAATCGTAGTCCAGCATGTTGTTGCCAAATTTCTTTTTTGGGCCGATAGCGGTGGATTTTTGGGGATTTGACCTTGTCCAACCTCCGAGTATCTTAATATCCAACTCCTGATTCAATTGCGGTTTGCCCGTTTTGTCAAAAAACTCAAAGTTGGCCGGCCTGGACCAATCCTGATTGTAATTTCTGTTGGTTGTCTGCCCATTCCCTGGAATACCGTTAGTCCCATCGCAATAAATACCAATGGTGTTGTCTGTCAAATTCTTCTGATCGGTTACCAGTGAAACCACCGGCAAGTTGTTGAATGAGCGCTGGCCGATAAAGTACGTATTGGTGACCACGTCGCTAGCAAGTTTGCCAAACGAGTAGGTCTTGGCCCTGATTTTTGACACACCGCTGGCCAACGAGATGGTATTGCCAGGCACATAGCGGAAGGAACTCCGTGTAGGTTCGTCTCCATTGGTGGTGTAGAAAATGGTATCACGGCTAGCCGGCATGGCAAATCCCAGGTATTGAGTAGTGGTATAAAATCCGTTTTTCAGACTGAATACCGGGTTAGGGCAACGCTGCGTTCCCCATGTTTTACCATTGTTGCTTTTTCCCGGACTGGGAAAGTCGAAGAATACCCATTGGTCGGCTGCATCTGTGATGCGTCCATACGAAATATTCCGGTATTGGGCCGGATAGACAACGCTGTCGATGACTGTGAGGCTGCTGTTCAACAGGTATAGTTTGCCACCATCCGGATCCAGTTTAAAAGTTGATTGTCCCCCTCTGTTGAGCAAGTAGAGATTATCGGTCAATGTATAACTGGCAAAACCCTCTTCATCATCCCGTTCGAAGAACAGCACGGCATATGCCCTTCCCGAAATTGAACCGTTTACTATGGAAGGGTTCCATTTTTTCTTATTCGACAGGTCATCGGTAAAATAAAACGCGTTGAGTTGTTTGCTGGAGTATGTCGTGTTGAACACTTCTACCCACATGCTGTAATTATACGTATTCTCCCAAGCACGGGAAAGCGTGTCCCTGGTCCCGGTTGAAGTATTCTTGATAATTCGGGTGATGTAACTTCTGTCCAAGAGAAAAGATACATTCTTAGGCATGATTTCGTTAATCTTCAGTTGAGCTTGAAGAAAGAACGGCCATGCCAAAAAAAGAAAAAGGAAAAGGTAATTCGAAAGACGTTTCAAACGACTTGATGATTTCATGATGTCTAAGGTTGGTAAAGAAATGCAAAAGTAGACATTTCTAAAGTTGAATCAATCTTTTTCGTTGAAAATCACAAAAAAAGACGTTGAAAGACCGTGGGTTACACAGCTTCAACGTCTTTTCAGCAAGTCGTTCGTTTGCGTCAATCGTTCATCGAAGCGAGAAACTCTTCATTCGATGCTGTTTTTTCCAACCGGTTCTTTAGGAAATCCATGGCTTCCAGGGAATTCATGTCGGCTAGGTAGCGACGGAGGATCCACAACCGATCTTGGGTTTGCTGGTCGAGCAGTAAATCGTCGCGACGTGTACTGGAGGCTGTGATATCCACGGCGGGGTATATGCGTTTATTGGACAACTTGCGGTCGAGCTGGAGCTCCATGTTGCCGGTGCCCTTAAATTCCTCAAAGATCACATCGTCCATTTTGGAACCGGTCTCGGTCAAAGCCGTGGCGATGATGGTGAGTGAACCGCCGTTTTCAATGTTACGGGCCGCACCGAAGAAGCGTTTGGGTTTGTGCAGCGCATTGGCGTCCACACCACCGGACAGCACCTTGCCGGAGGCAGGAGCTACGGTGTTGTAGGCTCTGGCCAGACGGGTGATGGAGTCGAGCAGAATGACCACGTCGTGGCCACATTCTACCATGCGTTTGGCTTTTTCCAAGACGATGCTGGCAATTTTTACGTGTCGATCGGCTGGTTCGTCGAATGTGGAGGCAATAACCTCGGCATTGACGCTGCGTTCCATATCGGTCACTTCCTCGGGACGTTCATCGATGAGGAGAATGATCATGTACACTTCAGGGTGGTTGGCGGCTATCGCGTTTGCGATATCCTTCAATAAGACAGTCTTACCGGTTTTCGGCTGGGCCACGATGAGTCCGCGTTGACCTTTTCCGATGGGCGAAAAGAGGTCGACCACGCGCACCGAGGTGTTGGCGTAGCGTTTGTTGCCGGTGAGGTTGAATTTTTCTTCGGGGAACAGGGGGGTCAGGTGGTCAAACGACAAGCGGTCTCTCACGTAAGCCGGTTCACGGCCGTTGATGCGTTCCACCTTGACCAGGGGGAAGTATTTTTCGCCTTCTTTCGGAGGACGGATGGGGCCCAACACCACGTCGCCGGTACGAAGGCCGAACAACTTGATTTGTGATTGGGATACATACACGTCATCAGGAGAAGCTAAGTAATTGTAATCGGATGAGCGCAGGAAGCCGTAGCCGTCGGGCATGATTTCCAAGCAGCCGGAGCCCATCAGAATGCCTTCAAATTCGAACGGGCGATCTTCTTCGAAGCGACCGGGACGGTTTTGTTGTCCTTGTTTTTGGAAATTACCTTTATTTTGTTGGCCATGACCACCCTGAGAGTTGTTTTGGGCTTGCTGATTCTGGTTGGTCTGTTGAGCAATCTTGGGACGCTGGAAGCGTTGTTCGGCAGTTGCACCCTCGGGTCTGCCTCCTATGCCGGCCAGGCGTCTGGCCTCTTCGAGTGCTTCCTCTCCTGCAGTCAGCAAGGAGGGCACATCGGCCTCTTCTTTGACGGATTCTGAAACAGTTATGATTTCCTCGGCTGCCTGCTCCTCCGTCTCCTCCTGAATTTCCAACTGCAAAGCTTGTTCATCGATCACAGCCTTGTGTGGAGCCTCGGTGGTTGCTCCTGTTCCTTTCTTGGGACGTCCCCTGCGTCTGGAGGTACCCTGTTCCGGTCTGGTTTCGGCTGGAGCTGCGGCAACCACAGTTTCATTGGTGATCGTTTCATTTTCAACGATTGACACAGGTTGGGAAACAGCTTCTGCTTCAGATTTGATAACAGGTTTGGGAATAGGTTCCTTGAACGTATTTTTTGACTGTTTGCCCTGTTGGTTCGATAGATGCTGTCCTTTTTGCTGGTGTGGTTGCTTTTTACCGGAAGCTTGCTTCTGCTCTTCAGCTGTAACAGACTGAGATTCAACAACAGAAGGTGCCGATGTCTCTGCTTTGACAGCAGCGGTTGAAGTTGACTCAGATTTAACCTGACGGGCTTCTTTATCCGTTGCAGTATAGACTTTTACGTCTTTTTCCTTGCGCTCGATGCGACTTCGGCGCTTTCGGTCATCAGTACCGGATTCCTTTATTTGCGCCGCCTTTTTGCTGGCACTTTGAACGGCTTGTTCGTCGAGAATACGGTACACCAAAGCATCTTTGGCCAACGATTCGACTTTTGTAAGTCCAAGCTCCTTGGCAATTTCCACGAGTTCAGGCAACGACTTGGTGGTCAATTGCACAATGTTGTAATTTGGCATGTAAACAAGAAAAAAATTTGTGTGAATATACTGAATATACTGTTCATCTGACACCAGAACGGTGTCCATACGGAGGAAATACGCCGCAAATATACGCTATTTTTCCAAATAACCTACCTGTTTTTAAAAAAAAATGCAATCAGGACAAATTCGTTGCAATGCGATACACGGCTTTGGTCGACTCGTCCACCCGGAACCGATTATCGATGCGTTCACCGACAACCCAAACCACATCTTTTCCTGAACACAGCAACCATAGATCCTCTTTTTCCAAGGCATTCATCTTTTTGTCGGTACAAAAATCACTAATGAGTTTACGACCGTGCATGCCGAAAGGTATAAAGCTGTCCCCTTTTCTGGGATGTCTCAACACAAGCGGAAACAAGAGTTTCTCGGCATTGAGATAAGCCATTGAACGATTTTGGGACACTTCAAGACCGGGACTCATGCTTAGGCGTTCACACCGAAGCGAGATGGGTTCCGTCATTCCTGCCTGAGATTCTTCCAGGTAGTACTCGCGTACGTCGTCGACTGGAATCTCGGCAATCAGTATGTCATCTCTGTCAAAAACCAGACGATGTGTATGCGAGTAGAATACCCGACCCGATATGCCCATCCTGTTTTTGTAGATTGACTCGACATCGACCCTGCCAAAACCATATTCAGACAGGATCTCATACAGCAGACTTTTTGGAGAGACTTCCTTTTCCAGGGCAGATAGGGACAACCTTAATGGCAAAAATTGCAATCCTGCCTTCCAATCGGGACACAAGCGCCGCTTAGCCTCATCCAAGGCTTTCTCATACAAAATCTCGGTTTCACTCAGGTGATCCATCGTCCGCGAAATCGACTCGCGCACGGACGGTTGAATACTTTCCAGCAAAGGCAAAACCTCGAGACGGATCTTGTTTCGGCGGTATTCATTAAGTAGATTGGAACGATCGGTCACATAGGTCAATCCACGTTGCCCCAGGTATTCCAACACCGCCTCCCGGTCACAACACAACAACGGACGGATCACATTCCCGTTTCTAGGCTTGATGCCAGTCAGCCCTCTGATTCCGGTCCCACGGATCAGGTTCAGCAAAACAGTTTCCACACTATCGTCCCTATGGTGGGCCACCGCCACGGCATAAGCGCCTTGCTCCCTCCTCAGTTGTTCAAACCATCGATACCTTAACTCTCTGGCGGCCATCTCCACAGAAACACCTTCGCGTTCAGCATATTCAGCGGCATACAGGTCTGTCTTGTAAAAGGGAATACCCAAATCCATACACAGTTGGTGGGAAAATGCCGCGTCTCTGTCGGACTCGTCCCCCCTTAGGTGAAAGTTGACATGTGCCCCGATGCAGGCATAATCCAGACGATTGAGAATATCGATCAACGCCACCGAATCGGCACCGCCGCTCAAGGCAACAACCACCTTGGCACCTTCAGGCATCAAGTGGAGGGAATCGATGTATTTCTTTACAAGTCGGTGTAGCATACCAACCAGATTTAGCGCTCCGTTTCTTCCGTAAAGATAAAAAAAAACGTACATTTGTGCCACTATTTTTTAGAAATTACACGCATGACGGAACGAATTCA
The DNA here is from genome assembly GCA_964438045.1 of uncultured Bacteroidales bacterium. GTDB lineage: Bacteria > Bacteroidota > Bacteroidia > Bacteroidales > UBA1402 > UBA8389. Next base: position 25,004 of record CAYTIY010000013.1, on the reverse strand, counting down.
ACAGCTGTTGTCGGAAGTGGCAACCTGGACGGCCAATAACGCCGAAGAGGTGGAAGCTCTTCGAATCAAGTACCTGAGCAAAAAAGGTGAAATCAGCCAATTGTTCAACGATTTCAGGAACGTACCCAACGAGCAGAAAAGACAAGTGGGGCAATTGCTGAACGAGTTGAAGGAAAAGGCCCAATCTACCCTGAACGACTTGAAAGACAGTTTGGACAGCGGGGCTTCCGATTTTACCGGGGAAGACTACAGCCGCACGGCCAGTCCGGACGCCCTTGGTACGCGCCATCCGCTTTCATTGGTCAAGAACGAAATTGTCGATATTTTTGCCCGCCTGGGCTTTACCATAGCTGAAGGTCCTGAAATTGAAGACGACTGGCACGTGTTCGGCTCGTTGAACTTTGCGCCTGAACACCCAGCCAGAGACATGCAGGACACCTTCTTTATTGAAACCAATCCGGATGTACTGCTGAGAACCCATACATCGTCTGTGCAAACGCGCACCATGACGGGCAAGCAACCGCCCATCCGCATCATTTGCCCGGGCAGGGTGTATCGCAACGAAGCCATTTCCTACCGCGCCCACTGCTTCTTCCACCAGGTTGAGGCGCTGTATGTGGACAAGGATGTTTCCTTTGCCGACCTGAAACAGGTACTGCTGTATTTTGCCCAGGAAATGTTCGGTGCCGACACGAAAATCCGCCTGCGTCCTTCTTATTTCCCGTTCACCGAGCCTTCAGCCGAAATGGACATCAGCTGCAACATCTGCGGTGGAAAGGGTTGCCCTTTCTGCAAGCACACCGGTTGGGTGGAAATTTTAGGTTGTGGCATGGTTGACCCCAATGTGTTGGAAAACTGCGGCATAGACAGCAAAGTATACAGTGGCTACGCGTTGGGCATGGGCATCGAGCGCATCACCAACCTGAAGTACCAGGTGAAAGACCTCCGACTCTTCTCGGAAAACGATGTCCGCTTCCTTGAACAGTTCCAATCGGCGTACTAAACTGCCTTTCTGCGTGAGCAAAGCATGACTACCGGCGAACGCTATTCGAACATCATCGGTTGGTTTCAGGTGAATATGCCTGTGGCTGAGTCGGAATTGCATTACGGCAATCCCTTCGAATTACTGGTGGCCGTGATTTTGTCGGCCCAATGCACCGACAAGCGGGTAAACATGACCACGCCTGGGTTGTTCAAGATATATCCGACGCCTGCGTCGATGGCACAAGCTGAACCCAAAGACCTGTTGCCCCTTATAAAAAGCATCTCCTACCCCAACAATAAGGCCAAGTCACTGGTGGGCATGGCCAGAAAACTGGTGACCGATTTTGACGGCGTGGTGCCCGACACCATGGACGCCTTACTGACATTGCCGGGTGTGGGGCGCAAAACAGCCAGCGTGGTTTTGATTGTAGCCTACAACAAGCCCGCCATGCCTGTGGATACGCACGTATTCCGCGTTTCCAACCGCTTGGGCTTGACCGACAAGGCAAAAACGCCGGAAGAAACCGAACAAGTGCTGATGGCGCACATTCCCGAGCACCTCCTACCCATTGCCCATCATTGGCTGATTTTGCACGGACGATATGTGTGTCAGGCGAGAAAGCCCTTATGTGACCAATGCGGCATCAAGCCTTGGTGCAAGGAAAAAGAGGTGTGATGCCGATTACCTGTCGACTCGTGTTACGCCTTAATCTCGTACCACTCAAGCGTGGATATTTTTTTAAACAGCAACCAAGTCGCAACAACAGCAACCAGCGAAACAAAAATCATCACCCAGTTCATTTCCTGTATGAAGGCATGCAGAAAACCCATCGCCAGCAAAGGCAACAGAAAAACAAGCAACCGCGCAAAGCCACCACCGTTTGAGGTTCCTTCCATCTGCCTGCTGAAGGGCAAGTACCGGAAATTCAGATACGCCTGTAACAGTGCTATGGCAAGGACATTCAATATACCCATTACAATACTGACCAGACTCGAAGGTCCAAGCAAGACCAGCCCGAGCGTCATCAGCGAAACAGCGATTGGCAAGTAGAACATAGCCAGCAATGCCTTTAGGCTTCCACCAATCAATGCCCCGGGAGCCTCGACCGGAGTCACATGAAACAACCAGGATGCCTTGCTCTTTTCAGAATAGGACACCTGGAAAATCGCACCAGAAAGTATGGAGGTTGAAAAATAGGTCAACATAATTACATAACTTTCCACGGAGTATTTTTGAAGGTAAAACACAACACCAAAAACAAGTATGTATCCAAATTGAGGCAGCACTTTCATCTTAAAGTCCTTGCTGCGCGCCATCATGTCCCAGGTAAATAAAAAACCAGCCTTTTCTGAACCTTGTCTTGTCAAAACTGCACATAAGCGCTCTTTCAGTTTGAGCCCTTTTTTTGAGGTGGAGCCCGACATTGAATGTTTCTCCTCGACGCTACCTGTAATAAGTGTCAGTTTACGTGTGAATGCAGGAGCCAGGAAGCGCACCACCGCCCAGATGGAAACAACCGGGACCGCAAAGGCAAGCGACGTTCCAACAACGGCTTGCGATGCTGTCATCTTTCCGCATAAAAACAGACACGCCTCAGAAAACCAATAGGGTGGATAAAACCGAATCCAATAAAAATCATTCAGATTGGCGTTTCGCATCACCTCCGAACTCATCAATCGGGGAAAAAGCTGGTAAGATGCGAAAAACAACACCACGAAGACAATCTGCATGGCGGTGATGATGGCATTGAATTTTTCCGGTGTGGTAAGTTTTAAAATTATCAGGTAAAGCGCATTGATGAGAAAAATACTGAAAATGGTCATAAGGATGATGACCAACAAAAATGGGAAAAGTGCCCAAAAACCCTCTAGAATTACAAAAACGACACAACTGGGCAAAGCCATGGGTATCAACAGCAGACTCAACCGGATACCGATGTGCAGCAACCGAGCCATCAAAAAGGTACTGTCCGATACCGGCTTAGGCAAAAGTATCAAGTTGTCCCTTGTATCTACCAGCACATGTGTGAAATCGGTTATCAAGGTCATACACAACATGAATATGAACATGGATGTAAACATCGTAAGGCGAGTGAGTGAATCGTGCCCCACTGCAAAGGCGAACAGCATGAATAGCCCCATCACCATAGCTGCAAGCATGGTCTTGAGGGTTGAATTGTTGGTCTCTGTTTGCTGTTGTATTTTCTTTTGCCGTTGAGCCATGATGGAGCTGGCCCGACGATTGTCCATGGTCAGCTTGGCTGTGAGAATGGCTTTCAGATGCAGGATATTCACCCCTTGCTTAGCATATAAACGTTCGGGCAAGAGGAAAAAATTCAGAAAAAAACGGTCTATTACATTCATACGTATCCGTTTTAATCGTCAAAGGCATCCAGAAACTTATCACTGGCTTCATTCATGGCCTCAGTGGAAGTGAGCCCTGCGAAAATAGCCTCCAGGCTTTCTTTGCCTTGCTTTTCCCTTAAATCTTCAATGGTGCCATCGGCAATGACCATGCCCTGGTCAATGAGTATGATGCGGTCGCTCACTTTTTCGACGATATCCATCATATGGCTGCAGTAAAAAACGGTCTTTCCACTTTTTGCCAGTTTACTGATGAGTTCCTTTACAACAATGACAGCATTGGCATCGAGTCCACTCAAGGGTTCATCCAGAATGATGATTTCCGGATTGTGCATCAAGCCCGCCGTAATAAGCACCTTCTGCTTCATTCCTTTGCTGAAGGTTTCCATGCGCTGATTGAGGTTACCGGCCAACCCAAAGGCTTCAAGCATTTTACCGGTACGATCGGTTACCAATTCCTGCGGCATGTTGTACAGGGCTCCCATCAGATTCAGAAATTCGTTGGGCGTAAGCACATCGTAGAGTTCGGCCAATTCGGGCACCAGCCCTATAAGGCTTTTGACCGCAACAGAGTCTTTGCGAATATCAATGCCGCTGATGGTCACCTGGCCTGTAAAATCGCCGAGCAATCCGGCCAAAATCTTGACAGTAGTACTTTTACCGGCACCATTAGGGCCGATATAACCGATAACCTGACCCCTATGTATATCCAGATTGATATCCTTGAGTACATGCCTTGAACCGTAGTGTTTGTTTAAGCCCCTGATAGTAATGATGGGTTCCATATGATCTAATTAAGGAAACAAGACGCAAAGGTAAAAAAAACGGCAGCCCATTGAAAAGACTGCCGTATAATAATCGATCATTTTTACGAAGATCGATGAGAAAGGTCTTTAAAAAAGATCCATCAATCAGCAATCAACTTTCGGTACCGAACTCGCTTGGGTTCTTCGTCGCCCAGACGCATGCGTTTGTTCTCTTCGTATTCAGAATAAGACCCTTCAAAATAAAATACCTCCGAGTTGCCCTCGAAGGCTAGAATGTGGGTACAGATACGGTCGAGGAACCAACGGTCGTGACTGATCACCACGGCACAACCTGCAAAGTTTTCCAACCCTTCTTCAAGCGCACGTAAGGTGTTCACGTCGATATCATTGGTGGGTTCGTCGAGGAGAAGCACATTGGCCTCCGACTTGAGGTTCAGGGCCAGGTGCAGGCGGTTGCGTTCTCCACCGGAAAGCACACCGGCCAGTTTTTCCTGGTCGCCGCCGGCAAAATTGAATTTGGAAAGGTAGGCCCTGGAATTGATTTCCTTGCCGCCCACACGGATGAAATCGGTTCCGCCGGAAACAATCTGATACACGGTTTTGGCGGGATCAATGGCAGCGTGGCTTTGATCGACGTAGCCCAACTTCACGGTTTCTCCCACTTCAAACGTTCCTTTGTCCGGGGTTTCCAAACCCATGATCAACTTAAACAACGTGGTCTTTCCAGCACCATTGGGTCCTATGACACCTACAATACCGTTGGGAGGCAGGGTAAAATTCAGGTTGTCGAACAACAGCTTTTCACCATACGCTTTCGACACTCCTTGCGCATCGATAACCTTGTTTCCCAAACGAGGACCGTTGGGAATAAAAAGCTCCAGTTTTTCTTCGCGTTCTTTCTGATCTTCGTTCATCAACTTATCGTAGGAGTTCAAACGGGCCTTCCCTTTAGCATGACGGGCTTTGGGCGCCATGCGCACCCAATCGAGTTCCCGCTCCAAGGTCTTTCGGCGTTTGCTGGCTTGCTTTTCTTCCATTTCCATGCGTTTGGTCTTTTGCTCCAGCCAAGAGGTGTAGTTACCTTTCCAGGGTATGCCCTCTCCGCGGTCGAGTTCCAGAATCCATCCGGCTACATGATCGAGGAAGTAGCGGTCGTGGGTGACAGCAATGACGGTACCTGGGTATTGCTGCAGGTGTTGCTCCAACCAGTCGATGGACTCGGCATCCAAGTGGTTGGTGGGTTCGTCGAGCAACAGTACATCGGGCTGCTGAAGCAGCAGGCGACACAAGGCCACACGGCGACGCTCCCCTCCGGACAAGGAGCCCACGGGTTGATCATCGGGCGGACAACGCAGGGCATCCATGGCGCGTTCCAACTTGGTGTCAAGGTTCCAGGCATCGGTGGCGTCTATCTTATCCTGTAATTCAGCCTGACGGGCAAACAATTTGTCCATCTTGTCTGGATCCTCATAGTTTTCGGGCAAACCGAACAGGTTGTTGATTTCTTCGTATTCGTTCAAGATGTCCACAATGGGTTGAACACCCTCACGTACTATATCCTTTACGGTCTTGGTATCATCCAGCTTGGGTTCTTGTTCCAGGTAGCCCACCGAATATCCCGGTGAGAAAACGACTTCTCCCTGAAATTCTTTTTCAAGTCCGGCGATGATTTTCATCAACGTAGACTTACCGGAACCGTTCAGACCTATGATACCGATCTTGGCTCCGTAAAAGAATGACAAATAAATATTCTTTAGGACTTGTTTTTGGGGTGGGTAGATTTTATTGACACCCACCATGGAAAAAATGATTTTTTTATCGTCTGCCATAATTTGTTTTGCTGTTTCAGACACAAATGTACAAAAAAACATGGCGCCATCAAGGTGACCAGGAGGTGTCCACCCCTCATTAAACGCTTTTTATCTTTCTGAATTTGTGGCTCATACCTTAACCATATCAATATTTTTTAAAAATCAAGCCTGTAAATTTTGTCAGTTTTCTATGAAACTGTATCTTTGCAGTCGCTTTTCAGAAGCGCAAATAGGTCAGATTCGCTAGCTCAGCTGGTAGAGCACAACACTTTTAATGTTGGGGTCCTGGGTTCGAGCCCCAGGCGGATCACCGAAACAAAAGTCCCTGGTAATCCGAAATTATCAGGGATTTTTTTTATGCCATTGCCATGAATCGAACAAGCTGGATACTGTTGTTTCTACTCGCAGGCCTGGTTTCCTGTAAACCCGACCGCACATCGGCCTATGTAGAGGTGCCCACAGTGACAAAAAATGCCCTGTCGGGGGTTTACGGCACATCTCCCGGAAAATCAACGACACGGTTGTATGCTGAATTTGCCGGACAGGGTGATACCATGATCTTGTTGCACGGATATGGCACCGACCTGCGCATGTGGAACAGCACGTTCGACCGGTTTGCCAGGAAGTTCCATGTTATTCGTTACGATCTTAGGGGTTACGGCCAATCCGGTATGCCCGAGGAAGGGTTTGGCTATCTCCACGCAGATGACTTGAAAGCTCTTATGGATGCTTTTCGGATAAAGAAAGCCCACCTGGTTGGTGTTTCACTGGGGGGGAAGGTCGTCACCGAATTTGTGGCATTATACCCGGAAAGGGTTCATTCAGCCATCATCTCATCGGGCGCCCTCACCCACATCCCGGATAGAAGCTCCGTTTCTCCTACCGTAGTCGAGGCCTACAACGACACGGTATTTGCATACAACAAACGAAACATACGGCGCAACGATTCCATTGGTATGGCAAAACTCAAGAGGGATTGGAAAAAGGCCATGAAGCAAATAAGCGGCAAACAGTACAGCCGTATTAAGAAAAACCTGAACAGGATGATTGATGACTGGCCGGCCTGGCAATGGACTCATCCGGAAGTTGACGCACTGATAGGTGATCAAGCCGACAGTTTGTTTCTACATCAATCGGTTCACCCTCCCATGTTGCTGTTGATTGGTCAGTACGACTTTACAGACAATAAGAAGGCCATGTTGCGTTTGGGATCCATCTGCCCGGAAGCGCGTATTCAAACACTGCAAAACGCCGGTCATTTTTCCGTAATGGAAGAACCCAATGTGTTTTTTGAGCGCGTTCTCAATTTTGTCGATGCCAATCGGTTACCGCCAAAAAGCCGTCCGTAAACATCTTGCATGCATGGTATTCGCACCGGTCATCACGAACTTTTATCCGTTTACCTATTTTTTAACTCAATCAAGTAACTTTGTGCACTTTTTGAAGTCTAAGAATCGTTGACCGGGAAAAAAAAGCCACTGCCCTCGAACAGGGGTGAATTCTGACGAATTTGACTGAACTTTGTGAGTTAAAAATACAGCCATGATTCAACAATCGCTCATGAAAAAAAACGAAGGTAAAAGTAGAAGGATACTTATTATGGTATTTCTTCACTGCATCCTTTGGCTGGCTTTCTTTTCACTCCCGTTCGTGTTTATGCCAAGAATCGGACCGGGAGACTTTCACGGGGGGTTCTCCTATCACATTCCTACACCTTTACTCGTCAACAATGCATTCATGATCATTGCTTTTTATGTGAATTCTCTGGTCTTAATGCCGGAGTTCTTCAATAAAAAAAGGTGGTCATTGTACATCCTTTTTATGTGTCTTTTCGCTTTCGGAACTGCTTTTGTATATGACATAGCCCGTGAAATAGAAAATTTATTGGGAATGAGAACCTACTATGGACCGCCCATGGGTACCATGGAAGAAAATGGTGGTCACATGGGTAATGGGGCAAGGCCAAGGGGCATGTTTGAATTCAGACGCTTCTCGTTTTTGTATACGTTCCTCATGGTTTGGTCCATCAGCATGGTTTATTACCTGATCTCGCAACTTCAGCGTTCCAAACGACACGCCGAACAGGTAATTGCCAGCGCCCTCCAATCGGAACTTTCATTCCTAAAAGCGCAGATCAATCCGCACTTTTTGTTCAATACCCTGAACAATATCTACGCCTTGTCGCTGAAAAAGTCCGATGATACTCCCAAGGCCATCATGAAACTGTCGAACCTGATGCGCCAACTCACAAACGACACGTCTGTAGATTACGTCCCCTTTGAGGAGGAAGAGCATTTCATCCGAAATTACATTGAACTTCAGGAGATGAGACTGAGCGACAAGACCACCGTCAACTACAGCATTGAAGGGTCTTATCAGTCCTTACGCATTGCGGCCAGGTTGTTAATTCCCTACATCGACAATGCATTCAAGTATGGCGTGAGCAACCGAACGGAAAGCTGCATCGACATTCGATTCTCCTTCAAAGGATCATGGATGACTTTTGTCATAACGAATGCGATTCACAAAAACAAAGTGGATGTGACCCATACTTCTTCGGGGGTCGGATTGGAAAACGTGACCCGACGTCTGGAATTGTTGTACAAAGGGAAATATCATCTCAAAAAAACCCAAACGGACACTCAATTTAGTATTCACCTGGAAATAGACTTGTCATGATGACTTGCATTGCCGTTGATGATGAACCACTGGCGCTTGAACTGATGGAAACGTACATTGCACAGGTACCCGGACTTGAGTTGAAGGGGACGTTCACCGATGCCATCTCAGCTTGGGGCTACTTGCAACGCAACCCGATCGACCTAGTGTTCCTTGACATCCAGATGCCTGACATTTCGGGTATTCAATTGGCCAGGTCGCTCAACCGTAGATCACCCCTGATCATTTTCACATCGGCATTTGGAAAGTACGCCGTGGAAGGGTTCAATGTGGATGCAGTGGACTACCTGTTGAAGCCTTTCGAATTTTCACGGTTTCAAGAAGCGATCAGAAAAGCGAAGGATTACAAAGATATGTACCAGGCAAGCGGCACCAGTGAAGACCAGGCCATCTTTGTCAAATCCGATTACCAGAATGTCCGGATTGCCACAAAGGATATCCTGTTTATTGAAGGGTTTGACGATTACATCCGCATCCATCTGGACAACGGGAAAAGCATCAATACCCTAATGAGCCTCAAGGGCATCATTGAGAAACTGCCGGAGCAGGACTTCATACGGATTCATCGCTCATACATTGTTTCCACGAAGAAAATCCAGCGCATTCACAATCAAATGATTCAAATTGGAAACAAAGAACTCCCCATTGGGAAATCATATGTTGAATATGTCAAATCTTTATTAAAATAATCACATGCGTACACATTTAACCGTAGCCTTACTGGCTTTTAGCTTTATTGCCGTCGCTGCACCCAAACCGTTGCAGTACAAGACAGACGTTGTCGTGGATGGAAACTTTACGGAGTGGGCATATCCGCTCCCCAGGACCAACAAGGTCACTGGCATCAATTACGACATTGCCAACGACAACAAGAACATCTACATTTTTGTGCGTTGTACCAACATGATGACTCAGAATCAGATTGTCTCGAGCGGGTTTGAAATTTGGGTAAACCTCAAAGGCAAGAAGAAAAAAACAACGGGGATCACCTATCCGTTGCCTGTTGAAAAAGAAGAAACCACAACAACCAATGCTGCTGCAACAACACCTCCGGCAGGTATACCTGGTGGCATGGGAGGCTTTCCCGGTGGAGGCATGGAGGGCATGCGTGGAAACCGTCAAACCAACAGGGGAGGATTTGGCAATTTTTCAACCGGAAACAATAGCTTTGTTATTTCAAAAGACTTGATCCTGCAGGGTTTCCTGATCGAGAATGGTCAGCAAGCTGCCAGGGGAAATGCTGTTAAAACTGGCATCACGTTGGACCCCGACGGTTTCATGCTTTACGAAATTGCCATTCCCTTCAACACGTTCTATAAAGAAGAACTGGATGCCGACGATGCCAAAATGAAAATCGCCATTGGATTTGTTGTCAAACAACAAAAGTTGGACTCGAACACCACAGCCATGATACGTGGCATGAGAATGGGTGGTATGGGTGGCTTTGACGGAGGTGGCATGGGAGGCTTTCAAGGTGGCGGTGCCATGATGATGGGCGGCATGAACTCATTAACGCAGGAAAAGAAGTTTTGGGTTGTGGCCACTCCTACGATTAAATAAGAGACAAACAACGCACACATATTTGTGGGTGCAAGCAAGGGCGATCGTCTGAAAATCGCTACTTTTGCAGCGAGAATTCTGTCAAACAACCTCGATGACCGGTACAACGCCCTTGCCTGTTTCTCCCACTGCTTCAAACGACAAAGCCAACCGCCTGGGTCACGAACCCGTTGGCAAATTGTTGGTCGAGTATTCGCTGCCTGCCATCATCGGCATGGCAGCTTCTTCGTTATACAACGTCATTGACAGGGCATTTATCGGCAACGGCGTAGGGCCTATGGCCATAGCCGGCCTGGGACTTACACTGCCCCTCATGAATCTCACGGTAGCATTCGGAGCCATGATTGGTTCGGGTGCCTCGACCATGGTTTCCATTCGTCTGGGCCAGCAACGAAAGACAGACGCCACACATATTCTGGGGAACACCCTCATGCTGAACTTCCTGTTCGGCATGGCCATCACCATACTGGGCCTTCTGTTCCTCGACCCATTGCTGAATGCATTCGGAGCCAGTGCGCAAACACTACCTTACGCAAGGGACTTCATGCAAATTATTCTGGTGGCCAACTTGTTCAATCACAATTTTATTGGATTGAACAACGTGATGAGGGCTTCTGGTTACCCCCGAAAAGCGATGTTGTCCACTCTTTTAACGGTAGGAGTCAACATCTGTCTGGCTCCCTTGTTTATCTTCGTCTTCCATTGGGGTATACGCGGAGCCGCCCTTGCCACAGCCTGTGCGCAGTTCGTGGGTTTCTGTTGGGTCATGCTGCATTTCGGAGACAAGAACCACTTCCTGCATTTTCAAAAGGGGTATTTCAAACTTGACAAGCGGATTGTGACCGACATTCTTTCCATTGGATTGTCCCCCTTTTTGATGAACCTCTGCGCCAGTCTGGTAACTCTTGTCATCAATAAGAGTTTGGCCGGTCACGGGGGAGATCTCTACATCGGAGCCTACGGCATCGTGGGCAGTGTTGCCATGTTGTTCATCATGATTGTGTTGGGATTAAACCTGGGCATGCAACCAATAGCCGGGTATAATTACGGAGCGAAACAGTACGGCAGAGTGATGAGTGTTTACAAACGAGCTTTGGTTGCAGGCACCTGTATTACAGCTGTTGGATTTCTGGCAGCCCAACTCTTTCCGGGTGCCATTGTCTCCATTTTCACCAATGATACCGAGCTCCTTACAATCTCGAAAAAGGCCATTCAGATAATCTTCTTTTCATTTCCCATTGTGGGATTTCAGGTGGTAACCACCAATTTCTTCCAGTCGATCGGTAAAGCCAAATTGTCCATCGTACTCAGCTTATCCCGACAATTGATATTTTTACTGCCTGCCCTGTTGATCCTTCCCTCGCTGTATGGCGTCAAGGGAGTATGGATGGCCCTTCCCACCGGTGATGCGCTGGCAAGTCTGGTTACCTTGATGGTCATCGTGTGGCAACGGAAAAAGCTGTTTCCAACCGTCTAAACGTGGGTTATCTGAGTACCTCCCATGTGTAGGTGTTTCCTTTTCCCGATCGGCTGGTTATCCTTAGGAACATCTTGACAAGGGGTATCAGCACATCAAACACCGGAAATAACAAGAAGTAACGGGATTCTGATACTTGCAGAGCAGTCTTGTTGATAACAACACCCTGCACGATGAAACGGATCAGCAGGAAGATTACCGTAGTCGATAACCAAGCGTAATACCCTCCGACCAGTGTCATTACCACCATATACAGCATCAACACATAAAACAGGAATCGGGTAACACCCTCCAGCAACAACAAGAAACGGATACCGGGTTTGTACAGACTTGATGTGGTGAAGTAGTTCAACAGATTGTTCTTCCAGGCCGACCAGGATACATCCCGATTGATCCGCACATAGCCCTCACGGCTCACGTCTACACGGACATTGGCCGATGTCGCCATCTCACGGATCAGCAAATCGTCATCACCCGAACGAAGGGATAGATGGCTCGAAAAACCTTTTTGGGTAAAAAACAAGTCCTTGCGGAAGGCCAGATTGGAAGGATGGGACCGATAGGGTTTTCCCCTCAGGGCCAGTCCCAAATAAGTCATTGCGGAGAACATGGCGTCAAAGGCTATCATCCGATGCAAAAAACCGCCCTTCTGTGTATTTGAGGCATATCCCAGGACAACATCACCTTCTTTGTCGAAGTGGCGCATCATGGCGGTTAACCATTGATTGCCTGCAGGCACCGCTGCCGGATCGACAAACAGCACATAGTCGTATTTCGCCGCCTTGATTCCAATGGTCATGGCCATTTTTCGGGCACTGATGCTTCTTACTCCGGCTGGAACAAAGGTGTGGTAAAAATTAGAATTGGACTCAAACCGCTGAAGCACATCCTCCGTATCGTCCGTCGATGCATCATTTACCACAATCACCTGATAGTTGGGGTAATCTTGTTCCAACAAACAGGAAAGGTTGTTGGAAAGTGCCTCGGCGTGATCGTGCGCACAGACGATGACACTTACGCCGGGCATATTGGCGGTTTCGGGAAGGGGGGTGTTAAGCTGTCGCTTACCCTCACGATAGATCCCTCCCAGAAAACGCAAATAGAACCACACCTGCAGGCAAACGACAACAAATAAGGCTGCTGTCGGCCAAACGATCATGGGGTCGTATTGAAACCAGTTCAGCACCAACTCTTTCATACGTGATGTTGTTTACTGTATGTCTTCTGAGAATATCGATTGTGGCAACCTACGTTGGTTGTACTGGGAAGCCATTACTTCTCCATACGCCCCTGCCGAACGGATGGCCAGGATATCACCCCGTTTGGAGTGGTTAAGCGGCACATCTTTTCCAAATACGTCGCTCGACTCACAGATGGGGCCGACGACATCGTACTTGCAGGTTTCTTCCTCGGAAGAACAATTTTCAATCTTGTGGTATGCCTGGTAAAGTGCGGGGCGGATCAATTCCGTAAAGCCTGCATCTACAATGACAAAACTCTTCTTTAGCCCTTCCTTGACATACAACACCTTCGTGATGAGGCTGCCGCATTGGGCTACAACCGAACGTCCTGGTTCCACGTGCAGCACCTGGCCGTCGCGCAACTTGAGCATTTTCCGGAAGGTGGTCAGGTATGACTCAAAATCAGGAATGGGTTGCGTATTGGGATTGTGGTAATCAATGCCAAGCCCTCCTCCCACGTTGATATGGTTGAGCCGGATATTCCTTCTTTCAAGTTGATCCTGCAGCTCGTTCAAACGCGTGCACAAACCGGCAAAATTATTCATTTCCAAGATCTGGGAACCAATGTGGAAATGTAAGCCAATCAGCTTGACAGCCGGGCAGGCCAGAGCGATGTCTATAACCTTGTCCACATCACTTAGGGCAATACCAAATTTATTTTCTTCCTTGCCCGTGGTGATGTAATGATGGGTGTCGGCCTCAACATTGGGATTGATGCGTAAGGCCACTTGAGCCACCTTGCCTTTGGCGGAAGCCAGTTCGTTGATTACCTGTAGTTCCGGTATGGACTCGACATTGAAACAAAAAATGGAGTAGTCGAGTGCCAGATTGATTTCCCAATCGGCTTTTCCAACCCCGGCAAAAACAATCTTCGAAGCTGGAAAACCAGCTTCGATAGCTGCTTTGATTTCGCCTCCGCTCACGCAGTCGGCACCCACTCCGTATCCACGGATAATACTGAGTACGCGATGATTGGCATTGGCTTTCAATGCGTAGTGAACCTCAATCTTGTTGTCTGCAGCCACCTTGGTCAGTTTCTCCAAGGTTTGTCGCAACACGGTCGTATCGTAATAATAAAAAGGTGTCTCAACCGTTGAGAAAGCCTTTATTGGAAATTGTCCTTTGTTATCCATATAAAATCTTGAAAACCATTAGTTATTGAAAAGGTGGTCGCTTAGCGACTGTAGTGCTTTGATCTTATCGGAAGCCTTCACCAACAGGGAAATGTTGTAGTTGCTGCCGCCGTAGGAGATCATGCGTACCGGGAAGTCTTTGAGTGCCGAAACCACCGTTGATTCAAAACCGATGTTTTCCCATTCAAGGTCGCCCACCACGCAGATAATGACCATGTCGGAATCTACTGAGACGGTACCGAATTTTTTGAGCTCATCAAGGATATCCTGCAAGTGTTTGTTATTGTCGATAGTCAGGGAAACACCGACCTCAGAAGTACAAATCATGTCAATGGGTGTCTGGTAGCTTTCAAAAATCTCAAACACCTTGCGCAAAAAGCCATATGCCAGCAACATGCGGCCCGATTTGATATTGATAGCCGTGATATTGTCCTTGGCAGCGACTGCCTTTATCTTTCCCTTTTCGGTTTTGTTCGAAATCATGGTTCCGAATGCGTCGGGTTGCAATGTATTGAGCAAGCGTACCGGAATATTGGAAAGTTTTGCAGGCAGTATACAGGTAGGATGCAGGATTTTTGCACCAAAGTAAGCCAACTCGGCGGCTTCGTTAAAATGCAAGTGAGAAACCGGAGTGGTCTTAGTGACAAATCGTGGGTCGTTGTTGTGCATACCGTCGATATCTGTCCAGATTTGAATCTCAGCTACGTCTACTGCTGCTCCAATCAGTGAGGCGGAATAGTCACTGCCGCCACGTTGCAGGTTGTCAATTTCCCCGTAGGCATTCAGACAAATAAAACCTTGGGTAATGAACAAACCGATACCTGGATTGGCTGCCAACTGCTTGGCCAGATTCTCACGGATATAATCGGTATCGGGTTCACCGTTCTTGTCAACACGCATAAATTCCAATGCCGGCAGCAAAACCGCCGCTTCACCTTGTTCCTGAAGATAATAGGTAAACATGGTGGTGGACAGGATCTCGCCCTGAGCCAAAACAATCTTTTCCTCAAACAATGTGAACATGTTTTTGGAGAAGCCCCGGATATAGTCGAACCGTTCACGTAGAAAGGCAGCCACGACCTGTTTGGTTTCGGGTTTCTGATAAAGTTCTTCAATTACGCCGTCGTACTTGGCCGCCAACTTGCTGATGGTTTCGTTTGCTGCCTCGGCGTTGCGTTTATACAAATAGTCCGAGATTTCCACCAGGGTGTTGGTGGTACCGGACATTGCCGAAAGGACGACAATTTTATCCTGGCCATCAAGAATGAGGTTGGAGACTTCTTTCATGCGCTGGGCAGATCCTACCGAGGTTCCGCCAAACTTTAGGACTTTCATGTTTCTTGTATTTTAGTTTATTCTATCTATGCTTGTATCAACCGGTTGTTTTCACACTTCAACACCCTGCCTGGAAAAGCCTGCACAAAACTCAGGTTGTGCGTGCTCATCAACACGGTGGTTCCGCTTTCCCGAATGCGGTGTAAAAGGCCAACGATTTCACTGCCTGTTTCCGGATCCAGATTACCTGTGGGCTCATCGGCCAAAATGACATCGGGAGAATTCAGCAACGCCCTGGCCATGACAATACGTTGTTGTTCGCCGCCGGACAGTTCGTGAGGCATCTTGTAACCCTTGTTGGGCATGCCAACCTGTTCCAGCACTTCGTTGATGCGGTCTTTAAGAGCTACCTTGTCTTTCCAGCCGGTGGCACGTAGCACGAATGCCAGGTTTTCTTCCACGTTTCGGTCGGTAAGCAGCTGGAAATCCTGAAAGACAATGCCCAGTTTGCGACGAAGTGTTGAAACATGACGCCGCTTGGTCTTTCGCAAGTTGATCCCCAACACTGTTGCCTCACCATCAAAAACAGGAACATCAGCATACATGGTTCTCAGCAAGCTGCTTTTACCGGATCCGACTTTTCCGATGAAGTATACGAACTCTCCCTTCCTCACTTGAAGGTCGACATGCTGGAGCACTACCAATTCATCGTGGCAGATTTCCACATCGCGGTAATCAATCAACAGGTCTTCGTCCATACGTTTACTTATGCCTTTTTTTCAATTCTTTCCCTAAATCTTCCAATCTGTATCCCTTTGCTGTGAGCAGCACGATGAGATGATACACAAGGTCGGAAGCCTCATACAAGAAGCCCTCCTCTGTGCCGTTGGTCGCTTCA
>CAYTIY010000013.1:0-8805 GCA_964438045.1 uncultured Bacteroidales bacterium | reverse complement strand
CCACCTTCTGCGCCATACGGTTGATACCGCTGGTGAACAATGAGGTCGTGTAGGACTTCTCTGGCATTTCCCGGTGGCGTTTGTCGATGAAGTCCTGAAGGAAACGCAGGAATTCAAAGTCGCCCATTTGGTTGACATCGTTGAAACAGGTATCCCAGCCTTTGTGGCAAACCGGTCCGGTGGGATGTGCCTGGATAAGCAGGGTATCGTGGTCGCAGTCTTCGGCAATGGAAACCACTTCCAGGAAATGGCCGCTTTCTTCGCCTTTGGTCCACAACCGGTTCTTGGTACGGCTGAAAAAAGTCACCTTGCCCAACTCCTGGGTTTTTTCCAAGGCTTCCTCGTTCATAAAGCCCAACATCAATACTTTCTGTGTATCGGCATCCTGCACGATGGCAGGAACCAATCCTCCAAGCTTGCTGTAATCAAGTGTCACGTCTATCGTTTTTTAGTTAGTTACTTCTTATCGCACGGTAATGCCCTGCGAACGCAAATACGTTTTTAATTCAGGAATGGGAATCTCATCAAAGTGAAATACACTGGCTGCCAAGGCTGCATCAGCCTTACCTTCCAGGAATGCATCCCTGAAATGCTCCTTTTTACCTGCACCACCGGAAGCGATGATGGGAATGCTCAACAAATCGGCCAAAGAGCTCAGGGCATCATTGGCATAGCC
Organism: uncultured Bacteroidales bacterium; assembly: GCA_964438045.1. Lineage (GTDB taxonomy): Bacteria > Bacteroidota > Bacteroidia > Bacteroidales > UBA1402 > UBA8389. The sequence goes on along the minus strand of CAYTIY010000013.1, from coordinate 8,129 downwards.
TGTTTTCACACCGTCATGGGTCATGCTGGTGAACAGAATCTCGCCGGCTCCTCGTTCCTGTGCTTCTTTCGCCCAACTGAACAGATCCCTGTCGGTGGGAATCCGGCCTCCGTTGAGATAACAACGCCACAAGTCGGCTTCGGCGTTCGCATCGATGGCAACCACACAAACCTGGGATCCGAAGTTTCGAGCTATCTCATCAATCAGGTTCGGGTTGCGGATGGCGGCGGAGTTGATGGATACCTTGTCGGCTCCTGCGTTCAACAACACATCCACATCCTTGAGTTCGTTAATGCCACCGCCGACCGTAAAGGGAATGCTGATGGTGTCGGCCACCTTGCTGACCATATCCACAAACGTCTTCCGTTTCTCGTGCGAGGCGGTGATGTCCAAAAACACCAGTTCATCGGCACCCTGCATGCTATACTGTCTGCCCAGTTCGACCGGATCACCCGCTTCCCTGAAGTTGACAAAGTTGACACCCTTGACAGTTTGTCCGTCTTTTACGTCGAGGCAGGGTATGATGCGCTTGGCCAGCATGTCGGTTATTTTTGGTTAAATATATCTCATTTTTTCCGGCTTATGCCAGGAATCGGGTTAATTCTTTCAACTGAATCCGGCCTTCATAAATGGCCTTTCCAACAATAGCTGCAGGCAACCCTGCTTCTGCAAGTTCCACAAGGTCGTTCAGGGAACTGACACCCCCGCTGGCAACCAAATACAGGTTGGGATGCATATCTAAAATGGTGCGGTACAAATCTATGGCAGGTCCTTGTAACATGCCGTCCTTGCTGATGTCAGTACAAATAACCTTGGTGACACCTTTCTCCATGTAATCATCCAAAAAAGGCATCAGTTGGGTCTCGGTCGATTCGGTCCATCCGGTAACGGCAATGTGTTCGTCCTTTACGTCGGCTCCCAGTATGATTTTTTCGCTGCCATACGTTTTCAGCCATGATTCAAACACGGCGGGTGATTTTACGGCAATGCTACCGCCGGTCACCATGCAGGCACCCGATTCAAAAGCAATGCGCAAGTCTTCGTCTGTCTTCAGTCCACCGCCAAAGTCAATAACCAGCGATGTATGGGTCGACAACCGTTCCAACACCTTGTGGTTTACGATGTGGCTGGCTTTGGCACCGTCCAGGTCGACCAGGTGAAGGCGGTTGATGCCGGCATCCTGAAAGCCTTTGGCTACTTCAAGCGGATCTTCGTTGTACACCTTCCGGCGTTCGTAGTCACCTTGCGAAAGGCGGACACACTTTCCGTCGATGAGGTCTATGGCGGGTATGATATCCATTGTCAGAGATTGATAAAGTTGGTCAGCACCTGCTCACCCACCTGGCTGCTTTTCTCGGGGTGAAACTGGGTGGCGTAAAAATTATCCTTGTGCAGGGCAGCACTGTAATCGAGCAGGTAGTTGGTCTGCGCTATGGTCTGGTCGCACACGGAGGCATAGTAGCTGTGCACATAATAGACGTACGAATCTTCGGTTACCCCATTGAACAGAGGCGTGGACAACCGTTGGAGGGTGTTCCATCCCATGTGGGGTACCTTGTCTTCGTGACGTTGGGGAATAAAGCGTTTCACCTCGGTGTCGAAAATGCCCAGGCAGTCGGTATTGCCTTCTTCGGAATGACGGCACATGAGCTGCAAGCCGATACAGATGCCCAATACGGGTTGCGTCAGGCTGACTATCAGCTCATCCAGCTTGTGTTCCCGCAGGTAGGCCATGGTGGAGGAAGCTTCCCCCACTCCGGGAAAAATAACCTTGTCGGCTACACGAATCAAAGCTTTGTCATCGGTTATGATGGGTTCAATGCCGATGCGGCGCAAACCGTGCACCACCGAGTGGATGTTTCCTGCGTTGTATTTGATGATGGCTACTTGCATGTTGTCTGGGTTTAGGCAAACACTACAGTACGGTTTTGATACACAAGAATTTTACGTTCGATGTGTTTCTCCACCGCCCGTGATAGTACGATTTTCTCAATATCCTGTCCCCTGCGAACCAGCATGTCCACGGTGTCCTTGTGGGAAATGCGGGCTACATCCTGTTCAATAATGGGGCCTGCATCCAAATCGGCGGTTACGTAGTGGCTGGTGGCTCCAATAATCTTGACACCGCGTTCGTAGGCCGCATGGTAGGGTTTGGCCCCCACAAAGGCAGGCAGGGTTGAATGGTGAATATTGATGATTTTATTGGGATAGGCTGTAACAAACTCGTCCGAAATGATTTGCATGTACCGTGCCAGCACGATAAAGTTTACACCATAAGAAGACAGCAATTCCATTTCCCGGACTTCCTGTGCGTCTTTGTTTTCCTTGGTGATGGGAAAATGGTGGAAGGGAATGTCAAATTTGGAAACAATGCTTTCCATGTCCGGATGATTACCAATCACACAGGCAATGTCCACGTTCCAGTCGCCTGCGTCGTAATGGGCCAGCAGGTCGTACAGGCAGTGCGATAATTTCGACACAAAAATGGCCATCTTGGGTTTCACGTCTCCGAAATACAGGCGGAAGTCCATGCTGAATTTACGGGCAAACAGGGTCAGAAAGTACTCCTCGATCTTGTCCTTGGGAATAGCGAATTGCTCCAACGACCACTCGACACGCATGAAAAACACGTTGGCTTTGCGATCCACGTGCTGATCCAGATATAGAATGTTTCCCTTGTTTACGTTGATGAAGTCGGTCACGGCCGCCAGAATACCTTTTTGGTCCGGGCAGTGAATCAACAAAATGGCTGTGTTATCCGATTTAACCTGTTGCGTCATAATTCTGATACATTACACAGTAGTGCGTCACGGAAAGAGCTCCGCCACACCCTTGTTTTTAACTGGCAAAGATAACAAAAAAACGCCATCATCCGCTCATTCACGCGGTTTATGTCAACGAAAAGACAGACAAAATGACAATCTGCAACAAGAAAACAGCATTGCACAAAAAGAGGCGGGGTTCTTTGTTTTTTCCATTATTACGCCTATTTTTGCGTTGTACAATTATGTTATACAGCAGACTATGGTAAAAAAGCAGGCCGCCACCGATGACAGGGAATTGGAAAATCTCACAGAGATCTGGAGCCTGCTAACCCTTGATGAACAGGACTACCTCCGTTCCAACTACCTCGTCCAGCAATTTAAAAAGAACGAAATCCTACACTACGAGGGTGACAAACCCTCCCATATGATGTGTTTGATTCAGGGAAAAATCAAGATATACAAGGAAGGCGTAGGGGGCAGGAATCAGATTGTTCGGATTCTGCAACCCGTGAGTTACTTTGCCTACAGGGCTATTTTTGCAGACGGGAACTTCAACACCACGGCCTGTGCGTTTGAGTTATCCACCGTCATCCTGCTACCCAAGGATGTCTTGATGAAATTAACGCAACAGAACCCCTTTGTTGCCAACTTCTTCATTCGCAGGCTGGCCATCGACCTTGGCATTTCCGACTCCCGTCAAGTAAACCTCACTCAAAAGCATATCAGGGGAAGGCTGGCCGAATCACTGATTTTCATGCGCGACAATTACGGGCTGGAAGAAGACGGTGCCACGATAAACGTGTATTTGTCGAGGGAAGACCTGGCCAATCTGTCGAACATGACCACATCAAACGCTATCCGGACCCTTTCCATGTTTGTTTCCGAACGCGTCATTGCCATGGACGGCCGTCGCATCAAAATCATCGACGAAGATAAGCTGCGCAAGATCAGCCGACTCGGTTGACCCCGCCTGTCCCATTCCACCCTTTTTTCACTACCGATTCTTGTAGATTTCCAGCATTTTCTCCACCAAGGCTGACGGTTCCTCCGTGGCATCCAGCCAATGGATGGTGATTCCCCTACGCTCCATACCCCTGAACCAGGTCATCTGCCGTTTGGCAAACTGATGGATAGCCACTTCCAGCTGCCTAGCCATGTCTTCATACGTCAACTGACCCAACACGTACTGACCCACGAACTTGTATTCCAAACCGTAATACAGCAAGTCGTCGGGTAAAACCTGTGTCAGCAGCTGCCTGATTTCATCAACCATACCTTCTTCCAAGCGGGCTTTGAGGCGGTCGGAAATGCGCTGCCTCCTGATCTCCCTATCCAACTGCAAGCCAAAAACGACAGAAGGTATCTGTGGGTAATCGGCCGAAAGTTCGGGGTGATCCTGGTAATAGGTCTCAATCTCAATAGCGCGGATGGCCCGCTTGACCGTATCCACATCAGTCGTGTTGTGCAGATTTTTGAAGGTGGACAGCAACTGCGTCAGTTCCGGCAACGCCGAAGTGGACAGACGCTCCCTCAGAGCAGGGTCGGCAGGCACCTCCAGCAACTTATAGCCCCTCAGCACAGCCTCCAGGTACAGTCCGGTTCCTCCACAGAGAATGGGCTGTTTTCCTCTGTCGACCACATCCTTCCATGCGGTCAGAAAATCCCGTTGGTATTCGTACACATTGTACTTGTAACCGGCGTCAACCAGATCGATCAAGTGGTACGGTATAGTCTTCCCCTGAAAGGCATACTCGCTCAGATCCTTCCCTGTTCCAATATCCATCCCCCGGTATACTTGTCTGGAATCGGCACTCAGGATCTCGCCATCAACGGAAGCAGCCAATCGCACGGCTAGTTTGGTCTTGCCGCAAGCTGTCGGTCCAAGCAACGTAATCAAGGGATGTTTGTTCAAAGAAAGATTCATTAATGTTTTTTTTATACAAACGACTAAAATACAGTTTTTATGTCTATTTTCGTTTAAACAAATTGCTGCCATGGAAAAAATTTCCGGTCATCTTGTTGATGTTGTTGGCGGTACAATCCACGACGGCACTGTCTTTTTTGAAGGAGAAAACATTGCCTTGATTGAACGTACCGAAAACGTAGACGACCAATACCTCTTGCCCGGACTGGTGGATGCCCACATCCACATTGAAAGTTCCATGATGACGCCCACTGAATTTGCCCGGCTCGCATTGCCACACGGCACGGTGGGTTGCGTGTGCGACCCGCACGAAATTGCCAATGTTTGCGGGATTCCCGGTGTGGATTTCATGATTGAGAATAGCAGACAGGCACCCATGCATTTTTTCTTCGGAGCACCCTCCTGTGTTCCGGCCACGCCCTTCGAAACATCGGGTGCCATTCTTGATGCCGCCGACATCAAACAGTTGCTCAAACGGAATGATATTCATTTCCTGGCAGAAATGATGAATTTTCCCGGTGTATTGTCGCACGACGAACAAGTAATGCTCAAACTGCAGGCAGCCATTGACGCGGGCAAGCCCATCGACGGACACGCACCCGGCTTGTCGGGCGATAACCTGAGAACGTATGTCGATGCCGGCATCTCTACCGACCACGAGTGTGTGTCGCTGACAGAAGCATTGGAGAAGATAGCCCTCGGAATGACTATCTTGATCCGTGAGGGCAGTGCTGCCAGAAACTTTGAGGCGCTCATTCCTCTGTTGACCAACCACCCGGAGCGTATCCTGTTTTGTTCGGATGATTTGCACCCCAACGACCTGCTGAACCGTGGCCATATGGACGCGTTGGTTCGCAGAGCCATCAGTGCGGGGTACGATCCGATTGCTGTCGTGAGAGCGTGTACGCTCAATCCTGTCAGACACTACAAGTTAAAACAAGGACTCCTGCAAGTAGGTGACCGGGCCGACTTCATCGTGGTAGACAACCTCCATGGGTTCCGGGTGAAAAGCACCTGGACAGGCGGAAAGAAGGTGGCAGAGAACGGACAGCCACTGACCATCCGAAGCACCCCTGCATCTTCGATCAACGCATTCCGGGCTGAACCGATAACCCCCCATGATCTCCGTGTCGAACCCAAAGGCACCCACATAAACGTCATCGTGGCCCTGAACGACCAGCTCTATACGCCGTGCGAAGTGGCCCCGTGCACCGTTGTTGACAACAACCTGGTATCCAACACGGAAACCGACATCCTCAAACTGGTGGTCTATAACCGCTACCAACCATCCCGCCCCGCCATCGGGTTTATCAAGAACTTCGGCCTGAAACGGGGCGCCCTGGTTTCCACCGTAGCCCACGACAGCCACAACATCGTTGCGGTTGGTACGTCCGATGACATCCTGGTTAAAGCCATCAACCGGGTAATCGAAGCCAAGGGCGGCATCCTGGCCATGGACGAACTCGAATGCAGCCTCCTCCCCCTCCCCGTTGCCGGCATCATGTCCGACAGCGAGGGCACAATAGTGGCCAACTTGTACGAACAGGCAGACACCCTGGCCAAACAGATGGGTTCAACCCTGAACGCTCCGTTTATGACATTGGCTTTTATGTCTCTTGCCTGCATCCCCGAACTGAAACTGACCGACAGGGGGCTGTTTGAAATTACCAAACTTTCCTATACCGACCTTCAATGCTAATGCCGAAAACCATGAAAAAACTACTGCTTTCCTTGATCCTGAGCGTAATGTTCATAGATTTTGTCCCGGCTGAAACACCCTCAAACAACCGGCTGCATGGTTGGTGGGTAAAAGTTGCGAATAATTCGACTGTTATCATGCCAAGTATTCAAGGAAAGCTTATTCAGGTAGAAAAACAAAAAATGTATTTCTCGGAAGACAATTATTTCTTCAGCGCTTCCTTTTCGGGCGAATACGTTATTCGTACAAATGGTGGACAGTATTTTGAGTTCAACGATGGCATGGTTACCACGTATCACCAACGTGACAACGGTGAGTTTTTTGGCTTGGCCAATACCTATCACATCACCATCAAGGGCGACAGCATGCATTTCTATGGTTTCTATGTCTCACCGAATAATCTATTACCCACGAAAAACAGCAGATCCGCTTCGCTTCAATCCAGTTTGATCGATGAATGGTGGGTACGTGAAACGCCCAAGGTGTTAGAAAAAACGACCAAAGCAGGGAAAGCCCAAACGGCCTCCATCAAATGGGTTGAGAAACAGACTGCCAAATCACCAGGGAAGAAGTTTCTGGCAGCCCACCCCTCCTTTCTCAGCGACTCCGCTATCTGCTATGGATACATTTCCAATTTCAGCGAGCTGTACAGCGAACCCAAAATCGCATATATTGCTCTGACGGCGACTACATCAGCATCTGTTCCAATTCAATCCGATGGTCGTTTTGTATTTACGGTACCACTTTCACAGCCAAAAGAAATGGAGTTAATTATCGATCGTACGTCTGTTAAACTATGTTTTGAGCCTGGTAGATCGTTGGGTATAGTACTGGATAGCAAGGATCTGTTCATGTTCAGGGGAAAGTCTGATTCCAAACGGGTTCAGTACTATAGTGCTTTTTCCGCCAAGAATAAATAGCTGTAAACCTTGAGGAACTACTTGTCATATTGCTTTTGAGCGTGTGGTATGTTGGTTCTGTCTCAGCTGAAACTCCTTAACATGAAAATGCCCCGAAGCCAAGCTCCGGGGCATTTCTGTTATGGTAAAGGACGGTAAACTTATTTCACGCTGTCCATGTGGGCGATCAGATCCAACACCTTGTTTGAATAACCCCATTCGTTGTCATACCAGCTAACCAGCTTAACGAAGTTGCCGTTCAAGGCGATACCTGCGCCTGCATCGAATACAGAAGTACGGGTTTCGTGGATGAAGTCGGTGGAAACAACGGAATCTTCGGTGTAACCGAGGATACCCTTCATTTCGTTTTCAGAAGCTTTCTTCACAGCAGCCTTGATTTCATCGTAGCTGGCAGCTTTTTCCAAACGGACGGTCAAGTCTACAACAGACACGTCAGCGGTGGGAACGCGGAAAGCCATACCGGTCAATTTGCCGTTCAAAGCAGGAATAACCTTGCCTACAGCCTTGGCAGCACCGGTGGAAGAAGGAATGATGTTACCCAAGATGGAACGGCCACCTCTCCAGTCCTTAGCGGAAGGAGCGTCAACAGTCTTCTGGGTATTGGTGGCTGCATGAACGGTGGTCATCAAGCCTTCAACGATACCGAAGTTGTCGTTGATAACCTTGGCCAACGGAGCCAAACAGTTGGTGGTGCAAGAAGCATTGGAAACGATGTCCATGTCTTTCTTGTATGCATCGAGGTTCACACCGCAGACGAACATAGGAGCGTCAGCAGAGGGAGCGGAGATAACGACTTTTTTGGCGCCACCTTTCAAGTGAGC
>CAYTIY010000012.1:0-33205 GCA_964438045.1 uncultured Bacteroidales bacterium | reverse complement strand
GGTTATTGAAAACCCCATTCTTTCGAACTTCAAGGAAGGCCTTTCTGTATTGGAATACTTTATTTCAACCCACGGTGCCCGTAAGGGTCTTGCCGATACTGCTTTGAAAACGGCTGATGCAGGTTACCTGACCCGTCGTCTGGTTGACGTATCGCACGATGTAATCATCACCGAGGATGACTGCGGAACCTTGCGCGGTTTGATTGCCACTGAAATCAAAAAGGTGGCTACCTTGTTCGAACGTATTTTGGGACGTGTGTCTGTTCACGATATTTACCACCCGCTCACCAATGAATTGTTGGTAGAATCCGGACAAGAAATAACCGAGAGCATTGCACAAAAGATACAGGATTCTCCTATCGAACGCGTGGAAATTCGCTCGGTGCTTACCTGCGAATCCAAGAAGGGTGTTTGCGCCAAATGCTACGGCCGCAACCTGTCCACCGGCAAGATTGTCAACAAGGGAGAAGCTGTCGGTGTTATTGCCGCACAGTCCATCGGTGAACCGGGTACTCAGTTGACGTTGCGTACGTTCCACGTCGGTGGTGTGGCCGGTAACGTGAAGGCCGAATCGGCCATCATTGCCGGTAACGACGCCATCCTTGAGATTGACGAGTTGCGTACCGTTGATGTGTTGGACGAAGCAGGCAAGACGACTCAAGTCGTGGTAAGCCGCTACGGCGAGTTGCGTCTGATTGAACCGGTGACTAAAGTAGTCTTGACGACGCAAAATATTCCCTACGGATCGAAGTTGTACTTTACACCCGGTGTGGTGGTTAAGAAAGGCGAAAAGATCTGCGAATGGGATGCTTATAACGCCACCATCATCTCGGAACAATCCGGTAAGCTGGAATTTGAGTTTATCGAAGAGGGTGTGACCTTCCAATCGTATACGGACGACACCACCAAGATGAAGGAAAAGATCATCATCGAACCCAAGGATCGTTCGAAGGTGCCTTCCATCCACGTCTTGAACGATGCCGGCGAACGTCTCCGCACCTATAACTTACCGGCAGGTGCACACTTGCTCAAGGAAGACGGTGAGCACATTGAAGCCGGTCAGATTCTGGTCAAGATACCGCGTGCCGTTGCCAAGGCTGGTGACATCACCGGTGGTTTGCCCCGTGTGACTGAGTTGTTTGAGGCCCGTAACCCATCCAATCCTGCCGTTGTTTCCGAAATCGACGGTGAAGTCATGGAGTTGGGTCGTGTGAAACGTGGTAACCGTGAAATCGTGATCCAGTCGAAGACGGGTGAAACGAAAAAATACATGGTTCCCCTTTCCAAACAAGTACTGGTTCAGGTGAACGACTTTGTGAAAGCAGGAACTCCGTTGTCTGACGGTGTCATCACCCCGGCCGATATTTTGGCCATCAAGGGTCCGACGGCAGTACAGGAATACATCGTCAACGAAGTACAGGATGTGTACCGCCTGCAGGGTGTGAAGATCAACGACAAACACTTTGAGGTGATTGTTCGTCAGATGATGCGTAAGGTGGAAATTGTCGATGCCGGTGATACCCGTTTCCTCGAACAGCAGGTGGTTGACAAGAACGATTTTGCTGAAGAAAATGACCGCATTTGGGGCAAGAAAGTTGTCATGGATGCCGGTGATTCTCCCAATTTGAAAGCCGGTATGATTGTCACCGCCCGCAAGTTGCGTGACGAGAATTCATCGCTGAAACGCCGCGATATGAAGTTGGTAGATACCAGGGATGCAATTCCTGCCACCTCCAACCAGATTCTGCAAGGTATCACCCGTGCTGCTCTGCAAATCAACAGCTTCATGTCAGCTGCTTCTTTCCAGGAAACCACCAAGGTGCTCAACGAAGCCGCCATTCAAGGCAAGGTGGACAGACTGGAAGGTTTGAAGGAAAATGTGATCTGTGGTCACTTGATTCCTGCCGGTACCGGTCAGCGTGATTTGGATAAGCTCATCGTGGGCAGCAAAGAGGATTTTGACCGCCTAAGTGCTTCCAAAAAGACCGTGTTGGACTTGGAGGAAATACCTGAAGGCGACTTTTAACTGCTTCAATCCATATAGAAAGGGCATCTCGTTTCGGGATGCCCTTTTTTATTTGTATTAAGCGGCAGCATATGCCGATGGTGATTAAACCCTGGTTTGAAAAATGCATCAAAGCGTCGAAGGAATTACAAATATTACTTATCTTCGCCGTTACTGCAAAGAAACCTTTAATCGCACCATGGTATCAATCCCAACCTGTTCTTTTCCATTTGCATGCACGGCTTATACGGGTTCACACTAACGTCACATTTCAACTATACTTACTATGAAGAAAATCCTATTTGCATTACTTTCATTAGGCCTGGTTACCGGAGCTTTTGCTCAGAATGCCGATTTTCCGGCCAATACGAAACCGGCATCGACCAATATTGTTGGTGCTCAGTATCCGCGTGTCGATGCAGACCGCAAAGTTTATTTCCGTATCAACGCCCCTAAGGCCCAAAGTGTAGTTGTTACTCTTGGTAACCTGGCCCTGACCAAGGGTGAAGACGGTTTCTGGACAGGTGTAACCACGCCTCAGGACCCCGGTTTCCATTACTACAACATCAGGATTGACGGCGTTGAAGTAGCTGATCCTTCCAGCGAAACCTTTTTTGGTTCCAGCAAAGTGATGGCCGGTATCGAGATTCCGGAAGCCGGTGTGGATTTCTATGATATCAAGGATGTACCCCACGGCGAAGTTCGTTCGGTGTGGTATTATGCCAAATCTAAGGGAGAGTACCGTCATGCCTACATTTACACCCCGCCGGGATATGACAAGAATAAGAAAAAATACCCTGTTTTGTACCTGCAACACGGTATGGGTGAAGACAGACGTGCCTGGTCGAATCAAGGTCGTGCCAACTTCATCATGGACAACTTGATTGCCGAAGGTAAGGCTACTCCCTTTATCATTGTCATGGAAGACGGTGGTATTGCCGGTGGTATATCTATGGGTGGAATGGGTGGTGGCCGCCGTCAGGCCGGTGCTCCTGGTCAAGCTACCGCTGGTGCTCCTGCACAGGCTGGTCAGCCAAGACCGCAGGGACAAGCCCAGGCAGCTCCTCAAGGCGCTCCGCAAGGTGGTCGCCCCGCCGGTGGCATGATGGGTGGCATGACCAACATGTCGTTTGGAGATATCCCTAATGTTATGATCAATGACCTGATTCCCATGGTCGACGCCAACTACCGCACATTGACCAACCGCAAAAACCGTGCTATTGCCGGTCTTTCATTGGGAGGTACCCAAACCTATCAGATTTCGCAAGCCAACCTGGACAAGTTTGCCAGCATCGGTATTTTCAGCGCTCCTTTCGGTTTCCCCGGCGTTGAAACGGGTTACAACGGTTTGTTGGCCAAACCTGCCGAGTTCAATAAGCAAGTCAAGGTGTTCTTCGTAAGTATGGGCTCAAAGGAAGGTGCCAGTTCGGGTCGTTCCATCCACGAACAGCTGGATAAGGCCGGCATCAAGAATGTTTACTACGAAGCACCCGGTACGGCTCATGAATTCCAAACCTGGCGCAAGAGCCTTCATGGCTATGCCCAGTTGCTGTTTAAGGCAAAATAATCAACACAACATCTACACGACAACACCGGTAACTATATTTTTGCCGGTGTTGTATACATTCCAAGGTCATTATGAAAAGAATCCTGAATCAGCCAATGTCACGCTTGCTTTATGCAGTAGCGTGTTTTTTCTTTTCAGTTGCCGGCGTTTCTGCCCAATTGGTTTCAACCGGTAAACCGGCCAGTACAAACATCAGTGCGACCAACTGTCCTTGTATTATGGAGGATTTCAGTGTGGTGTTCAAACTGAGGGCTCCGAACGCGCAAAAGGTGCAGATCGATTTGGGAAAACTGTACGATATGGTGAAGGACGATCAAGGAGTTTGGAGTGTTAGAACCGCCCCACAGGTGCCCGGTTTCCATTACTACTCCTTGGTGATTGATGGTGTCAAGGTAGCCGATCCGGCTAGCGAATCGTTTTATGGAACCGGTCGCATGTCTAGTGCTATTGAAATTCCTGAGAAAGGTGCAGATTTTTATGAGATAAAGGATGTGCCTCAAGGTGCTCTGAGTTCCAAGTACTATTATTCGAACGTGACAAAGAGTTGGCGCCGATTGTTTGTCTATACACCGGCAGGCTATGACATCAACACCAACCAACGTTACCCGGTGGTGTATATTCAACACGGAGGTGGAGAAGACGAACGGGGCTGGGCTGAACAAGGCAAGACGGATATTATTCTTAACAATCTGGTTGCTGAGGGAAAAGCAAAACCCATGATTGTTGTCATCTCTAACGGCAACGTCAGTACCGGAAGGGGGGGCGGTGGTTACAGCAGTGCGGCCATGGCCGGTATCAAAGAGGAAATGACGGCAAACATCATTCCGTTTATTGATAAGCAATACCGTACAATGCCCACTGCCAAAAGCCGTGCACTGTGTGGCCTATCAATGGGAGGAGGCCAGGCCTTTTATGTGGGATTGGGAAGTTTGGACGTCTTTTCATCTGTCGGGGTGTTCAGTTCCGGTATTTTTGGGGGTATTTCAAATCCTACCGGTGCCTCTTTCGATGCGGAAAAGGAAATTCCCGGACTTTTAACCAAGTCGTCCACATTCAATGCCAAACTGGCCTTGTTCTACATTTCTGTGGGAGAACAGGATCCTCGTGTGGAGTTTACCAAAAAAGCAGTAAAAACACTACAGGATAATGGTCTGAAGGTCTCTTACAACTCTTTCCCGGGTGACCATGAATGGCAGGTGTGGCGCAAATCACTGTACGACTTTGTTCAACGTGTGTTTAAGTAATGATACACTTAATCTTTATATCAAATCAAATGAATTACAAGTCATTAGCTCTTTTACTCACAACTGCGTTTGTGAGTGAGGTCTGCCTGGCACAGGCAGTTGTAGAGGATTTTAAAACTACGCCAACCACACAGGAAGGCAGGCAGTATCCTCAAGTAAATTCCGAAGGCCGTGTTCGTACCAGTTTATCCGCTCCCAATGCACAGAGGGTACAACTCGATATTGGTGGTAAAAAGTACGATATGGTAAAAAATGAAGCCGGAGTTTGGACGGGCGAGTCCGATCCTCAGGACGTAGGTTTCCACTACTATCAGTTGAATGTGGACGGTGCTTCTGTTCCCGATCCGAATAGTTTGTATTATTTCGGTGCCAGCCGCTGGGGAAGTGGGATTGAGATTCCTTCCAGCGATCTGGATTTCTTTGCTTTGAAAAATGTACCTCATGGTTTGATGTGTGAAACCTATTATTTCTCAAAAACATCCAACAGCGTACGTCGCGCGTACATTTATCTACCTCCGGGTTATGACAAGAACAAAAAGAAATACCCCGTTTTGTACCTGCAACACGGTATGGGTGAAAACGAAACCGGATGGGGAAGCCAAGGTTACACTGCCCGCATTATGGACAACCTGATTGCCGAAGGTAAAGCCCTTCCTTTCATCATTGTTATGGAAAACAGCAGCAACCAAGGTGGCGGCAGACCCGGCGGCATGGGTGCAAGACCTCAGGGTGCTCCTCAAGGCGCTCCCGTCGCCAGACCTCAGGGTGCAGGTGCACAACAGGCAGCTCCCCAGGGAGCTCCAGTTGCAAGACCCCAAGGTGCTCCCGGTGCCGGCCGTCCTGCCGGTGGTTTTGGCGGAAACATGGCTGGTCAATTTGAACGCATTCTTCTCGATGACCTGATTCCTTACATTGAAGCCAACTTCCGCGTTATCCCCGATCAGGCCCACCGTGCCATGGCCGGTCTATCCATGGGAGGTATGCAAACACGTTCCATCGTCATTGCCAACCCTGACAAATTCTCTTATGTGGGTATGTTCAGCAGTGGAACCTTTACTCCCAATGAAATGACCGACATTGAATCGTTCAAGAAAAAAGTGAAACTGGTGTTCATGAGCTTTGGTGGAAAAGAAGGTGGTGCTGCCCGTATTGGGGATGCTGCTCAGGAATGGAACAAGATAGGCGTCAAGGGTGTTTCCTACGTGTCTGAGGGAACCGCTCACGAATGGCATTCCTGGAGACGCAGCCTGCATCAGTTTGCTCAACTGTTGTTTCAAAAGTGATATCCATGAAGTTAAGGATCATAGGAGTCGTATTGGCTGCAACTATCATGGGGCAGCTTTGCCTGGCTCAAACAGTGACAGAAGACTTTAAACCATCTTCTGTCACTCAGGCAGGCAAGCAGTATCCGCAAGTGAACTCGGAAGGGCGCGTCAGAACAAGCCTGTCTGCTCCTCAGGCTCAACGCGTGCAGTTGGACATCGGTGGTGTCAAATACGACCTGAAAAAGAATGAATCGGGCGTATGGACAGGTGAATCCGATCCGCAGGTGGAAGGGTTTCATTACTATCAGTTGAACATCGACGGTGCTTCTGTTCCGGATCCAGGTAGCCTCTACTTTTATGGAACCAGCCGTTGGGGCAGCGGGATAGAAATACCCGCTCCTGACCAGGATTTTTATGCATTGAAAGATGTTCCACATGGTGAGATCCGACAGAAATTGTATTTCTCGAAGATTTCAAATGCCTGGCGTCGCTGTTATGTGTATACTCCGGCTGAGTACGACCAGAACCCGACTAAACGATTCCCGGTTTTGTACTTGCAACACGGAAGCGGTGAAGACGAAACGGGCTGGCCTACGCAAGGAAAAGCCAATTTGATTCTGGACAACCTGATTGCTGCAAAAAAAGCTGTCCCCATGATCATTGTTATGGACAATGGCTATGCGAACAGAGCCCCTCAGGCTGCGGCGCAAGGAGCTGGCGCACCAGCAAGAGGTATGGCCTCCGCATTTGAGGATGTATTGATCAAGGAGGTTATTCCTATGATTGATGATACGTACCGTACTCTTTCAGATCGTAACAACCGCGCCATGGCTGGACTTTCCATGGGTGCTAACCAAACCATCACGATCACCATGAACAACCTGGACAAGTTTGCCAGCATCGCAGGCTTTAGTGGCACGTCCAACTACCCGCGGACAGACGAACTTGATCCGGCCACATTCATGGGTGGAAAGTTTAAGGATGGGGCAGCGTTGAACAAACAAATCAAGGTCTTTTACCTTGGTTTGGGTACCAAGGAGCCGGCGCCGTTCCCTGGTTCCGTCACCGCATTCCGCAACATGCTTATCAAGCAGGGTGTAAAACACACTTTTTACCAATCTCAGGGTACGGCCCACGAATGGCTGACCTGGAGAAGAGACTTGCAGCAGTTTGCATCGTTGATTTTCAAGTGATACATGAGGCAGTATAAACTTGCCGCATGAATGAAGAACCACCCGGTAATGTCTGAGTACGTTATCGGGTGTTTCTTTTGTTGCGATCAGGCTCTTTTCAGAACAAGCCTAAAGGTTGTTCCCTTACCGGGTTCAGACCACTTGACATAGATTTTTCCTTCGTGGTTTTCTTCCACAATGCGCTTTGCCAGAGACAACCCTAAACCCCAACCGCGCTGTTTGGTGGTAAATCCGGGCTTGAAAACAGTCTTGTAGTGACTCTTTGGGATGCCTTTGCCCGTATCGGTCACGTCAATGAAGAGCTGTCTGCCTTCGGGGATGACCGAGATGGTGATTTTCCCTGTGGCATCCATGGCATCAATTGCGTTCTTGCATAGGTTTTCTATAACCCATTCGAACAAAGGAATGTTCAGGTTGACCAAAATCGGTTCTTTGGGTAGCGAGACTGAAAAGCTGATTTTCTTCGAGCTTCTGTTTCGCATGTAACCCAGCGCATTCTCCAATGTCGGTTTTAGATCGACAGGAGTCAGACTGGGTTTGGAACCAATTTTTGAAAACCGTTCGGCAATAGTTTTCAGCCGATGTGTGTCTTTGTCTATCTCACTGAGAAGCTTTTCGTCCACCTGCTTCAACTTGAGCAGTTCTACCCAGGCAAGCAACGAAGAGATAGGTGTACCCAACTGGTGAGCTGTTTCTTTTGAAAGTCCAACCCAAACCCGGTTTTGTTCCGATCGCCTGGATGCGTTTAGTGCAAAAACCGTGACGGCGAGAAAAATGAACATGACAAACAGCTGTATGTAGGGAAAATAGGTCAGCTTCTTCAGCAGGCTGGAATCGTCGTAATACACACGTTGAGAATATCCCTCGTTTATGGATACCTCGATGTATTTTTTCTTTCCAATGATGTTGGCCGCTTCAGCTTTTAGCGCGTCTTCATTTTGTGTCAGGGTCGCCTTTAGGTTTTTGGTTTCCAGAATGCTGCCATTCGAGTCAACTAAAATCACAGGGATGTTTGTGTTGCCATCCATCACCTTGAAGTTCAGTGAATAATCCATCTGAACATCCTCGTCCAACTCAGTGGTCAGCATCCTGACCGCTTCGGCCCAAAGCTCAATTTTTTTTCGTTCTTCCTGGGATAGATCCTTGGCCAGCTTGTTTGAAAAAAGCATGGAAGCCACGATAAGCCCACCGGCTACTGCAAAGAATACTGTGCGGATAATGGTTGAGGTATCGCGGAAATGGATCATGATTCAGCAGGTTAGTTCTACGGATACAGGGCAATGATCTGAATGGACCACCTCTTGATGGATGGCGGCTCCGGAAAGCTGTGGAGCCAATGCTTGTGTGACCAGATGGTAATCTATGCGCCATCCCAGATTTCGTTCCCTGGCAAATGAACGGTAGTTCCACCAGCTGTATTGGTCGGGTTCCTGATTGAAGACCCTGAATGTGTCGATGAAGCCATGCTCGACGAGGGAGTCAAACCACGCCCTCTCCTCGGGCAGAAATCCGGAATCTTTGGTGTGCCGTTCAGGGTGATTGATGTCAATGGGTTTGTGGCAGATGTTGAAATCACCACAGACCAACAAGTTTGGACGTTCTTTCACCAAGTTGTCGAGAAAGTCCAGGAAGGCGACTAAAAAGTCCATTTTAAAAGCTTGCCTGGGACCTCCCATGGTTCCGGAGGGTACATAAACGCACAACACACTGAGCTCCCCGAAATCGGCTCTCAGCACCCGGCCTTCCTGGTCGAAGGTGGGATTGTTCATGCCTACCACAACTGCATCGGGCTTCTCTTTTGAAAGGATGCCCACGCCGCTATATCCTTTCTTTTCGGCTGAATGGTAAAAGCAATGGGCGTAACCGGCATCCCAGAAAAGGGAAGAGTCAATCTGGTCGGGTTGGGCCTTGATTTCCTGGAAGCAAACCACATCGGCCCCGCATTGGGCCAGGTAATCAGGCAGACCTTTCGTCGTAGCGGAGCGGACACCGTTCAGGTTATAGGATAGTATGCGCATGGTGCAGTCTGTTTAAATATTCTTTTTCTCCATCAACTTGGAAGCAAATACAAATTCATTCAACCGTTCGTTTTTCGAAAGGTACAAGTCTTCGTGGGTACCTTCCCAGGCCTTGTCGCCCTGGTAGATGAAGATAACTTTTTCGCCCATGGTCAACACGGAGTTCATGTCGTGGGTGTTGATGACCGTAGTCATTCCGTATTCCTTGGTGATGTCGGTAATTAGCTCGTCAATTTTGATGGACGTCAGCGGGTCAAGACCGGAATTGGGTTCATCGCAAAAAAGATATTTGGGATTCAGCGAAATCGCACGCGCAATGGCGGCTCTTTTTTGCATGCCACCACTGACTTCAGCCGGGAACAGGGAGGCACTTTCACCCAATCCTACTCGCTCCAGGCAATACAAGGCCCGTTTGATCTGTTCTTTTTCGCTCAAGTCGGAAAACATGTGGAGCGGAAACAATACATTGTCGCGAATGGTCATGGAATCGAAGAGGGCTGATCCCTGAAATAGCATTCCCATCTCGCTCCTCAGCCTGATTCGCTCCGACTTGTTCATGGTTGAAAGGGGCCGGTTATCGTATAGGATATCCCCTGAGTCCGGTTCGAGCAATCCGACCACGCATTTGAGCAAAACGGTCTTGCCCGAACCACTCTGGCCAATGATCAGGTTGGTTTGTCCGGTTTGAAACAGGGCATCAATGCCCTTGATGACTTCCCGACCATCAAACGATTTGTGTATGTCCTGCAATTGAATCATGTCAACAGTAGTTTGGTCAGAATGAG
The DNA here is from genome assembly GCA_964438045.1 of uncultured Bacteroidales bacterium. Taxonomy (GTDB): domain Bacteria; phylum Bacteroidota; class Bacteroidia; order Bacteroidales; family UBA1402; genus UBA8389. Next base: position 23,128 of record CAYTIY010000012.1, on the reverse strand, counting down.
GTTGAATAACAAAATCAGGATGCTGCTGTTTACAACGGCGCTGGTACTTGCCTTCCCGACATCGAGAGCACCGCCATAGGCATAATACCCATAATAGGAAGAGACCGATGTGATGATAAAGGCGAATACCACAGCTTTGATGAGGGAGTAGAAAACATACCAAGGAATGAACCAGTACTGAATACCGTATATGTACGTAGATGGGGTAATAAGGTCGGTAAACAGACTGACGCCATACCCTCCAAGCAATCCGCAAAACATGCTGTAGATGACCAGCACAGGAATGAAGATCACAAAACCGGTAATCTTCGGCAGAATTAGGTAATTGGCCGAGTTGACTCCCATGATGTCGAGCGCGTCAATTTGTTCGGTGATACGCATCGTCCCGATTTCTGAAGCGATGTTCGAACCGACCTTGCCCGCAAGGATCAAACAAAGAATGCTGGAGCAGAATTCCAGGAGTAGGGTGTCACGCGTTACCAGACCGGTGGTGTATCGGGGTAGCAGGGGATTTTCCGTGTTCATTTGGGTCTGCATGGTCATGATGGCACCAATAAAGACAGAAATGAGCAGCGTGATGGGCAGCGAGTCGGCTCCCAACTTTCCCACCTCTTTCCACGTTTGTTTTGTGAATGATGTCCACCGTTGGGGCACGGAAAAAGTTCGGTACATGAGTTGGCCATAGCGACCAACGTGAAAGAATAAATTCATTGGCTTTACAATTGCTGCAAATATACTTTAATTCGTTCAGTTGAACGAAATTCGATGTAGTTTTCGTACTTTTGCGGCTGCAACAAATTCACTCATCATGACGCCTGAAAATGACCTGGTGCTTCGCACGGACAACTTGGTGAAACGCTACCGTCAACGAACGGTGGTCGATCATGTCTCTATTGAATTGCGTCAGGGTGAGATTGTTGGCTTGCTTGGCCCAAATGGAGCCGGCAAAACGACTACATTTTACATGACTACCGGTTTGGTCATACCCAATGAAGGCCGTGTTTTTCTGGGTGAGTTGGATATTACCAACTTTCCGGTATACAAAAGAGCCCAGAACGGTATCGGATACCTGGCTCAGGAACCTTCTGTATTCAGGAAGATGACGGTTGAGGACAACATACGCTCCGTCCTTGAAATGACTAAATTGAGCAAGCTGGATCAAAAAGAGCGTTTGGAAAGCCTTATCGCTGAGTTTCACTTGGAAAAGGTAAGAAAAAATATCGGGGACCGCTTGTCGGGTGGTGAACGTCGTCGTACCGAAATTGCCCGGTGTTTGGCTATCAGCCCCAAATTCATCATGCTGGACGAACCCTTTGCGGGGGTGGATCCCATCGCCGTGGACGATATTCAGCAAATTGTTTCCAGCCTGGTGACCAAGAATATCGGTATTCTCATCACCGACCACAATGTACAGGAAACCCTGTCCATTACAGACAGGGCTTACATGTTGTTTGAGGGTAAGATTCAATTTAAGGGAACACCCGAGGAATTGTCAGAAAACGAGGTGGTGCGCCGCAAATACCTGGGTATGAACTTCGAGTTGCGAAAGAAGCCCCATCGGGAAGCAGCGCGCAACGTGTAAAGACTCAACTGAAATTTTCGCCCTTTTTCAACTGGGCATCGATGACAAACTGGCGAATTTCCTGTTCGTCCTCTTTCTTGCAAATCATCAGTACATTTCCCGATTCTGCCACAATGTAACCGTTCATCTTGTGCAGGACAGCCAATTTGTCGGAAGGCAGCGAAACCAGGTTGTTGCTGCTTTCATAGAACAAGGCATCGCATTTGAGTACCGCATTCCTGTTTTCGTCTTTCTCGGCCAGTTCGTGCAGGGAGCCCCAAGTTCCTAAATCGGACCATCCAAAATCGGCTCCCAGAACGTATACATTCGATGCTTTTTCCAGTATTCCGTAGTCAATGGAAATGTTCGGGCAAGCTGGGAAGATGCGGTTGATAAACTCAGTTTCCTGTGGCGTGTTGAAAAGATCCTGGCCTCCATTGAAACGAGAGGCGATGTCGGGCAACAATTCATCGAATGCCGACAGGATGGTTTGAACGTTCCACAGAAACATGCCGGAGTTCCATAAGAACTCACCGCTTTCCAGAAAAACCTGAGCCAGTTCTGCGTTGGGTTTCTCGGTGAATGTCTTTATTTTTGAGAAGTTGTCCAGGCCCTGGGAGTCAATCTGTATATACCCGTAACCCGTTTCCGGGCGATTGGGCTTGATGCCCAGGGTAAGCAGTACATCTTGATTCGCTACAAATTCGAGCCCCTTGCTGATGCACGTCAAAAAATCCTCCTCTTTGAGAATCAGATGATCCGAGGGAGCCACTACGATGTTTGCTTTCGGATTGACGGCCCGAATGCGGTTGGAAGCGTAGGCAATGCAGGGGGCAGTATTGCGACGTTGAGGTTCAAGCAAGACTTGATCCTCGGAGATGCCTGGCAACTGGCTCAATGTCAGATCTTTGTAGATCTGATTCGTAACGATATAAATGTTTTCCTTTGGAATCAGTTTGACAAATCGGTCGAATGTTTGCTGGAGTAAAGACCTTCCGGTACCGAAAAAGTCCAAAAATTGTTTGGGAAAGGACGATCGACTGGCCGGCCAGAACCGACTGCCTATGCCACCGCTCATGATGACACAATAATTATTGTTCATGTTTTTTTCTAGATTAATACAGCTACCAAAGGTAACAAACAAATTGCAATAAGGTTTTTTATATCCGACACAATAATCCGGTTCAGCGCCTTGTTGAGGTTGTTTTCTTCCCCTTTTCTGTTTCCTTTTGGTCCAGAGATGCCTTTTCCTTAGCGTCCTTCACGTCTTTTTCGTTGGGTTCCCACAATGAGTCGCCCACTTCCCTGAGCAGTTTTTCAAGCCGTTGCTGTTCAGCCAGTATGGCTTCGGGCGTTGAACAGTAATCATAGATGGTTTGGTTCTTTTGGTTGGAGACTTTGTAGATGTCTCCCTTGTAACGACGTTGATTGAAATAATCGTACAAGGTATGTCTCTCAGCACTGTTTAAGGAATCGGCGGCAACGGCCTGAGTTGAGAGGTAATCCTTGACGGCTTCTATCGGAATCCAGAACATGGGATACTTGCGGTTACCTTCATTTTCATCGAAACGGACTAACACAGGGCATAAAGCAATGGTCTTCGTTTGTACGGTAGATGTTCTGGCATCCAAATAAACGGTTTCTTTGACATAGTACATGACCACTTCGGACGTCGGGATGTCAATACCTTCGATGTCGAAAATGGTAGTGCCCGGACGTCTGGGGTCGGTTTTTTCCTTGTAGGGAATATCAAACCGCTTCAACAGGTCCTTGAACTTGATTGAATAATCATCGGTGAAGGTTTCACGTCCGTCCTGGTATTCATAAGCCTTTACCTTGTTTTGGGCAATAGCCTCAAACAGAGAGGAAAAAAGATTCTTTTTATCGGCGGTGGCTTCCACCGGGTAGTAAAGAGCTGCATTCTCACCAACCGTCAGGTCTACAATGCGGTAGACGTCGCGCTTCCAAATAATGTCTTCCGCCCTTGTTTTCAAAGAGGTTGGTTGTTTGGCGTCCTTGAAGGACATGCCTGTTACCGTGCCAGAGTAGGAGGTTGCGGGTGTCGTATTTCCGGTTTGGGCGTCTATGTTGCTGATGGCCATCGCTGTAAACAGCGTAAGAGCGACTATGCGGTTGATTCTGCCAACGTTATGCATTGTTGTCAAAGTTTAATTGATAATAATTTCCATGGGAGAAAGTGTTTGCTCAATACCATCCGGACCGATGGCCTTCACACTGGATATCCATAAACGCTTCCCGCGAGCCAGACCTCTAATCTGTGTTTTTTGCCGATCCGAAAAGCTTGACCCTTGCGAGTTTTCCGACAAGGTGTTTCCCATTGAGTCATAGATTAGCGTCTTGAAGGAAATGACCCTGAAGTTGACATCCAGCAAGTCATCATCCAATGCGGCAACAATACCGGGGGTTTCGAGTAGAATGGATTTCTTAAAACCGGTTCCACCCTTATAACGCCTAAGGATGCCGTTGTCATCCCTATATTCGATGAAAGGCCTTGGCTCAGGCAACGGTCGTACACGAAAGGGCATTTTAGCCACAATTTGGTTTCTGCCATCCATGACGGCCGTAACCGTGATCATGCACTCTTGTCCCGGTCGATTGGGTTTCGCTATCCAGTAACGGCCCGATCGGGCTAGGCTGCCGTTGTTGGAAACGGCACTGATCTTATTGTCGGGTACACCCGGAACTGAAATGCTCACATTGTTTGCAATCCCGGCATACAGGACGTTCATCAGTGTGTTGGATACGGTTGCAGTGGGTTCCACCACGGTGTATTTTTGCGAAAAGCGGTGTTTTTGCAGGCTGCCGTCTCCCCGTTTCATCTCGATGTAACCTTCAACGGGGTAAACGCCTGGTTTACTGGCAAAAGCTTCGAAGAATCCCTTTTTGCGAGGATCCAATACCCTGCCGTTGATATAGATGGTGGGGCGCTGGGTGGAATCTTCGGCCGAAAGGACGATATTGGCCTTGTAACTGTTGCCCATCACCACATTCTCCGAGTTCGGAATGACATAGGCTTTGATCTGGTTGACTCGAAAGTCACGAACATCCACATTGTTGATCAAGGTGTGCAATACCTCGCCCTCAGCATACCGAATGTCATTTTGCAATTTGGTGAACATGGTGGCGACGGCACCCAACGGCATGTTCTCAAACATCGAATATTCCCAGTTGCTGGAACTTTTCTTAGCACGTTTCGATGGTTTGGTGCTGAAATTGTCCATGATAACCTTTCGCTGAAGGGTGTCTGTCACCAGAGACATGATGAAGGTTCTGTATTGTTCGATGGACTTACGTAGTTCCTTCCCTCGTTTACTGTTCGGGGGGAGCATGACATGGGCGGCAGCATCCAGGTTGTCACTGCGCTTGATGTTGTGAATGTCGGCGTCATCTCCGTCGGCTTCGCGGACACAGCGCCACTTGAGGTCGTTGATGTAGTTGTACAGTGAGTCGGAACGGTGTTTGAGGGTTTGTGACAATTCATACCATTCTTTTGTTTTCTCCGGGTTCGATTGGTACAAATCGGTGAATTGAAGGTATAAATCCCTGTTTTGAGCGCTTGAGTTTTCAGTGCTCACAGTCAGGCTGTCATCAACCAGTTCGAAACCATGCAGGACATCGGAGGATACATTCAAGGCCAACATGCACAACAATAAGATGTACATCAGTCCAATCAACCGTTGCCGCGGGGTCTCAGGTGCGTTGCTTGCAGGCATGTTTTTTTGTGCTTAATGCGTTAGATACTTCAATTATCCAGCTTGTTCCGGTGAATGGGATTCATCGGGCGCTGTAGGAGGGGTAGGCCTTGGGGCGATAAACCCGGGGAATCCCTGACCTGGAACCATAGCCTCCAGCATGCGGGCGTAAAGTCGGTTCAATTGGGCCAGATTCTCAGCCATGCTTTCCGTTTCCTGACGGAAACGTTCGCTGCCATCCATGGATCCTTCATACATGTCTCGGATGTGAACAAGTCCCTTGTTGACCCGGTCAATGGTATCTATTTGTGAACTGATGCTTTTTAACTGGATTTCGTAAATTGTATTCAATCCATAAAGGTTTCGGTTTAGGTTGCCCATTTGTTCTACGTAACCTTTGGAATTTTCCGATATGTCGCTTGAATTATCCGTAATACTGCGATAAGAATCCAGTAGAACGTTGGAAACGGTTGTCAACGAGGCGGTTGCGTCGCTGAATCGATTCAAGTTGTCAGACATCTGTGATAGCTGGTTCAGGTAGTTTTCAGTTACTTGTGAGACTTTTTCCACATCGCTGAGTTGACCCACTGTCTCGCTCATCTGTTTGATGCTTTCGGACAGTGTTCTGGTTCCTTCTTCCTCGGATTGAGTGGCAGATGGCCTTCCAGCTTGCATGTGTGCACCATGAGGGGTGACATCCGCTGAATAGCTGGATTGCTTGATATTTGTGAAAGCACGCGGAGGTGTCAGATCTTCCGATGAAACCGCCGTTGTTTCCACTTTACCTGGTGCGGAAGGTTGACCGATGTTGATTACTCCTCCAACGATTCCTGTTGGGCCGAATTCGGGTTTGTCTTCTTCCTTGTGAGAAGTCAAAACCGGAAATACTTCTTCCCAGCGGTAGTTTCTGAAGGGTGGCTCGAATGCGGATAGTGCAAAAATGAATACCTCCGTTCCCAGACCAACAGCCAGGGCTATGTTGGCACCATCCAGGTGAAGGAGTTTGAACATGGTTCCCAATATGGCCAGGGAAGCACCGAAGCCATAGCAGAAGTTGAAGATGGTCTTCCCCTTGTAACTGCCAAGAAAGTGGCCCAGTTTGGTGCGTAAACTCTTTTTATCGGTTGTTTGATTGGACATGGTTGTACTGATTAAACATGAGACTAACGGGATCTGGTTTCGCCAATCTGGCTGCGAACACAACGGAAGCCGATGAAAGAACGGGATTCATTCATGTATTCAAAGGTGCGTGCACTGACTTCAATGAAGTGGGCGGCATCTTTCCATGAACCTCCTCGAACCACCTTCCGTTTGTTGATATAACGGTCATTGTTGCTGATCTTTCCATGTAAGCTTGGATTGATATCGTTCATATCCTCATAACCGGACTCACTCCAGTTTGTCGATGTCCATTCGGCTACGTTGCCGGCCATGTCAAACAAGCCATATTCGTTTGCCGGGTAGGAAGCGACTTTGGAAGTAATGAGGTGTCCATCTTGTGTGTAACCTCCTTTTCCGGGTTTGAAATTAGCGTAATAGCATCCCCCTTCGGTGCTTGTTTTGGTGCTTTTCCACGGAAAGCGACTTGTCTTTTGTTTGCCCCTTGCGGCCAGTTCCCACTCCGCTTCGGTTGCAAGACGGTAGTCGAGTACCTTTTGGCCCTTGGGAGCCAACGATCTGTTCAGGTACATGGTACGCCAGTTGCAAAAAGCTGTGGCTTGTTCCCAGGTGACGCCGACTACAGGATGGGCGTTGTAAGCCGGGTGAGAAAAGTAATTGAGCAGGTAGGGATCGTTGTAGCTGTTGCTGAAATCGTTCACCCAGCAGGTTGTATCCGGGTAGATGGCCACAATGTACGTATTCAGGAAGTCGTAACGTGAGGTCAATGGCCTTGTAATGGACGTGTTGACGACTTGTCCCGATTCTGTTACATAAGCGGTGTCCTTTGTTATCGTAACCTGTGGCAATTGAGCCGGGTTGGTGTCAGTGTTACGGGTGCGTTTTGAAAGAATCAACTGGTTTTCCCGTTTGGCAGCAGCTTCGTGGTCGAACGTTTCATACCGGTAAAGTATGAGGTCGGTATTGGTTCTCATGCCACCAAGCACTTCATCCTTTTGAAGAAAATAGTGCAAAGCAGTGAGTTCTTCCTCTGTTGCCCGTCTTTCAGAAGGTAGGGGCAATTTCCAATTCAGAATGGGTGCTGAGAGGGGTTCCCCGTCGGCATCCTCGGTAATCTTATATTCCTCGTTGCCTCCAAAAGCCGGATCGGCCATTTTCTCACGGACGATTGAGTCACAGACCCATTTTACAAAGGCGCGGTATTGACCGTTGGTGATTTCTGTCTCATCCATCCAGAAAGAACCCACCGAAACATTTTTCGACGGGTTGTTCAGACCAAACAAGGTATCGGTCTCCGCTTGTCCCAGTTCGAATGAGGATTGTTCTATCAACACCATGCCGTACGGTTGAGGCTCGTTCCAAAATTTTTTCTCAACGCCGATCAATTCACCGTTGTCGAACGAACTGCAGGAGGCCAGCAGTGTTAAAACCAAACCGGTGACAATGTAATTTCTCATGTTGTTACAGTATTCGTACACTTTTCTGTTTTTTGCTCACAGTCGCGGTCTCAATCTTTTTACTATAAGATAAATAGATTTCGTGACTACCGCCCGAAACACCCCATAGTGCCAACGATATGTCGTATGCGTATCCGATGCTCAGCCCTTGCGGAAGCTTGATCCCGGCCGATACGATAACGGCATCCTGAGGTCGCCAACCCATCATTCCCCAATATTTGTCCTTAATAATAAGGCGCGCAGATAGGTCTGTTTGCCAGGCTGTAAGGTCTGATTTTAACAGAAGTGACGGTTGCAAGGTGTATAACGGATTGGGCAGGCTTATATTGTATCCTCCCGTCAAATAATACGTCCGGGAGGCCTTCATGGTATAGGCATCTACGTTCGATTCTTCCTCGTTTTTTTTCAGTTTGATGCCTGTTTCGAACAGGTGAGAAGTGGAGAAGCCTGCATGAAAACGGGGAAGATTCAGCCAAATTCCTGCACTTAGGTCGGGAATCTTGCCAGAAAGATTCCCTTTGGGTTGGGATACATCGCTCGAACTGTGGTAGTTGCTGGAGGGAATGTAGATCTTGTCGGCATCAAAGTCCTGTTGCAGCATGCCGCCCTGAAGCCCTACACTCAGCAGTCCTCCCCATAAGGGCTTTTTATAAGCGTATTGGATTTGAAGAAGTTGGGTACTGAAAAGACCGATGGATTCTTTCATGATGACCAACCCCAACCCGTGGTGGGTTGTGCCAAAAATCTGAGGCATGGATGCGTTGAGTAAAAAGGTGCTGGGAGCATTGTCAATGTCCACCCATTGCTGCCGGCTGGTCAGGTTGACTGTCAATTTGTCTCCCTCTCCAATGGATGCAGGATTGAATGTTCCGGGATTCAGCATATATTGGCTGAACTGTCCATCGTATTGGGCGGTTACACAGCCGCAGACCAAATACAATACCATGAACCACCCTAACCGTAATGTGACGATATTCTTTTTTCGCATAAAGACCCCAACCATCATACACATGGCCACGGAAAAGAATAACAGTAAAAAGACGAAAAAATTGTGTTGTTGAAAAAAAAACAGCCACTCCGCAAGTAGGAATGGCTGTTGAATGTCAATATTCTTCTTCGTTGAAGAAAAAGTCTTCTTGGCTCGGGTAATCGGGCCAGATGTCTTCTATGCTTTCGTAAATTTCTCCTTCGTCTTCAATTTCTTGCAAATTCTCAATTACTTCCAGTGGGGAACCGGAGCGTATCGCGTAATCGATCAACTCGTCTTTGGTTGCCGGCCACGGAGCGTCTTCCAGTTTTGATGCCAATTCCAACGTCCAATACATGATCAGGGTGGTTAAAGGGTTATTAAATTCCAGAAAATCAGAATGCTGCACCTTGGGGAAAACCCAATAGCCTGTTTTTGATTTTGACGCAAAAATATAAGATTCTTTTGATAAAACAACAACCCTTAAAGATTATTTAGATGGATCCCAGAAAAATTCAGGGCTGTCGTGCAGGCAGGCTTTTCTGCCAAGAACAAACAAGTAGTCTGACAGTCTGTTGATGTATTGTAAAATGGAGGGATCGGTGTCGAAAGAGTTGGATACACGGATAATAAGGCGTTCGGCGCGTCGGCAAACCGTTCTGGCCACATGACAACAGGCAGAAGCCTTGTTCCCACCGGGTAGGATAAAACTTTTCTGTTCAGGCAATCCGTTTTGAATCTGGTCAATCTCCTGTTCAAGCCTGGTCAACATATCTTCGGTAACCGGATGCTTGAAGCGAGGCTCGGTGACTCGTTGATCGGTGGCTAGGCTGGACCCTACCCTGAATAGTTGATGCTGAATGGTTTGAGTAAATTCCACGTCGTGAATGCTGACAAGCTCACAGGCTACAAGGCCAAGCATTGCATTCAATTCATCCAGACTTCCATAGGCTTCCAGGCGAATGTCATCTTTGGATACCCGTGTTCCTCCAATCAGGCTGCTGCTGCCTGTGTCTCCGGTTTTCGTGTAAATTTTAGTCATGATGTTCAGTGTCTAATGATATACTGTTTTTTTTCCAGGTCAGGGTTGAAAAGCAGGATGCCGTATTGAAAGACATCCAGGCTGGCAGTTACCTGAGGGTGTTTGACCATCGACTTCCAGTTTTGTTCCATGTGCCTGGTGTGAATATCCTTGACGAAAAACAGGCTGTTGGTATGAGCGTGTTCCAGACACAGTTCAAACAGGTTGGTAAGCAAGGGCGTGTCGGTACATGCATCAAATACGGCCAAATCAATGTTCGATAAGTTGTTGAATGATTGTTTGACATGATGGATGTCGTTCATTATAGCGCCGTTGACAGAACACCCATCCATAAGTTCCTGACTATTTTTGGCTTGGTTCAAGCTTTGTTCTGTGGTGGACAGGCAAAGTATACGCGCATCAGCCCTGACCGTCATCAGATAGGCCAGGTCGATGCTTCCGGAATAACAACATGCCACAAGTGTGGTGGCTTTGATGTCCTCTGCCAGCCTGAACAACGTTTGCCCGATGGTATGCTCCAATTTGGGAGCAGGAAAGAGATATTCAATACTATCGAAGCAGTAATACCTGTTTTTGTTGAAAAGAACGTGTGAAACGAGGTGATACAGCGAGGGGGAATGAATGCCATGTCCCTTGTGGTGTCCGGCCAGCAGGAAATAACGGAGCAGCGGAAGCATCCGCTGTCGACAGGAGCGAAAGTGTGAAGAGCCCCGAAAGGATACGCATGGGTTGGGTTCAGGCATGGCAAACCGTTTCGTGTCAAAGATACCAAACCTTTTTCATATCTTTAGTACGTCAAGGTGATAGTTGCAGAATGTATGAACAAATTAACTGGTTGAATTGTATAAGTTTAATTGTAAATCAATTCCAATGAAAACACACGTATTTTTTGTTACAGCATTTCTTTTTTATGGTATGTGTCTATCCACTGCACAAGTGACAGAAGTGGAGGGCTTGTTGAAAACCAAGAGCACCCAGGCAGAAAAAGCCTGGAAAAAAGGTGCGACCGTGGGTGTCTCTCTTTCCCAGACAGCCTTGATCAATTGGGCGGCAGGCGGTCAGGAGTCGTATTCCGTCAACGGCTATCTCAATGCATTTGCCAACTACAAAAAAGAAAAGTTGGCGTGGGACAATATGTTAAACGTCGGATACGGCGTTTTGAAACAAAAGTCCACCAGCTATTACATGAAGACCGATGATAAGGTGGATCTATTGTCGAAAGTGGGCATTGAAGCGTATAAAAGTTTGTACTATGCCGGTCTTGTCAGTTTCAAGACACAAATGAACAATGGCTACAACTACCCGAACGTGAATACGGTGATCTCGCGATTTATGGCTCCGGCCTATCTTACAGCTGCTTTGGGTATGGATTATAAACCGGATGCCTATTTTAGTGCGTTTGTTGCTCCTGTAACGGGAAAGATGACGTTTGTAAACGATGATTCGCTGTCACTTGCCGGCGCATTCGGAGTGGAAGCCGGTAAAAGAACCCGCAGTGAATTTGGTGGATACATCCGTTGTATTTATTCCCGCAAGGATTTTTCACAGGCATGGTTGAAAAACGTAGCACTGACCACAAAGGTTGATTTTTTTTCCAATTACCTGCATAACGCCGAACGTGTCGATGTCAACTGGGAAAACATGATTGTCATGAAGGTGAACAAGGCCATAACCGTCAATGTAAGCACTCACCTCATTTACGATGACGATACCAAGATCAGCGTGTTGAATGGTGATGGTGTGACATACAGAAAAGTGGCAAAATTGCAATTCAAAGAGATTCTAGGCGTTGGTGTATCATTTAGTTTATAATGAGTTACTGATTTTTACCGTATAAAACTAATTAACCAAACAGCGATGAACAATTTATCATTTAAACAAGTAAAACCACCCAAGGTGAAGTTGATTGACGATTTCAAAGCGTTTGCCCTGAAAGGGAATGTGGTGGACATGGCCGTAGGTATCATAATCGGTGCTGCATTCGGAAAGATTATCACTTCTTTGGTGAACGACATTATCATGCCTCCCATCGGACTGTTGGTAGGAGGTGTCAAATTCACCGACCTGGCTGTGGTAATGAAACCTGCCACGGAAACAGCAGCTGCCGTGACCTGGAATTACGGTAATTTCATTCAGGTCGTTTTCGATTTCCTAATTGTTGCATGGGCCATATTCCTGGCAATCAAGGGGATTTCATCATTGAGACGCAAGGAAGAGGCACCCCCCGCCGAAGTTGCACCTCCGGCTCCGTCCAAGGAAGAACAATTGTTGACCGAAATCAGGGATTTACTGAAGAATCAACAGCGGTAACGATGCATGTGACGATGCGCAAAAGATGGTAATTATTTGTACTTTTGCGCATCATCCAATTCATCGATCAAACCATGATTCTGCTGGGAACCTTGACCAATGTGGCTTTTGTCGTGGTAGGAAGTGTGGTCGGCATGTACGCCAAATCCAAACTTCCCCAACGCATCGTCACCATCATTTTTCAGGCCATCGGTGTGTTTACCCTCTACATGGGGGTCAGTATGGCCATGAAGACACATCAGGTATTGATTCCAATTTTTAGCCTGATTGTAGGGGCAGCCTTGGGAGAGTGGGCCGACCTGGATGCCTACATCGGCCGATTCGGCGCCTGGGCCAAGCGCAAGACGCGTTCCGGCAACGAGGCTTTCGCTGAAGGGTTGACCAGCGCCTTCCTGCTGTTTTGCATGGGGTCGATGACCATTCTGGGTGCCTTCGAGGAGGGCACGAGGGGTGATTCAAACCTGTTGATTGCCAAGTCGGTGATGGATGGTTTCAGCGCCCTTGCCTTATCTTCAGCATTGGGCTTGGGTGTGGCCTTTTCTGTAATTCCCTTGTTTATTTTTCAGGGTGGGCTTACTCTCTTGGCAGGCTGGTTGGGAAATCAGATGCCTACGGTCGTGGTCGACGAGTTAACCGCTTCGGGTGGACTTATTCTGCTTGCCCTGGCACTTTCCATACTTGATATAAAGAAAATCAAAGTGGTTAATTTCTTACCGGCATTGGTTATCTCCGTGGTGCTGGCATACTTGTTTCACTGACGATCACATACCGGTGGACGGATTTTATTCGTGGATGTTTTGTTTTTATTCAAAATGTTCGTAGTTTTGCGAACAACTAACAATAAACGACTCATCATGGATTGTTGCAACAACAAAAAGAGTGAAACCATAGACTACGAGATGCTGGCTAGAATGGCCAAAGCCATGGGGCACCCAACCCGTATTGAAATATTGCGTTTTCTGTCTTCATTGAACAGTTGCTATTTTGGCGACATTCACAACGAATTACCCATTGCCAAAGCTACTGTATCCCAACACTTGAAAGAGCTAAAGGATGCCGGACTCATTCAGGGTGAAATTGAAACGCCCAAAGTAAAGTATTGCATCAATCGGGAAAATTGGGAAAAAGCCAGTGCCTATTTTGAGCAATTTTTTGCGTTAAATAAGGGTAAGACCACTTGCTGTAACTAAAAAAAGAACGTTATGATCATTCATGTTTTGGGAACAGGATGTTCCAAATGCAAACAGCTGGAAAAAAACACCCGTGAGGCTGTTGCTCAGGTCGGAATTGATGCCACCATTATCAAGGTGGAAGATATTATGGAAATCATGACCTTCAAAGTGATGTCAACACCAGCCTTGGTGATAGACGGAAAGGTCGTAGTGAAAGGTCGTGTGCCTTCCAGCGAGGAAATCAAAAAACTGCTAACCGAGTAAATACACGCGAAATGAAAAAGACGATTTTTGTATCAGTCCTGGTGCTAATAATGGCATCGTTTGTCGGCATCAATGGTCAGACTGCCAAAAAAAGTGCAGCTCCTGCCGTATCCAAGTCTGCCAAGGTTGAGGTCTATTATTTCCATTATACCCGCCGGTGTGTCACCTGTCAGGCCATTGAAGATGAGGCTAAAAAGGCAATTCCCTCGCTGTACCCAAACCAGTATAAATCGAAAAAGATTTCCTTCATCGCTGTCAATCTGGATAAAAAAGAAAGCAAGGCCCTGGCTGCAACATGCAAGGCCGAAGGACAGTCGCTGCTGGTGGTGCGTGGCAACAAGCGTATAGACCTGACTGAGCAGGCATTCCTGTACGCCAGAAGCAATCCGGAAAAGTTGAAACAAACCCTGAAACAGACAATCGATCCCCTTATCAAGTAATCCAACCATGGACTTGCTACAGCACATACTGGATTATTCCCCCTATGCCTTTGTTACGGCCTTTATTTTGGGGTTGATGACAGCCATCAGTCCCTGTCCCTTGGCCACGAATATTACGGCTATCGGCTTTATTGGCCGTGACATCGAGGATCGGAAGCGGGTGTTTGTCAATGGGTTGGTTTATATTGTGGGTAGGGCATTCAGCTATACAGTCCTGGCTGTTGTGATTTACCTGGGAGCCAGTAAATTGAATGTGTCCCTGCTTTTTCAAGGTTGGGGAGAAAAATTGTTGGGACCCGCGTTGATCTTGATTGGGTTGTTGATGCTCGATGTCTTTAGGGTGAAATTGCCCGGATTGTCGGTTGTGTCTGAAAAACTGGGAGAAAAGAGCAAGAACAGCCTCTGGAGCACGTTTCTTTTAGGAATGGTATTCGCGCTGGCATTTTGCCCTTACAGTGGTGTGCTCTATTTTGCCTTGCTCATACCCATAACGGTTTCCAGTGCAAGTGGTCTGTATCTGCCTGTAGTTTATGCCATTGCCACTGGTTTGCCTGTTTTGCTTTTTGCTTGGCTACTTGCATTTGCCGTGGGCAATGTGGGTAAATTATACAACAGGATCAATGTGTTTGAACGTTGGTTCCGTAGGGTGGTTTCCATCGTTTTTATCCTGGTGGGGTTGTATTACATCACTATTTTCTTCATCGGATAGTTTTTTTGGCTTTAATGTTCGCCTTTTGGCGAATAAGATGAATACACACGTATTGAATAAAAGATGAAACAGCGTATAAAAATCAGTATTCCACTTATTTTGTTGCCCATATGGTTTCTGGTGTATAAAAGCCTACAACCGGTAACCGATTGGTTCATTGATTCCGTATTGGGTTTGTCAAAGGGAGCCCATTTCACGGAATCCCTGCGGTTCTTTGTGTTTGAGTTTCCCAAGGTGCTGCTGCTGCTGGTACTGATCATATTTTTTGTGGGAATACTCAGAAGCTTTTTCACGCCGGAACGAACCCGCAAAGCATTGGAGGGCAAACGCACCTTTATAGGCAACATCATGGCCGCCATGTTGGGCGTTGTGACTCCCTTTTGTTCCTGTTCGGCCATTCCCTTGTTTTTGGGATTTGTGGAATCGGGTGTTCCACTGGGTATTACATTTTCTTTTCTGATTGCCGCTCCCATGATCAACGAGGTGGCCGTCATTTTGCTGTACGGGATGTTTGGGTGGAAGGTGGCCTTGCTGTATATCCTCACGGGTCTTATCATTGCCATTGTGGCCGGTTGGATCATCGGCCGGCTAAAGCTTGAAAAATGGGTGGAAGAGTGGGTGTATGCCGCACGTGGGAGTGTTGATGAAGGACAAGAGGAAAAACTTACCCTTTCCGATCGTGTCCAAATAGGCACGAATGCGGTTAGGGAAATCGTAGGTAAGGTCTGGATTTTCGTGGCTATTGGCATTGCCGTTGGTGCCGGAGCCCATGGGTATGTGCCTGCCGAATTTATGGCCTCGTTTATGGGCAAGGACGTGTGGTACGCCGTACCCCTGTCTGTGTTAATTGGCATACCACTGTACTCAAACGCGGCGGGAATTGTTCCCATTGTGGCCGTTCTGATTGAGAAAGGTGCTGCATTGGGTACCTCATTGGCCTTTATGATGTCGGTCATAGCCTTGTCGCTGCCCGAAATGATCATTTTGCGCAAGGTACTGAAGCTACCTTTTATCCTGACGTTTGCCGCCATCGTAGGCGGTGGAATCATGCTGGTCGGTTTTCTGTTTAATTTCCTTGTTTAAAACCAAATAAAACGTATTGCTATGAAAACTATCGGTTTTTTTGGGGGTGGACGCATCACCCGTATTTTGTTGCATGGGTTCAAAAATGCTGCTGTCTCATTTGAGCGGGTGGCGGTATATGACACGAATGAAGCGGTGTTGGCCACATTGAAGGCCGAATTTCCGTACATTGAAGCCTCTTCATCTGAAACGTCTGCCGTCACCTCGGCCGACTGGATCTTTATCGCCCTCCATCCGCCCGTTTTGATGGAAACCATGCAGCGGGTGGGAGGCGCCATCAGTACGAATTCCTTAGTCGTTTCGCTTGCTCCGAAGATTACCTTTGATAAGCTGAGGAGCGCATTGCCGCAGGTGAAGAACCTGGCACGGATGAATCCCAATGCGGGTACATTTGTGAACAAAGGCTACAACCCCGTAAGTTTTGTCGAGGGTGTGGACAAGATGGTATTGGCTGAATGCGTGGCCCTGTTTGAAACACTGGGGAAAGTGCCAGTCGTTGCCGAAGATAAAATCGAAGCCTATGCGGTAATCAGTGCCATGGGGCATACCTACTTTTGGTTTCAGATACAGCAGCTAAAGGAGTTGGCCTTGTCGTACGGCCTGACAGAAAAGGAGGCACAGGAGACTATATCTGCCATGCTTTGGGGTACCACTGAAACATTGTTCCATTCGGGTCTGACGGTGGAGGAAGTCTGCGACCTGGTTCCAGTCAAGCCGATGGCTGAACACGAACAGGCCATCAAAGACCAGTTTAAATCCAGTTTGGATGCCATCTATCAAAAAATTAAACCACAATAAGATGAACATATTGATTCTTTGCACTGGAAACAGTTGCCGTAGTCAGATGGCTCATGGTTTCCTGCAATCATTCGATCCGGGATTGAACGTGTGTTCAGCCGGTACTCAGGCAAGTGGCAAACTCAACGAGAAGGCCGTGCAGGTGATGGCTGAGGCCGGTATCGACATCAGCCACCACACGTCCGATTCGGTTGAAATGTACCTAAACAACGAATGGGATTATGTTATCACCGTCTGCGGAGGTGCCAATGAAACCTGTCCTGCCTTTTTCGGCAAAGTGAAACATCGCTTGCACATGGGTTTCGATGATCCAAGCCATGCGGTAGGGACAGAGGACTTTATCCGCAGTGAGTTTGTTCGTGTACGTGATGAAATTAAGGATCGGTTTTATGCCTTTTACGTTGAACACGTCAAGCCAGCTTTATGAAAAACAAGAAGCTTAAATTAATGGTGCAGGAAAAATCCATTCATCTCCCCACCGAACTATTGACTTCCTAAATGAGTCAAGAAGCAATCAAAGCATTTCATCAAAAAGGACACGGTATTTTCAGTATAACCGTTTCTGCAAAAAAATAAGCGATGACTTCAACATCTAAGTTGACTTTTCTGGATCGCAATCTGACCCTGTGGATTTTCCTAGCCATGTTCGCGGGTGTGTTTATGGGCTGGTATAGCCCTGCGGTAGCCGAGTTCTGGAATCAATTTTCTTCCGGTACAACCAATATTCCCATTGCCATCGGGCTTATTGTGATGATGTACCCGCCACTGGCAAAAGTAAAATACGAAGAGTTGGGTGATGTATTCAAAAACACCAGAATACTGGGTTTGTCGTTGGTGCAAAACTGGATCATAGGCCCCATATTGATGTTTTTATTGGCCATTGTTTTCCTGCGTTTCAACATCGATTATATGTATGGGCTTATCTTGATTGGATTGGCCCGGTGCATAGCCATGGTGATTGTGTGGAATGATTTGGCGAAAGGCGACCGTCAGTACGCAGCCGGCTTGGTTGCCTTCAATTCGTTGTTCCAGGTGTTGCTGTTCTCCGTGTATGCCTACGTGTTTATTGCCGTTCTGCCGGGTTGGTTTGGGCTGCCGGTCAACGATTCGGTAGCACGCATCACCATGCCTGAAATAGCCAAAAGTGTGTTTATTTATTTAGGTATTCCCATGTTGGCGGGTTTTCTAACCCGTTTTATCCTGATTCGGTTGAAAAGCCCGACGTGGTACGAAGTCTGGTTTGTGCCTAAAATTTCACCCCTCACCTTGATTGCCTTGCTATTCACCATTGTGGTCATGTTTTCCTTGAAAGGCGAGTATATTGTGAAGATTCCCTGGGACGTGGTACGTATAGCCATTCCTCTGACCATTTATTTTGTAGTGATGTTCGTACTCTCGTTTATCTTAAGCAAGAAAATGGGGGCAACCTACGAGCAATCCACCACGCTTTCCTTCACAGCTGCCAGCAATAATTTTGAATTGGCCATAGCTGTAGCAATCGCCATTTTCGGACTCAACTCGGGGGAAGCCTTTGCTGCCGTCATCGGCCCTCTGGTAGAGGTACCGGTCATGATAGCGTTGGTCAAAGTGGCCTTTTGGTTCAAGCCGCTATTTGATAAAACAGGCGAGTCGTCAAGTTGTCACTCCAGTCGAACGTCTTAGTTTACCTGCGGTCAACGGCTGGTAAGGTCACCGTATGACCAATGCGTCAATAGACACATTACCTGAACCTCGGTTGATGATGGCTAAATCGTGTTTGTTCGAAGACAGCCCGTCCAATGTGTATACGACCTGTTGAGGAGCGCGTTTGCCATCGGTTGACAGATCTACCGTTGCACAGGTTTTTCCATCAAGTACAATCTCAATTTTTCCGGCACCTGTTTCCCTGGGTGCAATGATGGAAACGCTGTTTCCGGTAAACGAACAGGACCAGCGAGCACCGGGTGTGTTGCTGGTGGTTACATCGTTGTTGAAATCGCCGGTTCCCAAGTTGCAGTTTCTGACCCAGCCTGGAGCGATCACCCCTGGATCGTCATCGTTGAACCAGCCCTTATCGTCTGAAATTCGAAAAACTCGAACCCGTTTCGATAGCGTGGGATGCTCAATGCCCGTTAACGGTTCTGCAGATCCAATCGGCGAGATGGTCAGCCCGTTCTTGTCCTGAGTAAACGTTAAACTTACAGATGAGCCCAGCATTTCCACCTTGGTAACCTTGCCTAGGGTGTTTCCTCCCGTAGAAAGAGCATTGAGGATGATGACACTGTCGTTCCAGTTTAAGACTGTGGCATATACATAGCCTTTGTTGCGCGTGTAATAGACCGACTTGTCGCCCCAAACTTCAAAGGGACGGGAGTCATAGACCGATTCTCCATTGGTTTTTAACCAGGCGCCTACATCCTTACAGGTGCGGATAACCTCAGGATCGAGATCGCCCCTGCCATGTTGTGTGATATTGAGCAATAGGGTTCCGTTGCGTGATACGTTTTCCATGAGTAACTGCACGATTCTTTGGGCATCCAAATAAGGGAATGTCGGGTTATAGTGCCAGTCTGCAATGCTGGTTTCCGTCTGGAAGGGGTATGCCATGATCTGTGATTCAATGATGGCTTCCGTGCTTTTTACCAGTGAGCGGTCGACAAACGGGAGCAGCTCGGGTGCTTTCTGAAAACTATTGTACGGTCCGCCAACTCCTTTCAGATTGATGACAACGTCCGTTTTTCCGTTGTTCCAGGCCACTGATTTGTTGTAGTAATTTGCAATCAGTTGTGGAGCCAGAAAGCCCAGCCCCATCCGAACTCCCAAATCAACCTGTGAGTCACCCGCATGATCGTCGAAATAAATGACATCGGGGTGGTACTGGCTGATGGCGTCGTCAACCCGCCACATGAACTGGTTGGCAAACGGTGAAAGCAAAGGATCCTTCTTGTCATGTTCCGGGCCATACAAATCAACGGGGTCAAGTCCTTCCCACCATGTTCCCTTCCCATCCGATAGAGACAGAAGGGCGTCATACATCACCCCTTTTTTTTCACCCTTTTTGTCGCTGGTATAACGGGCTGTCATGAATTGTCCCCATGTCCTTCCCGGTGTATTGTGAAAGCCGATGCCAAAACGCAAGCCATATTTGCGGGCCACTTTTTCCCACCTACCGACAATATCCACCTTAGGGCCAACGTTTACTGCGTTCCATGGTTGATAGGTGGAATTCCAGCAATCAAAGTTATCGTGGTGAACCCCCATGGCCATGAAGTACCGTGCGCCCATTTCAACATACAGGTTCATCAGTTCTTCTGGATTCCATCGGTCAATCACCCAATTGTGGCAAATATCTTTGTACCCGTATTCGGAAGGATGACCAAATTGTTTGATATGGGACTCATATTGATTACTCCCTTCCATGTACATGCCGCGTGAATACCAATCACCCTTTTCGGGCATGGACTGAGGGTCCCAATGCGACCAAATTCCGAATTTAGCTTCTCGCCACCAGGATGGTACTGAGTAGGTTTGGCCAATGGTTCTCCAATCTGCCTGGTAGGGTCCTTTCGCTACCGGCAATGGTGGCAGGTTCCAGATGTCCGGATTCAGTCCAAGGTCGCCGTGTCCCAAAATGAGCTGGTCAATGGTCAATGCCACATCGGGTGAATCAATGGAAAGGACAAGGGAGCCTTTTTTAGGGATATTCAAATGGATGATTCCGTAGATATAGGAACCCGAGTTGGCGCCTGAAGAATGAATGTTGATTTTTGCGACGGGAATGTCGTTTACCCGAACACTTACCGTTCCGGTATGAGTCGATGCGTAGCGAATGGCTAATCGGGTCGCCTCTGGTGCTTTCGTTACTTTCAACCCCTGACCAGCTGTTTTCAAAGTCACGGAATAACCATTTGCGGCGCTTTCATCGGGTACTTTTGCGGCACCGTTCAGCAGCGTTGTTTTTTCTGCCTGAAACGTTATTTTTTTTACTGCAGTTGAAACGTCCGTATTCGCACATGTCACAATTGAAATGAGTAATAGAAGAGCGGTTTGCAAAAAAGTTTTATTCATGGTATGTAGATTGAATAGCGGGAGGCCAAATGTAAGAAATTCTGATCATAGTAAATGAAAAAACCCTCTCAATCAATTGATCAAGAGGGTTTCTGGTACCCAGAGCCGGGATCGAACCGGCATGGAAGTGAATCCACTGGTGTTTGAGACCAGCGCGTCTACCAATTCCGCCATCTGGGCATTAGCGGCCACGAAAGTACGGCATTTTTTTGAATTGACAAAATCGGAGCGCTTTTTTCTGTTCAGGAGCTGCTTTTCCGGTAACTAATCACGGCCCAGCTGTTGAAAAACACGGCAAATGCACACAAGGCCCAAAAGTGACCCGACAAATCAGAGAACGTGCATCCTTTGAGGAAAATGCCCCTCAAGGCCTCGATCATGAAACGAAGCGGGCTAAACAGACTCACTGTTTGCAACCACTCAGGCATGCTGTTTACGGGGGTATACAACCCACTCAGGAACACGAACGTGATGACAAAAAAGAACATGATGAACATACCCTGCTGGATGGTGCTGGCGTAGTTGGAAATGGCCAATCCAATGCCGGAAAACGCCAATACAAAGACCGTTGCGAACAAGTACACCAACAGGTAGCCGCCAGACGAGACCATACCGTAAAACAACCAGGCCACAAAAAAACAAATGGTCAAGACCACAAAACCAACAATCCAGTACGGAATGAGCTTCGACAGAATCAGCTCAAATTTCCTGACTGGAGTTACATTCATTTGCTCAATGGTGCCATCTTCCTTTTCGCCCACAATGTTCAACGCAGGTAGAAAGCCCGTCAGCATGGCCAACGCCATCATCAGGATGGCAGGGATCATGGTGTAGGAGTACTTCAGATAGGTGTTGTACCGATAACGTGGCACAACCTCGCAGGCTCCCTGTGCCAGACGCACATTGGGTTGCGACCGATTTGCCAAGATTTCAGTGGAAAAGTCGTTGACCAAGCCCATCAGATAAGCACTGCTCAGGCCCCCTCGCATGCCATTCACCGTATTCACGGCAATTTGGAGTTTGGCGCGTTGAGTCGTCATCAGGTTTTTCTCAAAATCCGGCGGAATGACGAACACCACATCCGATTCGTTTTGGTCCACGGCATGCAGGGCCTCCGTGTAACTGGCTGTTGTTCCAGACAAGCGGAAGTAACCCGAGGAAACCAATTTTCCAGTCAACTGCCTGGAAAAACTGCTGTGATCCTGATCGATTAGCGTCAGGTTGATGTCCTTGATGTCAAAATTGGCCACCATGGGGAAAAAACCAACCATGGCAAAGGGTAGGATTACAACCACCCGTGGCAGGAACTTGTTCCGCAGGAGTTGTTTGAATTCTTTTTCAAGCAGGTAGTTGAACATGGGGGTATCTTCTACGATAAACGGTATTTGAACGATTTAAGGCTGGCAGTGATAAAGACCACAGCCATGCCGACCAGAATGGACAGTTCGGGCAGGATGTCAGCAAGCCCCAATCCTTTGATCATGATATTTTTTACGCCAATGATGTACCACTTGGCGGGAATGACGTGTGAAGCCCATTGGAAAAAGAGGGGCATGTTCTCGATAGTGAACAGCATGCCGGAAAGAAAAATCACGGGAATCATCAACACCATGCCCGATACCAACAGGGCTACCAGTTGCGATTTTACCAACGAGGAAATGAGCAACCCCAGCGCCAGATTGACAAAAATGTAAATCAATGAAAAGCCCACGAGCAGTAGCAGGTTGCCGGCAATGGGAACACCCAGCAGGAAAACTGAAAGCAGCAGGCACGAACACAGGTTGACCAACGAAATGACCAAGTAGGGAATGGTCTTGGCAAGAATCATGTGCAAGGGCTTCATGGGTGAAACCAGCAGGATTTCCATGGTGCCGAATTCTTTTTCGCGGGCAATGGAAATAGACGTCATCATGGCGCAAATAAGCATCAGGATCATACCCATCACACCCGGTACAAAGTTGTAGGCCCCTTTCATTTGTGGATTATACAGCAACCGTACTGTTGGTTGGATACCGGGAGGCATGGCTGATACTCCGGCCAACTCCAATTGACAGGCACGGATGATGGATGTGGCGTAGGTAACACGCGTCTTAGCGGAATTGGGGTCGGTGCCGTCGGCAATCAAGGCGATCTGGGCGTTACCCGAATGGATAAAGCTTTCCTGAAAGGAATTTCCGAACAAAACGATCAACTGAACGTCGCCTCTCCGCATGCGCCTGTCTAGGTCTCCGGGGTGGTGTAGTACTTCGGTAACTTCAAAATAAGCACTGGCTTGGATCCGTTCAATGATGCGCTGCGTAGCCGGGTCGTTGGATGAATCAACTATAGCCACCTTTGTGTGTTTGACCTCCGTTGTCATGGCAAAACCGAACAGGATAAGCATGATGATGGGCAACAACAGCATGATGGCCATGCTGGTGGTGTCTCTGAAAATATGGTGGAATTC
>CAYTIY010000011.1:0-34178 GCA_964438045.1 uncultured Bacteroidales bacterium | reverse complement strand
AGACACTACTGACGTAGTTTTGTTTTTTTGTAGTACTTTTCGATTTCAAAATACCAAACGACGATGAAAAAAACACTGCTCGCACTCACGTTGAGTGCTGTTTCCCTTGTTTCCATTGCCCAGCAAGTAACCAATCAGCAAGTAATCAACCAGGATGTGCCTTCGCAGGTTTCAGCTGTGACCGTTTATTTCGACGGCGCCCGGGAAACACGGACGGCATCGGTGGACCTGAAAACTGGCAGGACACAATTGATTTTTGCGGGTTTGGCTTCCGATGTGGATGCAAAAAGCATTCAGGTAAAGGCCAACGGTGCATTTACGGTATTGGGGGTGAACCATCAACAGAATTTCCTGGCTGCTTCCAAACCTTCTGCCGAAAGGCAACGGCTGATGGAAGAAAGGAAGACCGTTGAATCCAAAATAGCCGATCAGAACGCCCTGCTGAATGTTGTTCAGGAGGATTTGGCCTTCCTAAGGACGAACCGTGATCTGGGTGGTCGTGACGAGTCCCTGACGGTGACAGCCCTGAAGGAAAGTGCGGATTTCTTCAGTCAACGCATGACGGCTTTAATGACCAGGGAACAAACTCTTCGAAAAAACACTGAGGAACTGAATCGTCAGCTGAATACGCTTGATCAACAACTGAGCGATTTGAATGAGGAACAAATCTATCCAACCGGTGAGATACAGGTGTTGGTGGAAGCCAAGCAGCCCGCCAAGGCTTCGTTTGAACTGACATACCTGGTTTCGAATGCCAGTTGGTATCCATCCTATGACATTCGTGCCAGCAACATTACCGAACCTCTGGAAATTGTGTACAAAGCCAACATACGCCAACAAACCCGCAGCGATTGGAAAAACGTCAAACTGACCTTGTCATCGTACAATCCCGGTGTTTCCGGCGTGGCTCCTGAATTGAAGACCTATTACCTGGATTATAACGTCACGCCTCCGGTCTACGGAAAGAGCATCAATACCCTCAGCGGACGGGTGACCGAAAACGGCAACAAATCGCTTTCCGGTGTCCGGGTGGGGGTGGAAGGCAGCGGCCTTGTCACATCAACCAACGCGCAAGGTTTTTACTCGTTGACCTTGCCTGCCAACGCTACCCAAGTGACCTTCAACCTGGCCGGGTATCAACCTGTCTCCCGCTTCATAAATGGAGCCGTGGTGAATGTTACCATGTCGCGCAATGAGTTGGTCAGTCATGAAATGACGTTGGCAAAACAAAGTTTCGAAGGCCTGCAGGTTTCAAGCATTGATGAAGCACTTCAAGGTCGTATTGCCGGCCTTGGTATTGTGTCAAACTCCGGTGATCCCAGCAGGAACAAACAGTACACCATTCCTGTTCCCCAGCAAAGAGTGGAAAAACAAATATCCGTGGATTTTGAAATCAACACCCCGTACAGCGTGGCTTCCGACAACAAAGTAGTAGCTGTGGACATGGCTGAAATCTCCGTGCCGGCGACGTTCCAGTATTTCTGTGTGCCCAAGATCAAGCAGGAAGTCTACCTGGTGGCCCAACTGACCGACTGGCAGCAATACAGTTTCCTGGAAGGTGAGGCCAATGTGTTCTTTGAAGACAGCTACGTGGGCAAGACCATCCTGAATGTCAATGCCGCTACCGATACCCTGGCCGTATCGTTGGGCAGGGACAAAAGCATCTCCGTGAAACGCGAACAGGTGAAGGCGTATTCGTCCAAGCAGTTTATAGGCAGCAAGAAAGAGGAAACCCGTTCGTGGAAAATCACCGTGCGCAACAACCGCAAGGAGCCTATCAACCTACTGTTGCTCGACCAGGCACCGGTGTCACGTAACGAGGAAATTGAAGTCAGTCGTCAGATTTCTTCGGAAGGTGTCTTCAATGCTGAAAGTGGGGAAGTCAGGTGGTCGACCAAACTGGCTCCATCGGCTAAGGAATTCCTGTTGAATTACACGGTGAAGTACCCGAAGAGCAAGTATCTGGTCGTTGAGTAATTCACAGGATAGGTGAAAGCAGCTTTGCGTTGAGCAACCGGCCTATGGTGGCTACCGCGTTTTCGTGGCGCTCGTCCCACACATCCCCGTAACTCACACGCAGGCAGTTGTGGTACTGCTCCTGGAGGGTGAACATCCGTCCGGGAGCGATGCTGATGTTCTGCTGGATGAGCTGGTCGAACAACAAAGCCGTGTCGATGGATGGGTCCAACTCGATCCACAACATGAAACCGCCCCGGGGCTGGCTGATCCGGGTTCCAGCCGGAAAATGCCGCACAATGGCGTCTGTCATCCGCAGGCAGTTGGTGTGCAGGACGGCGCGCAACCGGCGTAGGTGATGTTCGTAGCGACCTGATTGGAAAAAGGTGGCGACGGCCTGCTGTTGCAGGGTGGCTGTTGATACGGCGTTGAATAATTTCTGCCTTAGCACCTGTTCCTTGAATTTTCCCGGTGCCACCCAGCCCACACGATAACCGGGAGCCAACGTCTTCGAAATACTTCCGCACCACAGTACATTTCCTTCCGTATCGAACGACTTGCAACTCAACGGGCGGTGGTTACCAAAATACAAGTCGCCGTATAGGTCGTCCTCGATGATGGGTACGTGGTGCTTGGCCAGGAACCGAGTGATGTTCTGTTTTTTTTCCGTTGGCAGGCTGCTGCCCAATGGATTGTTGAAGTTGCTGTTCAGGCAGCAGGCCTGGATAGCACCCGTGGCGGCCAGGTGCTTCAGAGCATCCACGTCTACACCCGTTGTGGCGTCTGTGGGCAGTTCGATGACGTTCAACCCCAAGCTTTGTGCCAGTTGAAGCAGCCCGAAATAAACCGGGCTTTCCATGGCGATACTGTCACCCGGTCTGAGTACAGCCATCATGCACAGGCACAGCGCATCCATGCAGCCGGCTGTCACGATGAGATCATCGGCTTGCAGGTGGCCGTTCCAGTAAATGCTTTGCAGAGCGATTTGACGGCGCAATTCAAGGTTACCCTGAACGGTTTCGTATTGGGTGCCTGATCCGGGCAACGAGTGGATGGCCTTGATGAGCTCCTTGTTCAAACGGGCGGTAGGCAACAGGTCTGCCGATGGAACGCCAACCGACAGCATGATGGTGGAGGTGGAATGAAAGCTGGAAAACACCTTGCTCACAAGTTGGTGGGTTTTGTCCACGTTTGTTTCGGAACCTGGGGTGCTGTTGGTTGGTTGTGCCACCGATTTTACCCTTGACGGACAGACGTAGTAACCCGACCGTGGCCTGGAAAC
Source organism: uncultured Bacteroidales bacterium (assembly GCA_964438045.1). Lineage (GTDB taxonomy): Bacteria > Bacteroidota > Bacteroidia > Bacteroidales > UBA1402 > UBA8389. The sequence goes on along the minus strand of CAYTIY010000011.1, from coordinate 30,940 downwards.
GATGAGCCCTTTTCCCTCCAGTTGATACAGTGCTTCCAAGGCTGTACTCATGCTTACACCGTGTTCACGGCACAACGTCCTGATCGAAGGTAGTTTTTCCCCTGCCTTGATCACGGACGCCATGATCTTCTCTTCCAGGTTTTCGGCTAGTTGACGGTATAAAAGGTGTTCCATGCATGCATCTGTTATGCACAAAAATATAAAAATTGTATCTGTTATGGTCTTTTTTTACCCGTTATTTTTGCACAAACGCAACCAACTGCGTGATTGGTTACTCATTTAATCAGAACAGTATGAACACATCATGGAACATCAGCGTGGAACCGTCCAGCTATACAGGTTGGCAAGAAGTCGATTTTAACACCCTTGAATTTGGACGTCTGGCAACCGACCACCAGTTTGTGGCGGATTACAAAGAAGGCGCGTGGACCTCGTTGCGCATCGTACCGTTCGCACCCATGATGCTCAGTCCGTTCACGGCTGCCTTGCATTACGGACAGACGGTTTTTGAAGGCATGAAAGCCTATCGTCTGGCTGATGGACGGATTTCCATCTTTCGCAGCCTGGACCATGCCCGTCGAATGAATCGGTCGCTGGAACGGATGTGCATGCCCACCGTACCGGAATCGTTGTTTGTGGAGGCCATTGACCGCTTGGTTGATCAGGAAAAAAACTGGGTATCCTCGCTTGAGGGTACCTCACTTTACATCCGTCCGTTTGTGTTTGCCATGGAACATCGGTTGGGAGTGAGAGCTTCGGATAAGTACCGGTTCATGGTGGTGTGTTCACCGGTTGGCAAGTACTACGACAAGCCGCTTCGGGTGCGTGTGGAACAGTCGTATGCCAGGGCGTTCCCCGGAGGCACCGGTTTTGCCAAGTGCGGCGGAAATTACGGCGTCAGCTTTTACCCTTACCAAAAAGCTCATGAGGATGGGTATGACCAGGTGTTGTGGACGGATGCCGCCACGCACCGTCATATTGAGGAAAGTGGTACGATGAATGTGGGATTCGTCGTAGGGAACACTTTCATGACACCTCCGGCCGGGGAAACCGTATTGGCGGGCATTACCCGCGATTCGGTGTTGCACGTCGCTGCACGGGATGGACTGAAGGTGGAGGTTCGTTCCATCGATTACCGGGAAATCACCGGATGGATTGAACAAGGGATCCGGGTGGAGGCATTTGGTATCGGCACTGCTGCAACCATAGCTCCCATTTGTGAAATAGCCGTGGATGGAAAACCGTACGAGACGTATGTCGGTGCCGATGCGGTCATGTACCAATTAAAAAAAGGAGTGGAGGACATCCGCTTGGGACGTGCCTCCGACTCCTTCAATTGGAATCGCTATGTGTGAACGGGAGTACCATAGCCTCCCAATGTGTTACTTGCAAGGGTTTCTATTAACGTCCCGGGAATCCTCCAAATTGCATTTGACCCTGAACGGGCTTTGAGACCTTCGTGTAATTCAGCATCTTGGTGGCCCAAGGGATGAAGAATGGATAATTGGGTACGTCGGTATGGCCGCCGGTGTGTTGACGCCAGGCCAGTTGACCATCCAACAGATTGGTTTCAACAGGCGGCATTTTTTCTGTCATGTAATCGTTGGAACGGCCCAGGTCTTTGGCGCCCAGGAGTTTGTAGACCTTGCCGGCATCGATGGTGGACATGTAGCCGCCTACTTGGTCTAGCCACTTGGCGTCACCTGCTTCGGGTACACCGTAGCTGACAAAGGCCAAGCGAGGAGCACACAAGGCTATCAGTTGGTTGTTGTCGACGGGCAGGTCGCAACCGGTCTTTCTACCGAAAGTGGCTTCTTCAGCGGCATACTTGATGTAGTTGCCGGCCATCCAGTGGTATTCTCCGGTGCCGGCCAGGTTTTCCACCGCTTCGCCGAACACACGGCGGTGAGGCACGACGCCACCCTTGCCGGATGAACCGATCAAGGCCACGGCGAAGCGTTGTTCAAATGCCAGCGTAACCAAGGCGGCTTTTCCGTAACGGGATACGCCTTCAATACCTACTTTTTTGGCATCGACCAAGGTGTCGGTTTCCAGGAAATCCAGGGCGCGGGCGGCTCCCCAGGCCCAGGCACGGAGTGAACCCCAATCGTCCGGTTTGCGGGGTTGGCCTTTGTTCACCAGGCCGATGATGCCCTTGGTCAAACCGGCACCGTTGTCGGCTTGGATGCTGGAAGGATCCAGATAGGCGTAACCCCAGCCGGCTGCCAGAAGCTGTTCTGTAGGAGAGGCTGTGGCTTGGGCAGGGGCTTGTCCACCCATTCCGGGTGCGCCTGGAGCCGATGCTCCGCCGGGTGCTTGTCCAAACATACCCATGCCACCTCCGCTTTGTTGTGTCTGTTGTCTGACAAACGGTGTGTACAAGGGGTACTTGTCTAAAAGCGTCTTCATTTCCGGATTGCTCTTGGCCAGCAGTTCCTTGATGGCCTCGTTGATTTTGGCCAAATCGTCACCGGCGGGTTGGTTGGGAGCCGGGAAATTGCCGCGTCCGAACATGATCAGTACGGGTACCGGCCCTTTTACGTTGGTGGGTACTACGTAAAGCAAGTTGATGTCCACGTTGATGGACGGACATTGGCTGTTGTCCACGTGACCGATAACTTGCTTGGCGATTACGGGAACGCGACCCACGGTTTCCTTGTCCGTGGTTTTTACGGTCCAGGTCACGGCGGGGATGTTCTTGGGCAAACGGCCATAGACTTCCCGTTCGAAGCCTTCCACAATTTCAGGACGGCGTTGCTTCCACCACGTGTCGGCTGTCATAACTTTCTTTCCGTTGTTCATAAGTAAGGCATCGGGCAACAGCGGGCAGGGATTGGCCAACGCTTCGTCATAATTGGCGTGGTTGGGAGCCGTTTCGGTGCCACTGGGACCTGGACGTACACTTTTAATACCCAGTTGTTTCATCATGTTTTCATGGTCCTGTTCGGCTGTAAACGTGACAGGTGGCGGTGTTTGCTGGGCAACGACGGAAAATCCCGTTGTAACCAGCAGGAGCAAGGTTAATAAAAAATTCGTTTTCATGATTTGTTTTTATGGTTGACGGTCGGGTATGGTTTTTCAGCGGGTAAAGTTAAAAGAATCATTCAGAGGAACATCATTTCTATCGGCATAGATTGAAAAAATTGTACTGAATCCGGTGATATTGAATATGTCACGGATGATGGGTTGCAGACCGTACAGACTGAACGTGAATCCCTTCGCAATCACACGTTTTTGAATGGACAACAGGACCCGAAGGCCGGAACTGCTGATGTAATCCAATGCCGTGCAATTGAGCACGAGGTGGTTGAAACGGCCGTCCAGCCATTTGTCAGCACTGTCTTCAAATTCGGCGTAGTTGGAAGTGTCAAGGCGTCCTGAAAGGGTTATTTCCAGCAACGTGCCTGTTGGGGTGACGGTTATCATCATCGTGTGTGTCTTTGCAGGTTCAATTGGTTGGTTTGATCGAGGTTAAGCACCATAATGAGGCAGTTTTTATTGTTTACTCGTTCGTAGCGGACCTCATTCATGAATTGTTTGATCAGGTAGATGCCCAAACCGCCGATGGGACGGTCTTCAACAGGCAGGGAGGTGTCCGGGTCACTTGTTGTCGTAGGATCGAAGGCTTTTCCTTCGTCTTTGGTTGTTATGGTCAACGTGTTGTTTTCCAGTATACATTCCAAACCGATACGGTGTGTTTTTTCGTCGTTGAATGCGTAGAAAACAATGTTGGTGAATGCTTCTTCTACAACCAGGTTGATGGGGTACATCAAACGGGCAGGAAGATGCCATTCTTCCCACAGCTCTTCCAGAAATGCGGTGACACGGTACAATTCGTTTATGTCGTTTCGTACGGTAAGTTGTTTGCTTTTACTTGCTTCTTCCATGGTATTTGATGCTCAACATGGTTAGGTCGTCCGATTGCGAGTATCCGTCCACATGGGCGGCGATGTCGTCGTTGATAGCGGCAATCAGTTCCCTGGGTGTTGCCTGGGCGTTCGTACAAAGGGTGTCCAATAATCGGTGGTCGCTGTAGAACTCGTGTTGTGCGTTTTCGGCCTCGGTCACGCCATCGGTATAAAGGAACAATTGGTCACCGTTTACGATGGTCAAGGTGTCTTCTTTGAATGTAGTTGTTTCAAACAGACCCAGCGGTATGGCTGTGGTCAATGGCAGAAATGAAGCCTTATTCCCCTGTTCGATCAGCACGGGAGGATTGTGCCCTGCATTGCAGTACCGTAGCTGCCCCGAAACGAGGTCAAGGATGCCCAGGAAAAACGTGACGAACATATTGGAATCGTTGTTTATCGACAGGGTTCGGTTGATGGTAGCCATCGTATCAGCCGTACACCTGTCCTTGTTGGCGTTTGACCGTAACAGGGTTTGCGCCATGGCCATGAACAGCGACGAGGGAACACCCTTGCCCGATACGTCGCCCACGGCGAAGCACAGGAGTTTTTCATCGAGCAGGAAAAAGTCGTACAGGTCGCCACCCACTTCTTTAGCTGAAACGAGCGAGGCGAAAATGTCAATCTCGGGCAGATCGGGGAAAGGAGGGAACTGGTGTGGTATCAAACCCAGTTGGATTTCCCTGGCAATACGCAACTCACTCTCAATTTTTTCCTTGGCCGACGTAGTGGTCTCCAGGTTGGTTATATATTCCGACAATTCCTGTTGCATGTAGACAAAGGAATTGTACAGTTCCTTCATTTCGTCGTTGGTTTTGATGGCGGGTAAATCCGTTTGAAAGTCACCTTTGGCAATGGCCAGCGCAGATTCGGCAAACAGACTAAGGGGTCTGGTCTTTGACTGGACGATGTTGACCATAATGATAACAAGAAGTACCATGCCAACTATGGTTATCAGTAAAACAATATAGTTCATTTTCAGTGGGTCTGTAAACATTTCCCGATAGGGTAAGATTATTCCGAGCGACCATTTGGTGGAAGGCAGCTGCAAGAAGTATACCCATTGTTTGCCACTTCCGTCGTAGCTGAGCGACGTATTTCCTTTTTTCCCCTTGATCATATTTCGCCCCAGGGTTCTCAATTCGGGCGTGTTGGATTCTTTGGCTAGTGTGAATATGGTTTCGTTCATGATACGATTTGCAAACCGCTTCGGGCTGGTGATAAATCTTCCGCTTCGGGAGACGAGAAAAGCATATCCTGAATTGAAAACACGTACAGAGTTGACTGTTTTAGACAGCCAATCCAGGGATACATCTGCTGTTATAATGCCGGCAAATGTTCGCTTGCCATTGATATTCAGGTAAAAAGGCACTGAATACGTGGTGATCAGTGCGTTGCCGGCTCCTACATCGTAATAGGGCTCAGACCAGTAGGGTTCACGAATCATGGCTGGTATTTGGTACCAATCCATGATGTGGTAGTTGTACCCGCTGGAACCTAGCTGGAAGGAAGTCACGCTATCGCCAATTCTGCAAGCATATGGAGAGAAATACCGCATGTCCGATCGGTACAGATATGGCTCGAAAGCAATTGCGCTACCGAGGAGGGATTTGTTGTTACGGATCAGGGACTCCAAAAATGAGAAAAGAGAATCTTTTGGAATGGCGTTAGCCTCCATCATCCAGCTTAAGTTGACCGGTATTGTTTCAAATGGACGCATGACTTGTTCAATATCGTTGACAAGTTTTTCTCCCATCAACTGTGTATTGGCACGTGTGTACCGTTCAATAGATTGTATGGCAAATACGTAAAAACAAACAGTAATTAAGGCCAGTAATAGTGTAAAGTAAAGCACAATACGGCTTATGATACTGAATGCCAGACTGTTGTGTTTCATATTAATGGCGGGTTGTAGAACTGTTGTCAGTTATCCAATGCATTGGAGAAGTCTGTTGCTCCAAAGTCGGTGTCAGGATAGTCGGTCTTTTCACCCGATCTCAGTATACTGATGGCCTTTTCAAAATCAGATAAACTCAGACAGCCTTTGACATTTCTCTTGTTGCCAGGTTCGATGAGCCCCAGCCAGCGATCAAGCATCCAGCGTTGGTGGGCTTTGTTGTTTGGCAAATGGGCTTTTTCCATTTCCTTAACCACAAGACCTACCGTGTATTCCTTGTGACGCGCCGCATAGTCCCAACCCTTGAATGTGGCTTTCTTAAATGCGATAATGGCATTCTTTTTAGTATTATAGGTGGTTTTGAAGCCTATCAGGCAATCCTCCGGAATGTCGTAGCCGTAATCGGAAAAAAAGAAGGTGTTGAGTTCGTTTTCGTTCACCCCGCTGTTGATGATTTGATCGTATTCATTATAATACATGCAGGTCATGGCATCGATTCCTCCCATTAAGAATAGGTTGATGGTGTTGTGCAGGGGAATCAGTTTCACGTCATACCGGTGTTGACGAAAGTACGCTTTGGGTACATCGTCGAATCCATAACTCCAAATGCCCAGTTTTTTGCCGTTTAAGTCCTTCATGGAGCGTATACCGCTGCTTTTCCTGGCCACTACCATCAACGCCGAGTGCTGTGAGAACTGACCCGCATGTACAATGGGCAAACCTTTCGCTCTTAATTTAAGGGCATCCAGTAGGAATGTCGAAATGATATCGGCCTTTCCGTTTAGTAAGTAGTCAACGCATGTTACGGAAGAGGAGGGGTGAAGAATTGTCACGTCTAGTCCGACTTTTTTGTAGAACCCCTGGTCAAGGGCAACATAGAATCCTGCGAACTGGGCTTGGGGAAACCAGTGCGGTGAAAATACAAGGCGGGTACTCTGTGCTGTTGCGAAAACGGACGCTAACAGCGAATAAAGAAGTACTGGCATCCACCGAAACAGAATATTACGTAGGTTCATGGTCTCATGTTGTATGGTCCGATGCCATCAATAACAATTTGTAAAGCATTCGGTTTGAAGGCACGTGGTTTTTATGAACATTTTTGAAAAACAATACGTCAGGAGACTGCTTCAGTTGTTCTCGGTGGTTGACTTGAGGGCGGCCTTTAGGGCGTCTGAGGTCTGATCATCTGTTTTTTCAAGGAATGCATGCCGTGCTTCAGCTCTTGTCTTGAAAGGATTGGATTCAGTTACCGAAACTTCGATTTCATACAATCCGGTATTTCCTGAAACAGGTCTGAAAGCGTAAACGGTGTGATTGGTCACCGATGTTTCTGTTTTTTGTGTTTCTTTTTTTACCTCATTAACCCATTTGTCGGTTACTTCCGATTTTTTGCTTGTAAGGGGTTCAACGGCCACTTTTACGGTCGAGGGTGGTGGCAGGGGTATCCATCCGCTGTATACGGCTTCGTCGAGTGTACATGTGTGTCCCACATGTACCATGGGAATGTCCATGATGGTCGTTCGCAGGTTGGCAACTTTATAGACCTCTTCCTGCACGGATACGCTTTTCACGTTGATGGTCAGTTGCAAATGCAGGTAGTCGTATGGCCCTGTTGTTTTTGCCATTGAGTAGTTGTAGATAAACGAATCCCTGGCCATAAACCGAAAGGCCGTACGGTCGGACGATAGCTCGGGTACCAACCGCACGCTGGCAGCCAACAGGTCGTTGCCTTTCTTGTCTTTGATCCAACGCCTGATGGTCACGTTGGGAAGCATTGCTTCGCTCGCGTCTGCATAAAAGTGATCGCAGGAAGCTGAACAGGAATATGTTGCCTGGAATTTCTTCGTATTTCCTGCGGCTCCGGCTTCCACAGCTGAGGCTACATAATCGATGGCGGGCGGCAATACGACACCTGCCACGGTTGCGACTCCAGATTGATTGGGTTCAAGGAGGCTGACGCTTGAATCGCGGATGCTGAGCGTGGTCTTATCGGCCAGGATGTGAACGTGTTTTTTGTCGGAATAGGCGGTCAATTGGGCTGAAACGGTTGAAGTCAGGATTCCTGCGATCAGGATGGAAAAACAAATGCATTTCATGGCAATCTTATTTAGGGTTCATGTGTTGAATCGTATCGATTGAGGCCTCAATGACGTTGAACGCACACGCCCTGCCTCGTTGGACGTTGTGGGTGTCCAGCCCTTGATGCAACGCGACAGGATGCGGACGGGAATGTCCGTCGTTGTAAATCCATAAGGAGCCCGAATCCCCGTATTCGCAGAGTTTTTCTGTGGTTTTGCCGGTATTCTTACGAATGAAAACTGTTGAACCCTCTATGTTATCGATGATGCCGTATGTCAGACCGGTGGCACCGCCATTTTTGCATACTTCCATTCCTGTTTGAGGAATAAGCGGTTTGCCCAATTCGGTAAGAGTTTCGCATGGAAAGGGCTCCGTAATTTCAAACACGGCATAATCGAGGGTTTTGTGAAAAATAGTAGTAGCTATTCCCATTTTTAGGCCAGCCTGTGTTCCTGCGAGTTTAACCTCTAGCCGGCCTGCAAGAAACCGTGATACAAACGAAGGGGTGTGTTCACCAAACAATACGTGGTAGTTCGTCAGTCCATACGGATGTCCGTCCTTCCATAGGCAACAACCCACAGTACCCCAGTTGATTGAATCGCCACCCCGGATGGGTAAACCATCCATGGAAAACAGGGTGCCGGCTTCAAGTTGCCGGAGAGCATCCTGGGTCTGTCTGCTTTTTGTCAATATGAGCATGCTGTAACAAGAATTACAGGATATCGGAGCGATAAAGTAATGTAAAATTAGTGTCATATACAATTTTGAGTCTTTTTTTATGAAAAACGCAAGGAGTGGCGTGAACCTCAGAGGAAGACAGGTCATTGAATTTTTATGCAAACGGAGGGTATTTTTTTGGTTTATAATTGGTGGGTGGCTCGATATAATTTCTACCTTTGCAGCGTTTTTTGTTTTGGCGGTTTGTACCGTCGCTTAACCTTGATTGATATGAAACCAACTCACATTGAACACCTGGGCATTGCAGTCAATAGCCTGGAAGAATCCATCCCTTTCTTTGAAAATGTTTTAGGTCTCAACTGCTACGCCGTTGAGGAAGTTGCAGAACAGAAAGTTAAAACAGCGTTCTTCATGGTCGGTCAGACCAAGATTGAATTGCTGGAAAGTACCGATCCCGAAGGTCCGATCGGCAAGTTCCTGGAATCGAAAGGACAGGGTGTACACCACGTCGCTTTTGCTGTTCAAGGCTTGCAGGGCAACCTCGATGGCTTGGCCGAACAGGGAATCCGTCTGATCGACAAGAGCCCGCGCAAAGGAGCTGAAGGCTTGAATATTGCTTTCCTGCATCCCAAGTCAACCTGCGGGGTGTTGATGGAACTTTGTGAAAAACCACAAGAATAATTGTAAACAAAGACCGATATACAATGAGTACACAATTGCAGAAAGTAAAAGAGCTGATCGATTTTCGTGTCCAGGCTCGCCTTGGCGGTGGCGAAAAGGCTATTGCCAAACAACATGAGAAAGGAAAATACACGGCTCGTGAACGCATTGACATGCTGCTCGACCAAGGTAGTTTCGAAGAGTTCGACATGTTTGTGAAACACCGTTGCACCAACTTCGGACAAGATAAAAAACACTTCCTGGGAGACGGTGTCGTAACCGGTTACGGTACCATCGAAGGCCGTCTTGTTTACGTATTTGCTCAGGACTTCACCGTATTTGGTGGTTCGTTGTCAGAAACCATGGCCTTGAAAATTTGCAAGGTGATGGACCAGGCCATGAAGATGGGTGCACCTGTCATTGGTATCAACGACTCGGGTGGCGCCCGTATCCAGGAAGGCATCAATGCTTTGGCCGGTTACGCAGAGATTTTCCAACGCAACATCATGGCTTCCGGTGTAGTACCTCAGATTTCCGGTATTTTCGGCCCCTGCGCCGGTGGTGCCGTTTATTCTCCGGCTTTGACCGACTTCACCATTATGACCAAAGGTACTTCCTACATGTTTCTGACAGGCCCCAAGGTGGTCAAGACGGTTACAGGCGAGGATGTTACTCAGGAACAACTGGGTGGCGCGTCCGTACACGCCAGCAAATCGGGTGTGACCCACTTTGCCGTTGATACAGAAGAAGATGGTCTGAAACTGATCCGCAAACTGATGGGTTTCATTCCTCAGAACAATCTGGAGGAAGCGCCCCACATGGAATGCAATGACCCCATCGACCGTTTGGAAGATGGTCTGAACGATATTATCCCCGACAGCCCCAACAAACCCTACGACATGTTCGAAGTGATTGGTGCCATTGTGGACAACGGAGAGTTTTTGGAAGTACACGCCGATTATGCCAAGAATATGATCATCGGTTTTGCCCGTTTCAACGGTCAGTCGGTGGGTATTCTTGCCAACCAACCCAAAATGTTGGCCGGTGTACTTGACAGCAATGCTTCTCGCAAGGGGGCCCGTTTCGTTCGTTTCTGCGATGCCTTTAATATTCCCATCGTAACGTTGGTTGACGTGCCGGGCTTCTTGCCGGGTACCGGTCAGGAATACAACGGTGTGATACTACATGGCGCCAAACTGCTCTACGCTTACGGTGAAGCTACGGTGCCCAAGGTAACCGTAACCCTGCGCAAGTCGTATGGTGGTGCACACATTGTAATGAGCTGCAAGCAATTGCGTGGCGATATCAATTACGCCTGGCCAACCGCTGAAATCGCCGTTATGGGTGCCTCCGGTGCTGTTGAAGTGCTGTACGCCAAGGATGTAGCCGCTGCCGAAGATCCGGCCAAGATGGCTGCAGAAAAGGAAGCCGAATACATCGAAGCATTCCAGAATCCGTACAAGGCTGCTCAATACGGTTACATCGACGATGTGATCGAACCACGCAACACCCGTTTCCGCGTAATCCGTGCCCTGCAACAGCTGTCAACCAAGAAATTATCCAACCCTGCCAAAAAGCACGGCAATATTCCTTTGTAATATGAAGAGAAGAAATAGCTTATTATTAATAGGTCTGCTGTTCCTCTCCTCGGGATTATTCGCCCAGGTTACCAAGGTGTGCTTCAACGAGGTGCTGGTAACCAACCACGAAAACTACGAGGACGATTATGGCCAGCACGTACCTTGGATTGAATTGTTCAACGGTTCTTTCAATGTTGCCAATATTGGTGGCTGTTTTTTGACCGACGATATCAGCAATCCCAGGAAGTATATGATCCCGAAGGGTGATATACTGACAAAGATTCAAACAAGGCAGCATGTCATTTTTTACGCTGACAACAAACCTTCACGAGGAACATTTCATTTGAATTTCTCCTTGGATTCGTCAAAAGTAAATACCATCTATTTTTTCAATGCTGACGGAAAAAGTTTGATTGATAGTGTCGTGGTTCCGGTATTACCGGCTGAGGTAAGTTGGGGACGTCTTGTGGATGGCAAACCTGAATGGGAAATGCTGACCAAAGTGACGCCCAGTACCAACAACTTGACGCTGGACAGCAATGAAAAAATTGAACGTTTTGCCGAAAGTGATCCTGTGGGCATTGCCATGGCAATCACTGCTATGGGAGTGGTATTCCTCGTGTTGCTTATTTGTTGCTACGCGTTTAAGGGGGTAGCTGCTTCGTTCAGAATAGCCAACAAGAAGAAACAACCAACCACGCACAAGCAACAAGCGGCTGTGTCGGCCGATGATGTTTCGGGTGAAGTAATGGCCGCCATTTCCATGGCTTTGTATGAATTGACAAACGATGCCCACGATGTGGAAAATACGGTTCTGACGATTGCACGCACTCGTCGTACCTACTCTCCCTGGAGCTCGAAAATCTACGGATTGCGTCAGTCACCCAAATAAACAGTTCAATTTCTAACAACGTTTCGCGAAAAATTACATCGTATGAAAGATTTTAAATATACCATCAACGGCACGCAGTATAAGGTAGAAGTGATCAAGGAAAACGAAAATACCGTTGAACTGGAAGTCAATGGCACGCCTTATGTCGTGGAGATCGAACGGACCGTCAAGGTGAAACCCACCATTTCTCGTCCGGCTCCAGCCCCTGTCACACCGCAAGGTACACCGGTTGTAGTACCAACCAAGACCGTATCTTCAGGCAGTGTCATCAAGTCACCGCTTCCCGGTGTCATCCTGGAAGTCAACGTCAAGGTGGGAGATACCGTCAAATCCGGTTCCAAGCTGATGGTGCTGGAAGCTATGAAAATGGAAAATACCATTGTCAGCGATCACGATGGCAAGGTGATTGAAATCAAGGTAGACAAAGGGTCCAGTATCCTTGAAGGAGCTGAACTCGTAATCATTGGTTGATATGGGCGATTTCATGACGTTTTTGGTTGACAACCTTAGAGAGTTTTTAACCTATACCGGCTTTGCAAACGCAACACCCGGGCATTTTGTTATGATTGCGATCGGCCTGATTTTTCTGTTTTTGGCCGTTAAGTATGAGTTTGAACCCATGTTGCTGATTCCAATTGGTTTCGGTATCCTGATCGGCAATATTCCTTTTAAGGAAGTCGGTCTGCAGTTGGGTATCTATGAACAAGGTTCAGTATTGAACATTCTCTACCAAGGGGTGTTGCAAGGCTGGTATCCTCCGTTGATCTTCCTGGGCATTGGTGCCATGACCGATTTCTCGGCGTTGATATCCAATCCGAAACTGATTCTGATTGGTGCTGCGGCTCAGTTTGGTATTTTTGGTGCCTATGTCATTGCGTTACAGATGGGATTTGATCCAAGCCAGGCGGCTGCCATCGGTATCATTGGTGGTGCAGACGGCCCGACTGCCATCTTCCTGTCTTCCAAGTTGGCCCCCAACTTGATGGGTGCGATTGCCGTATCAGCTTACTCGTATATGGCATTGGTTCCAGTGATTCAGTCACCCATCATGAGGCTGTTGACGACTGATAAAGAACGGGTAATACGAATGAAACCCCCACGCGTGGTTTCACAGACAGAAAAGATCATTTTCCCGATTGCCGGCTTGTTGTTGACTGCTTTTGTGGTACCATCCGGTCTGCCGTTGTTGGGTATGTTGTTCTTTGGCAACATCCTGAAGGAAAGTGGTGTAACCCGCCGTTTGGCTGAAACCGCCCGTGGTCCGCTCATCGATACCATCACTATATTGTTGGGCCTGACCGTAGGTGCTTCTACGCAAGCTACCCAGTTCCTGACTATGGACTCCGTGAAGATTTTCGGCTTGGGCGCCTTGTCGTTTATTATTGCAACGGCTTCCGGTGTCTTGTTTGTGAAGTTCTTCAATTTGTTCCTGAAGAAAGAAAATAAAATCAACCCGTTGATTGGTAACGCCGGTGTTTCTGCTGTACCCGATTCGGCTCGAATTTCGCATGTGGTTGGTTTGGAATACGACCCGAAGAATTACCTGCTCATGCACGCCATGGGTCCGAACGTAGCCGGTGTGATTGGTTCCGCCATCGCTGCCGGTGTGCTGCTGGGATTCCTTGGTTGATTGATTGAGTAAAATTCCCTTTCTTAAGGGATGTGTATGATAATGGATGGCATCCTCCTTTTTGGCTGGGTGCCATTCTTTTACCAACTTACTACGATGATATACCACGCTTTGATGAAAAGCAGTCGATGGTTGATTTCGGCTATGATTGTATTTTTGGTAGCAGCCTGTTCGCCCAAACGGGACGTATATGTTTGCCTGTCAACACAGGATTCAGATTTACCAGGCCTGGAGTTATTGTACAGTTATGACGGTTACCATTGGCAGGCTGTGGATTCCAGTCTGAACGTGCCCGTTCTTGGTGACGGGACGCTGACTGATCCGTCCATTACACAAGGTACGGATGGTGTCTATCGACTGCTTTGGGTGGCCAGTAAAGACGGAAGGGAGGGCATAGGATATTCCTCGTCCAAGGACCTGTTGGAATGGTCGGAACCAACCTTCATCACGATGGCATTGCCCGATTCTGTGTTGCTGAACGTATCCACACCACGCTTGATTTACGACGAACAGGCACGATCCTACCTCGTGTACTGGATTTCCGACAGGCAGGGAGATAAACAGGTTTACGGCTTCACCACGCAGGAATTCCTGTCATTTTCCATGGCCAGGACAGTGTTTGATCCCGAGATTGACGTTCAAGATCCGTATATCATTTGTCGGACATCCAAGGATTACGTGTTGATTGTAAGGGATGAAACACCTTCCGAATCCAGTTTGAAAGTGGCCTTTTCCACATATCCGGCTGGCCCCTATGACCGAACGTCACTCTCGTTTACTTCCTTCCAGACAGGAAAGCCATCGGTGGTCAAGATTGGTGCAAAGTGGCTGGTTTACCACCAAAAAGAAACGGATGGAAAGACATTTGCCGTCACTACGCTGGATTTCGACAGTTTTGAAACCATTTCTGATGAAATATCGGTGCCCGAATCCCATGGATGTGGTACAATTTTTTACGTCAAACCCGCATTGTTCAGAAAACTGTTTCGGAAATTGCACTGTAAACCTGTGAAAGCAACTACATGAAAAAATCAAGGACGCTATACCTGTTTGTTTCCATCATGGTCCTGTTACCGAACCTGGTAAAGGCACAGGAACAGGTCCTGTGGTATAAAACACCGGCGACGGACTGGACTTCAGCCCTGCCCATCGGTAACGGCAGAATGGGTGCCATGGTTTACGGCATACCTCTTCAGGACAGGATCCAACTGAGTGAACGGACATCGCAGCCACAACGCGCTGATGTGAGGAGAGGAGAGTTGAATGTGACCTTTTCCACCCATAAGAGCTACAAAAATTATAAACGCACCCTCGATCTGAGTACCGCTACTGCCGCCATGTCGTATGCGATTACAGACGGCACGGCGTTTCAACGGGAGTATATGGCCTCATTCATCGATTCTGTCGTTGTCATCCGATTGACAGCTGGCAAGAAAGGATCCATATCCTGTAACCTGACACTGAAGGCTCCCTTCAAACGATACAAGGTTTTAGACGGACAAGCCATGTTGATATTGGTGGGTACGACGGATGAAGCCGATGCCAAACAAGGAAAGCAGCGTTTCGTAACATTGGTCAAACCGTTGGCCACTGGTGGAACCTGCGGTTTGCAGAAGGGTACCTATACCATCCGCAAGGCCGACGATGCGATCATTTATGCATCCAGCCTATCTGTACCTGCAACGGACAAACGTTCGGAAGAAGAACTGATTGAGAGTTGCTACCGCACACTGGCACGTGCTTACGGTAAGGACTATGCGAACATGAAAAAGAAGCATGTCGGATTGTACAGGAACCTCTACGACAAAGTGACTCTCAACCTGGGACGGCCGGCACAGACAACCAAGCCGACCGATCAACGCATTAGGGAACAATCAACCAAGCCGGATCAATCACTCCAAGCCTTATTCTTCAATTTCGGCCGCTATTTGATGATTTCCAACGTCATGCATGCCTCCGTTCCGGCCATTCCCAACAGTCTGTGGGCTGAGCAGCTACCTGCGGTTGTTGGGCGGTCAACACGTTCAGGTATATACAAGGCTACAGAAACGAGTCACTTGTCGGACCTTAACGCTCCACTTTTCGGAAAAACATGTACGGTGCGCGATGCTTCGGTTTTTATCCGCTTGTCTCCCTCCGCGCTCCCCGGTGGCTGTGCCACGTTTTCGGATTACCTGTGGGATCACTATCAATATTCGGGCGATAAGGCGTTTCTTTCGAGCCATTTTCCTTTTCTGCAAGCAATGGCCAGAATGTATATGGATACGCTGAAAGTCAATCCGACCGACACTCGTCAGGACATACGCACGTTGTTTGCCGACGTGATTGCGGCTACTGATGTGTTGTACACGGGTTTGAAGGGACGTTTTTCCCCGGAAAAAGCCTTTGCTGACAGTCTGAGGAATCTCTTGAAGTCCAGGTCGTTGGTCGAAGTTGTTTCATCGGAAAGCGAATGGCCCATCGATTGGGGTGTTTGGAGGTTGGCACGTCAGCGAGAGGGCGATCGGGCTGTGACAGAACTCACGACGTGTGTGAGTCAAAAACCCTTGCGTCGGGGCATGGGAAACAACCTGTTGTGTGTCGATCCAACGTATCGGTTTGAGGAAAACCTCAGTTGTCCGGAAGGCATTGCTGAGCTCTTGCTTCAAAGCCACAATGGTTATATCTTTGTGTTGCCTGCACTGCCGTCATCATGGCCGGAGGGGTCTGTTAGCGGACTCAGAGCCAGGGGGGGATTTGTCGTTTCGTTTTCCTGGAAAAACAGGCGGCTTACTTCGCTGAGCGTACTTTCAACCGTCGGTGGCATGTGCAGGATCCGTAGTGAATCGATTTTGTCGGGAATGGGGATTAAGCAAGCGAAGGGTGAAATCAAAAACCCATTGCTGGTACAGCTCAATCCGGAAAGCGACAAGGAGTTGAATCAAGCGCTGTTATACGACCTGACCACCGAAGCGGGTAAAACATACGCATTGACGGTAAAGTGATAAATGATTGAAAACGAACATACTGCCATGAAAAAAAAGATTTCTTTCAAACCCCTGATTTACTTGGCTAAGACGAGCTTGTGTGTCTGTACCCTGCTGGGCGTTACCTTGTTAAGTGGTTGCCAATCAAACAAGAAAGACAACAGTTTTACAGTGACAGGACAACGGGTGGAAACTCGGATGGAACCCATTCTCAGCGATGAGGTGCAACCACGGTTCAGTTGGGAGATAGCCTCCGATCAACGGGCCTTGGAGCAATCCTATTACCAGTTGATGGTCGCTTCTTCCTTTGAACGATTGGAGGGGGATACGGCCGATATTTGGGATTCAGGTAGGATAAAGTCCGGTCAGTCCATTCAGGTGCCGTATGACGGTCCTGCTCTGCAGAGCATGTCCACCTATTACTGGAAGGTAAGAGTTTGGTGTAAAGGAAGGGGTGTGGCGACTAGCGGCATTATGTCATGGAGCACGGGATTGTTGCAGGAAAAGGATTGGAAGGCCTATTGGATCGGATTGGACAGCATTACCCCCGATGACACATGGATGGGAGACGAGCTGTTTTTGGCTGCGCGCTACCTGCGTCGTGAATTCACCTTGGATGATCAGCCCGAACGCGCCAATCTGTACGTAACCGGTGTGGGAAATTACCGAATTTACTTAAATGGTCTACCGCTTGGGGGGCACGTGATTACGCCCACATCGACCGACCAATCCCAATTGGTCACGTACACTTCCTATGAAATGGCTCCTTTTTTGTCGGCGGGTAAGAATGTATTTGGCGTGGTGCTTGGCAATGGTTCCTATGCCGGTTCCAGGACAGGTGCCGACGGAAAACCAGTTGTCAGCCTTCCAAGACTTTTGTTTCAGCTTGAACTGACCAAAAAGGACGGTACGCGCTCGCGGTTGGTCAGTGATGCCACCTGGAAGGTTACTTCGGCTGGCTCCATTCGTGAGAACCATCTGGCCTTTGGAGAGAGTATTGATGCTACCAGGGATTTGACCGGTTGCTTCAAGGCCGGATACGATGATGGAGCATGGTTGTTTGCTAACCTGATGAAAGATCCCGGAACCAGCCAAAAACCGGTTATTCGAATGGCTCAGAAAAATGAGGATATGAGTGTGGTTTACACCACCAAGCCGGTTGCCGTCATCCATCAAAGGGCGGGTTCATTTATTCTGGACATGGGGCAGAACCTGTCCGGATGGCTAAAATTCCAGATTAAGGGAGATCGTGGCCGGGCAATCACGTTGAGGTATGCAGAACGACTGAATCCGGACAGCACACTTGACAGAAGCGGACTTTCCGAGAAACAGCATGTTGATCAATATACACTCAAAGGAGGTGGTGTCGAAGAAATGCTGAGTCCTTCGTTCTCATACCATGGTTTCAGGTATGTTGAAGTCTTGAATTGGCCAGGCGAACCCAATAAAAACCTCTTTACCGCCGAAATGATCAGCGATGGATTCAGTTCAACCGGTTCTTTTCAATCATCCAGCACGTACCTGAACACGATTTACGGTAATGCCTGGTGGACCGTGGCAGGCAATTACAAAGGTGTGCCGTTTGATTGTTCCAACACCGCCCTGCAAAAAGCTTCGTTGGTATACCGGTCGAATAGCTGCGTTGGTGAAAGCTATTTGTTTGACAACCAGCGTTTGTACGCAAAATGGCTGACTGACATTCGCTTGTCTATGAGTCCTCTTGGCCAGATTCCAGACGCAGCACCGGCTGTTAAACCCCGCTATTCCGACAACGTGACCGGTGCGGCAACGTACTTTTTGGTTGCACGGATGCTGTATCGTCAATTTGCCGACAAGAAGGCGGTAGAGGATAACTATTCTTCTATGAAGAAGTGGATGAGCTATATGGAGAAACACCGCGTAAGAAATGGATTGATCAATGGCGATTCGTTTGGCGATCCTGGTGTGCCACCACTGGTTTCCGATTCGGTTGTGGAAACAAGGCCAGATCGCCTGACGGATGGTACGTTGATCGCTACGGCCTATTACATCAAACTCCTGCAAGTCATGCAGGAATTTGCCGACTTGTTGGGAAAAGAAACCGACAAGGGCATGTTTGCGAGCCGGGAAGCGTCCATGTGCAAGGCCTTTCAGCGAAAGTTTTACCATGAGAACGCCTATTATTACGCAAACAACACGGTGACAGCCAACTTGCTTCCACTTGCTTTCGGTATCACACCGCAGGATGACAGAAAGGCTGTGTTTGATCACGTTTGTCGTGTCATAGATGAAAAAAACAATGCTCACCTGTCAACCGGCGTGATCGGTACGTCCTGGTTGCTGCAGACACTGAGTGAAAACGGTCGACCGGATTTAGCCTTACGTCTTGCCACGAACCGAACCTATCCAAGCTGGTGTTACATGGCAGAGCATGGAGCAACGACTTTCTGGGAACGATGGAATACCGACAAAACCAGTGGAATTAACGCCTCAACCAACCATGTGGCTATGGTAGGCGACGTGCTTAACTGGTGTTACGAGAATGTGGCCGGCATTAGGTGCGCTCCTGACGGTCCTGGGTTTAAGCAGATCATCATGCGTCCCGATTTCCCTGATGGACTCACGTTTGTGAAGTGTACCTATAAATCTGCACATGGTATGGTGGTCAGCAACTGGGAACGTAAGGGTATCCATTTGGATTGGGAAATCGTGGTTCCGCACAATACGAATGCTTTCGTTTACATTCCCGCTCCCAGAAATCAAGTCTATGAAGGTGAAACGCCCGCATCAAAGGCTGCAGGCGTCACATTCGTCAAGACCGAGGGTGATCGATCCGTTTTCAAGGTTGGTTCGGGAACTTACCGTTTCAAGGTAGCTCGGTAAGAGTTACATGTTTGTTCCGAAAAGCAGGTAAATGCCAGCTCCAAGGAGTGCGCTCACGGGAATGGTCAGGATCCAGGCGACCAGCAGGTTGCGGGTGATTCCCCAACGTACCGCAGACAGGCGTTTTACAGAGCCGACTCCAATAATGGCACCGGCTATGGTGTGTGTTGAGCTGACGGGAATCTTCAGAAATTCCGTCAGGTACAGCGTGATGGCGCCGGCTGTTTCAGCGGCAACTCCTTCAAGCGAAGTGACCTTGGTTATTTTCGATCCCATCGTTTTGACAATCTTCCAACCCCCTGTCATCGTACCCAATGCAATGGCTGTGAAGCAAGCAAATGCGACCCAATCGGGTATTTGGTTGAAATCACTGATGCCCATTGCGATGTTGTCCGCATGAGCGGCAATCATGGCGGCTCCGATGATACCCATCACTTTTTGGGAATCGTTCAATCCGAAACCGATGGCAAACAAACCGGATGAAACGAGCTGCAGGCGCCTGAACCAGCGGTTCACCTTGTGCGGGTTGTATTTTTTGCAAATGTACATGATGATGACGGTCAACAGCGTCGAAATGGCAAAACCGATTATGGGAGCCAGGAAAATGAAGGAGGCGATTTTAAGGATCACGCCAACGTGGATCGCCCCAAACCCGCTGCTCATGATGGCTGCACCAGCAAAGCCACCGATTAGGGTATGCGACGATGAGGACGGTATGCCCAACCACCAGGTGGCTAGATTCCAGACGATAGCGGCCACGATGCCGGAAAAAATCACAGGTAAGGTGATGTATTGTTCGTAAACGGTTCTTGAGACGGTATTGGCAATGCCAAATTCACCAATGATATATTTCGCAATGAAAAAGGCCAGGAAGTTAAAGCTGGCTGCCCACAATACGGCTCGGAATGGTGTAAGTACTTTTGTCGATACAATGGTGGCAATTGAGTTGGCTGCATCGTGGAACCCGTTGATGTAATCGAACAACAGTGCCAGGATAATGATGAAAATCAATAATATCATCTTGTTGAGAATCAGGAGTATTTTACAATAATGGTTTTGATGATTTTCCCAACATATTCAGCCACATCTGTTGCTTTTTCCAGTTCATACATGATTTCCTTGAGCTTGATGAGTTCGATGCTGTTTTTCTCCTGTTCAAACAGGTCGATGATGAAATGTTCGTACACATCATCGGCCCTGTTTTCCATTTCGTGAAGATCCTTGCAGTATTCAATGATGAGTTTCGCATCTTTCTTGAGCACGTCCAGTTCGTCAACCGCCTTGCTGATACAAATGGTGCCCTCCTTGAGCAGCTTGGCCAGGACGGCTGCGCTTTCAGGCATGTGTCCGGGTTTGTAAAGTACTATACGTTTGGCGCAACTGTTGATGTAGTCGGTAACGTCATCCATCCTCGATGCCAACTGGTTGATGTCTTCGCGGTCGAACGGCGTAATGAATGTTTTGTTCAATTCATCGAAGATTTGATTCGACAAGTGATCACCCCTTTTTTCCTGTTCCTTGATTTTTTTGTAATAATCAACCGCGGTATCCAGGTTGTAGTTTTCGATGAACTCGATCATCAGGTCGGTAGCCGTGTTCATGACATCCGACATTTCCTTGAGGATGGGAAAGAACTTGGGCTCTTTCGGAGTGAACTTGCTGAAAAATGAATTGTTCATAGCGTACGTGTATTAGACGAAAAAAGCTACGAAATCATATTTCGTAGCCTTGGAGTAAAATCAAGCATATTTGACAATGATGGCTTTGATGATCTTTCCGACCTGTTCTGCGGCATTGGTCGCCTTTTCCAGCTCTTGCATGATTTCTTTCAATTTGACCACCTCGATATCGTTTTTCTCGGTTTCAAACAAATGGATGATAAAATGTTCGTACACATCATCGGCTTTGTTTTCAATGTTATGCAATTCCTTACAATAAGCTTTGATGTTTTTGCTTTCCTTTTTAAGCCCCCCCAACTCATCAACAGCCTTGTCGATGCAGATGGCTCCTTCTTTAATGAGCTTGGCCAGTTCGACAGCGCTTTCCGGCATGGATTTTGGATTATACAACACGATGCGTTTGGCACAACTGTTGATGTAATCGGTCACGTCATCCAGCAGGGTGGCCAAATGGTGAATGTCTTCCCGGTCGAAAGGGGTGATGAATGATTTGTTCAACTCATCGAAAATCGTATTGGACAAATCGTCTCCGCGCTTTTCCAACTCCTTGATTTTCTTGTAGTAATCAATTGAAATCTCGTGGTTGCATTGGCCGACACATTCAACCATGAGATCGGATGCGCTCAGGGTGATTTCCGACATTTCCTTGAGGATGGGAAAGAATTTGGGCTCCTTGGGTGCCAACTTACTGAAAAGTGAATTGCTCATTTAGCTTTTTTCCTTGAATTTAGTAGAATTACACAAGAGTCCGAGGTGTGTAAACAGACTGTAATATCTATGACAAATATACCTCATCTGTTTTTTATTGTGTAACAAATGCAGATTTATTAAACATTAAATAATCAATGTGAGTAAAAAATTGATAATAGGATTATTTTTTTATCAATTGTTTACGATACAGGCAATGTTCTCTATCACAGTTTGAGCAGCCGTAGGAGGTCTTTTTTGCGTTTTTTCCAAGCCCGATAACTCCACTGATCGATTTTACGGGTGACATCAGGGAGGAGGGTAACAGCGTAATGCCGCAGAAACCTGTTGGCAACAAGGTCCACAATTTCTGTTGTTCACATACGGACCATCCACAATAACCTGGGCTATATCGGTTTGTGCAGTTGAAACCGGACTGTGCGGACTCGAATTCGAGCGTCAAGGCGATGCGATCCATGGTCTTTTCAACGACAACGGTTCCAAGGGTGTCCGCAATATAGGCACTGAGAGAATCTCCCTCTGTCAGGTAGCGTTGATATGCGTTGTGAATACCCCGACCTGCAGTACAGACAAACACGGCAATCTGTTCAGCCTTGTTTAAATACCTGGAGATGCGGTGGCCAGTCTCAATGTGTTGCCCTCCGATGCTCAATGTGGTTGCAAGGCAGGCATCCAGGGGCAACAAGCGGTATCCTCCTGTTGCTTCCAGCGATTCATTCGCCCATTCCAGTACAGCTTGTACCGTATCGGGAAAATCATCCAATCCGTTTGATTGCTCGGGAGCATGGATAAGAAAGTCCTCCCATGTGATGGCCAAATCCTTGTATGAAAAACAAAAATCCCTGGTTGTCATCGGTTCAAAATTCTACCGTCATGCGTATGTTTAACAATCTGCCTGTCAGGTAATTGGGGACAGCCCATTGTTTGTTGTCGATGGCTGACACCCAGTAATAACTATTCACGTTTAAGGTGTTCAGTAAATTGAAACAGTCTACACCCAACCAAAGTCGTTTGGTATAACGGAGGGGGGATTTGCGCATGAAGGCATCCCTGTCTGATGAAAATACCCTGGACAGGCCCATGTCGATACGTCGGTATGCAGGCATCCTCAGAGTGGCTAGCCGTTTATCGCTGTCCGGTGGTCCAAAAGGCAATCCATCAGCCCAAATCAGTTTTAGGTTCATGGTGAAACGGGGATCACTCGGAAAATAATCCTGGAAGAACAAGGAAATGTTGTACCGTTGTTCGTTGGGTCTGGAGATGGTCACATCGTCAATGGTTTCCCGGCTTCGCATAAGCGAAAGACTAATCCAGGAGTCTGTGCCTGGTACAAATTCTCCAAACAGTTTCATGTCCAGACCAGCGGTGTATCCCTCCGATAGATTCCGTCCCATGTATCGAATCCGTACATTGTCAACCGTATAGGGAATCAGGTTGCTCATATTCTTGTAATAGACCTCAGCCGACAATTTGAACGGTCTGTCCACCCAGACAAAGTGGTAATCCATACCGCCTATGACTTGCCACGTCTTTTGGGCTTTTATGGATTGATTGAGCACCACTCGGGTTACGTTGTTGACAGTGGCTGTATCCCTGAGCTCCTTGTAAAAGGGAGCCTGATAATAAACACCTCCCGACAAACGGTAAACCAGGTTTCGGTTGCCGGTTGGAAGGAAAGTGGCGGAAAAACGAGGACTGATCAGGGTCTCCTGATTGAAATCCCAATGATTCATGCGAATGCCTCCGTTCAGAATAAACAAGCCGACATCCCGTCGGAACCGCCATGTGTCCTGCAGGTAAGCGGTCACGCGGTTGCTTTCCATGTTGACGGTCGAACGCATGCTGTGGACCAGGTTGATGGCTGTTGGGTTGTAGGGGAGGGAATAACCGGCTGAATCCCTCATTTCCCACTCGCGGATGGCATCGTGGATGATTTCGTGCTGGTAACCGACGCCCCATGACAGAGCGTGTCCGTTTAGTTTCCAGGTTCCTGTTTGTGAAACGGAAAAAACAGTGGCATTCAGGCTGTTGCGCGCATGTTCGTGGTAGGTCCCTATGCCGATCAACTCGGTCTGTGTCGAATCGGCCTTGTTGTTTCTGATGGGTGTCGAACTCAACCAGTATTGTCCGGTGATGTCGTAATTTTCTTCCTCCTTTGTGTTAAAAAGTGACGATTGGAGACTCAGGTGTAGGCTTTTGCCAATGTCATGATCCAACGACAGCGATCCGAAACGGGTTTCAAAGCGGTCCTGTTCCTGTCCGTCAAACGCGACATAAAACGTATATTTTTGGTTGAAGGTGCCAAATTCGGTTTTGCGTGAGGCGGGGACGAACCGGTACGTGTTTCCGGACACGTTGCCTAGGAAGCGTAAGGTTGTACTGGGCAGAACCTTCCAGGTCATGTAGGTCTGGTAGTCCAAATAGGCCGGTCGGTATTGGCCGTTGGTCTGCAACGCTCCCAGCAGGTAGTCGTTCTTTTTGTACCGAAAGCCGTGGATTTGTGTGAACCGCCTGTCTTTCGACGCATGTCCCAGGTACAGGTTCGCACCCAGCAGGCTCAGCGATGCAACGGCTTCAAGGGTGTCCGGAGTCTTGTAGGTGATGTCCAGAACTGACGACATCTTATCTCCATATTGGGCATTGAACCCTCCTGAGGAAAAAGAGACCTCCTTGACCATTTCGGGATGGATGAAACTCAACCCTTCTTGTTGACCGGCACGGATGAGCAGGGGACGGTAGACTTCCGTCCCATTGACATAAACCAGGTTTTCATCGTAGTTGCCCCCGCGTACCGAATACTGGGTGCTCATTTCGTTGTTCGAACTGACACCGGCGAACGTAACCAACAAGGCTTCAATGCTGCCCCCTCCGGCATCGGGCAAAAGTCGGACTTGTCTTGCATCCATGGTTTCCATGCCCGATGTGCGCCGCTGTTGTCCTTCAATCATGATCTCGTTCAGCTCTTTGGTGCTGAAACCCAGTGATACATTGATCCTCAAGGAAGTCCGGTCGATTGGGATGATGCGCAGGGAGGGTTGGAAGGCCATGCAGGAGTAACGCAAGACAAGGGTGTCTCCGGCAGGTATGGTTAGTGTGTAAAAGCCTGATTCATCAGTTGTTGTACTGCCTTTTCCCGACACATCCTCCACCTTGGCCCATTCGATGGAGCGGTTGTTCATGTCATAGACGTACCCCGAAACCGTGACGGTTTCTCTAGCCAGCGTCGTGGATAGGAAAAATACACACAGAAGAAAAGGAAGAAGTAACGATCGTATGTGCACCATGCAAGTCAGTTCAATGCGGTTTCCACAGGTTTCAATCCGCCGAAAAATCAGCAAATCTAATGAATTAAACGTATATTTGTGGTCATTATTGCTACGAAAATATGGAGAACTTGTTGGAACTGCTGCGCGTGCGACGCAGCATACGTGCGTTCAAGGACACGCAGCTAAGTCCGGAATTGGTTGAAATGTTGATGCAGGCAGCCTTGATGTCGCCTTCGTCCAAACGCTCAAATCCATGGCAGTTCGTGTTGGTGGACGATCCGGCTACCCTGGACACGCTATCCCGTTGCAAGAGAAACGGCGCTCAGTTTATGAACAAGGCTCCGTTGGCTGTTGTCGTACTGGCCGATCCGGAACGCAGTGACGTTTGGGTGGAAGATGCGTCCATTGCATCCATCCTCATTCAACTTGAAGCGGAAGATCTGGGCCTGGGATCCTGCTGGATACAGGTGCGTGAACGTCAAACCGATGAAGGTGAAGATTCTGAAACCTACGTACGGCAGGCATTATCCATACCGGCCAACTTGAGGGTACTAGCCATCATTGCTATTGGGGTAAAGGATGAGGTGCGCAAACCCTTTGACGAATCCAGGATGCAGTGGGAAAAGGTGCATCTGAACGAATACGGCAAATCTGAATAACCGGTGTAACCGTAACGGAAATAAGCCATGTTGATAACCCTGTTAGGTGCAGGCCATGTGGCCACTCAATTGGGCCAGGCCATGCTGGATTGCGGCCATACGTTCAACCAGGTCTACAGCAGAACCGCTTCGGCTGCTGCCTTGCTGGCCGGACGGATGCGTGCCGAACCGGTGTTTGCACCGGAGGCTGTCACCAATGGATCTGACTTGTATGTGTGCGCACTCAAGGATGATGCATTGGAAACTGTCCTAAAACGGTTGAATCTGAACAGCCCAACACTGGTACATACCTCAGGCAGCCTTCCCCTGTCTGTGTTGGCAGCCTATGCACCTGCTTATGGAGTGCTGTACCCTCTTCAAACGTTCAGTAAAACACGGACTGTTGATGTAGCGCGGGTACCCATTTTTCTGGAAGCGTCCGATGAAAAAACACTGGACATGTTGACGCGTCTGGCCGGTCAATTGAGCCGAACGGTACACGTCCTTTCGTCCGATGACAGAGCGGAACTGCACCTGGCTGCTGTGTTTGCCTGCAATTTTGTCAATCACCTGTATGGATTGGCAGGAGACATACTGAATCGAAAACAATTACCGTTCGAATACCTGCTTCCGCTGATTGACGAGACAGCCGCCAAGGTTCACGAAATGGATCCTGACGCAGCGCAGACCGGACCGGCCGTGCGTTACGATAACCAAATTATCGGCAAACACCTTGGACGATTGGCCGAAAACCCTGAATTGGCCCAAATCTACCGCATCCTGACAGACAGCATTTTTAACCGCATTCACCATACTTGAACCTATGAGTACCATACCATTCGATCTGACAACCATCAAAGCCGTCGTGTTTGACGTCGACGGAGTTCTTTCTTCCGATGTCATTCCGTTGCATCCAAGCGGAGAACCCATGCGAACGGTGAACATCAAAGATGGATACGCCATACATCATGCCATTCTCAAGGGATTGACCATAGCCATCATAACAGGAGGAAAGACTGAGGCTGTTCGTCGTCGATTTGAGGCGCTGGGAGTCAAGTATATTTACATGGGCTCTGTGTTTAAAAAGGTGGATTTTGGCGATTTTCTGGAGAAAACAGGATTGAATCCAACACAAGTTGCCTACATGGGTGACGACATTCCCGACTACGAAGTCATGCTGCAGGTTGGTCTGCCGGCTTGTCCGGCCGATGCCGCTCCGGAAATTAGCCGTATTGCGCGTTATGTATCTCATGTCAAGGCTGGGCATGGTTGTGGAAGGGATTTGATTGAGCAGATCATGAAGGCTCAGGGTACCTGGATGAATGGAGACGAATCATTTGGTTGGTAAATCTTGCACTGACATGATGACATTGTTTCCCAATCTGTCCGGTTATCACCTGATCCTTGCCTCTGAATCACCTCGAAGGAAAAGCTTATTGGACAATCTTGGTGTGGATTTTACGACGTTGAAGCCGGTCGATGTCGATGAATCATTTCCGCCCGGACTTTCCGGAGAAGAAACGGCACGGTTTATTGCTGAGAAAAAGATGGATGCCAATCGTTTCCTCATGGGGAAACGCGACCTGCTCATTACGGCCGACACCATCGTCTGCGTTGGAGAAACAGTGTTGGGCAAACCCGTGGACAGGGACGATGCCATCCGCATGTTGCGGTTGTTGTCCGGCAAAGAACACCAGGTGTTCACAGGGGTATGCCTGAGCAGTCTGTACGAGCGGCGCAGTTTTGTGGCACGCACCGACGTGCGCTTTTGTGCATTGAGCGATGCTGAGATCGTTTGGTACGTGGATCATCACCGTCCGTTCGACAAAGCCGGTGCCTACGGTATCCAGGAATGGATTGGCGCCGTAGCGGTGGAGCGGATTTCCGGTTCTTACTTTAATGTGATGGGGCTGCCGGTCCATCTCCTATATGAACAATTGAAACACTTTCCGCTTTATCCGAAAGTCGACTAGAAGGTTGCAGGATGCGGAAATGGTGGAAACTTAAAAACTATCAAAGTTTCCGAGTAAATGGCTGATTTTTAATTTATTATTTAGCCACCTTTAAATCGTTAACATTATTTAACATGTTTGTCATATATGAATGACAATACATGCTGTACTTTTGATGCTGTTTTCAATAGGTAATGGAACAGTCTCTGCAAACCGCCATTCTCAAAACCGGCGCCAAGCTATTTCTCAAATACGGCCTTCGAAGCGTCAGCGTTGACGACATCTGCAACAACTTGCGGATTTCGAAGAAGACGTTTTATGCGTATTACTCCCAAAAAGAGGAGCTGATAGAGGCTGTGTTGTGCGACATGGAATGCAGGAAGCGTAAAAAAGGAAATACCAGCACCCTCCAATCTGAATCGGGAGTCATTGATAGGGTGATTGATTTTGCGCTAAACCATGTGAGAAACAAAAACAACCAGTTCGTAATTTTCTTTTTTGACCTGGCCAAGTATTATCCGGAAATTCACAAACGGCAGCTTCAACGCGGTCGGGAGTCGATGAAGGAAGACATTGCCACCCTGTTGGAAAAGGGTATTAAAGAAGGTGTTTTCAGGGACGATATCAATGTGGACATGATGACCGAATACTTGATTGTCCATATCATGATGGGAATGGAAATGGCGCAACATGAAAACAACTTTTTCAAACAGCAGTACAGAGTCAATTTTCTCATTGATAATCTCCTACGTATTTTGTGCACACCGGATGGCTTGAACAAATACCTGGAGAAACGGTCAAGTCTGACCGATGAGATGACTGAAGCGCATCCGCCGCTGAAGGACGAGGAAATCGACCAGCTGGTTGATCAATTGATCAATTGATGCTTGTTTAGATGGATGGGTCTCGACGACCAATCGTAACGTATTTTAGAATCTCTATTCATTAATAGAACTATGACAACAATCAGAAAATCGATGGGAGCCTTGTTGGCCACTTTACTGGCCGTCACCATGACCGTTGCCCAGACACAGCCGACTGGCGAGAAGCGTTCCTTTTCGTTACAGGAAGCACAACAGTACGCAGCTGAGCACAACCGAAGCATGAAAAAAGCTTCGTTGGCTCTTGAACAAGCGGAGAAAGCCAAATGGGCCACCTACGCCAACTACTTGCCTCAGGCGAGTGCCAGTGCCAATTACCAAACCTACATGATGAGTGACAGTTTGAGTCTGGGGGGGATGAAGATAGCCATGAGGCCCTCCAGCTCACTGACCATCCAGGTTACACAGCCCATTGTCAACTTCAGCATCCTGGTGGGTATGCGCCTTTCGGAAATCGCCAGGGATATGACGAAAAACGCCATAGAACAAACGGAGTTGGCCATTAAGCAAAATGTCAACTCGGTGTATTATTCCATACTGGTACTGGAGAACAGCAAGACCATTCTGGCAAAGAACATTGAAAACCTGCGTAACCTGGCAAAAGCCACCCGCATCAAGGTCAATGTCGGGATTGGTGAATCCACTGAAGCCGACCAGATGGACATTACCCTGGCCAATCTGGAAAATACCCTTCAAAACACCAACCAAAACATCGAGGTGGCGTACAATTCCCTGCGCCTGTTGCTAGGAATGGGTACGGAAGGTGAACTGGTCTTGACCAGCAAACTGGCTGAATTGACCAATGAACAAAAGGCTCTATCTCTGATGGCTCAACCGTTTGATTTGGAAAAAAACATCGATAAAAGGACTAGTGATTTGAACCTCCAACTCAGTGAAGGTCAAGTCAAGTCGGCTCAAAGCGCCATATTGCCCACTGTGACAGCTGTTTATCAACGTAACGAGAAAATCATCAAGCCGGTGGTTGATTTTTCCATGAAGAATACCTTGATGTTCACGGCCAGCGTTCCCTTGTTTGCCGGTGGTAAGAATGATGCGAACATCAAGAAAGCAAAGCTGGCGCTGCAATCGGCCCAACTGGATAACGACCAACTTAAGGATCAATTGTTGTTACAGGAAAAGCAATTGAAGTACAACCTGAAAAGTGCCATGGAAAGCTATGCCATCCAACAGGCAACTATCGAACTCAGTCAACGGGTGTTCAACAACATCACCAAGAAATACGAGCAAGGTGTATCATCCAGCCTGGAAGTGACCAACGCCAACAATAACCTGTTGACGGCCCAATCGAATTACATTACTGCCGTGATGAATCTCCTGAATGCGCAGGATGCTCTGCTCAAGTTGCTCGGCACCTTATAATAACAACACATAAACAAGTATCATAATGAAACGAATCAATGTCGTGATGATGACGCTGCTGGCAGGGGCGTCGCTCTTAATCGCCTGCTCCGGCAAAACTGCCAAAAAAGAAACGGCTGTCGAACGGGTGGAGAACGTACGGGTGATGGAGCTGAAGACCTCGACAGTATCCAGAGAACTGGAATATTCAGCCAACCTCGAAGCGGTGGAAGAAGTGAATCTGGTACCGGTATCTCCCGGCAGGATTGATAAAATAAATGTGGAAGTGGGCAGTCGAGTACGTGCCGGACAGGTATTGGTACAAATGGATCAGACCTCTCTCCAACAGGCAAAAATCAGCCTGGCTACTTTGGAAAACGATTTCAAACGCTACGAAGCCTTGAAAGAAACGGGTGCCATTTCCCAACAAGTGTATGACCAAACGGCAGCTCAGTTGAGTGTCCAACGCAACAACATCGCTTTCTTGGAAAAGAACACGCAGATCAAGTCGCCGTTTGCCGGTGTCATTTCTGTTAAGAACTACGAAAACGGCGAACTTTACTCCGGTGCGCTTCCTATCCTGACGCTGATCCAACTTAATACACTCAAGGCTTATGTGAATGTTCCCGAAACATATTACCCCTTGATCAAGAAAGGCATGAGGGTTTCCTTACAGACTGATACATATGAAGGACAGTCGTTTGCCGCACAGGTGTACAATGTGGCACCTACGGTAAATTCCTCCAGCAGAACCTTTCAGGTTGAATTGAGGATTCCGAACTCAGGAGAAAAGCTCAAGCCTGGTATGTTTGGCCGTGTCAAATTGGCCATGGGGCAAACGAATGCCGTGGTAGTGCCTTATCAAGCTGTGCTGAAGACCCAGGGATCCAACGAACGGTATGTGTTCCTTGCTACAAACGGGACGGCCAAACGGTATAACGTCTCCCTTGGAAAACGCTTTGACGACCTGGTTGAAATTGTCAGTGATTCCATAGCTGTTGGCGACCAAATCATCGTAGCCGGACAAGCCAGGTTGGTGGACGGGGTGAAAGTAACCATCGTTGAATAAGAAAGTATAAAAAAGTACTATGAGTATCTATAAAAGTTCCATAAACAAACCGGTCACCACCCTGATGATTTTTGCAGCCATACTGGTTGTCGGGTTGTACTGTTTGTTCATGCTGCCCATCGACCAGTATCCGGAGATGGAGCCGCCCTATGTGAGCGTGATGACCACCTATTCGGGTGCCAACGCTCAGGAAATTGAAACCAACGTGACCAAGACCCTGGAAGATGCCTTCAATG
>CAYTIY010000010.1:3022-34464 GCA_964438045.1 uncultured Bacteroidales bacterium | reverse complement strand
GGCTTTCAGCCCCATGGGGGTTGCCGCGTTGTCAAGCCCCAGCATGTTGGCCGAGAAATTCATCAGTAGTTGGCCATGAACAGGATGTTCTTTAGGCAATTCAGGAAACAGCTTGTTGAAGAAGGGGCCGGTTATTTTTGCCAAAACCCGGATGGCTCCGGCCCGTTCGCCTATGGATAGAATGCCCAACCACAATGTCATGACACCGGCCAAGGGTAGCGAGATGTCCATGACAGCGAATTTGGCCATGTCAAAACTGCTGGTCATGATTCGTTCGAACACGCCATAGTCTTGAAAAATAACAAGTTGTATAAGCCCAACCAAGAAGGCAACCAAAAAGAAACCTATCCAGATGTAATTGAGTGCCATAAGCCTAGTCCGATTTACTGGCAAAAGTACAAAAAATCAATCTGTTTGCGTTCTTTTCGGCGTTTTGGTTTGACAAAGCGCGGCTTTGTCGTACTTTTGCCGGGATCAATCGCTACACATGGAACAATCCTTTGATATTAGGGAGCAACAGTCGTTTGAACTCGACAAGGATGCCGACAAAGCCTTGAGGCCGCTGTGTTTTTCCGACTTCAATGGTCAGGAAAGCATTGTGGAGAACCTGCGCATTTTCGTGTCGGCAGCTTCCATGCGACGTGAGGCCATGGACCATGTGTTGTTGCATGGCCCTCCCGGATTGGGAAAAACGACTTTGTCCAGTATCATTGCCAATGAATTGGGCGTGGGTTTCAGGGTTACTTCTGGACCGGTGTTGGACAAGCCTGGTGATTTGGCTGGAGTTTTGACCGCACTTGAGCCCAATGATGTCTTGTTCATCGACGAGATTCATCGGTTAAGTCCGGTAGTGGAAGAGTACCTGTATTCGGCAATGGAAGATTATCGGATTGACATTGTCATTGACAAAGGTCCTTCAGCTCGATCCATTCAGCTGGATATCAATCCGTTTACCCTGGTTGGAGCTACCACACGCAGCGGGTTGCTTACTGCACCGCTCAGAGCTCGTTTTGGCATCAACTGTCACTTGGAATACTATAAAACGGAGGTGTTGAAAGGGATTGTGCTTCGATCGGCAAAATTACTACAGATTGATTGCAAACCCGATGCGGCGGTCGAAATTGCCGGAAGAAGTAGAGGTACACCTCGAATTGCCAATGCACTGTTGCGTAGGGTTAGGGATTTTGCCCAGGTGAAAGGAAATGGCCGCATTGACCTTGACATTGCCAGATATGCCTTGGAAGCACTTAATATAGACCGTTTCGGCTTGGATGAGATTGACAACAAGATACTGCGAACCATCATCGAAAAGTTTCAAGGAGGCCCTGTGGGTTTAACCACAATAGCAACCGCATTGGGTGAGGATTCTGGCACGCTTGAGGAAGTCTATGAGCCGTTCTTGATTCAGCAAGGTTTTCTAAAGCGTACGCCAAGGGGAAGGGAAGTAACTCCTCTGGCATGGACACACCTGGGATTGTCTCCTTTTTCACGCAATCAATCCCTTTTTTAAATCGTTCACAAATTTGACAAACTCACTCCGTTTATCATGGCAGAAATGAAACGGCTGGCCAAGGACACGGCCATTTATGGTATCAGCAGCATTTTGGGTCGCTTCCTGAATTGGTGCTTGATGCCGTTTTATACCTTTACGCTGGGTGGTACAGGAGAATATGGGGTGGTGGTAAAAGTCTATGCCTGGACAGCCCTCATTATGGTGATCCTAACATATGGTATGGAAACCGGTTTTTTTCGTTTTGCAAACAAGGCAGAAAATAAACCCGAGAAGGTGTATACCACCTCGCTGCTCAGTTTGCTGGTTACCTCAGTTTTGTTTATGGTAGGCATCACCTTTTTCATGAATCCTGCTGCTGTCTTATTGAATGTGGCGAATAACCCGGAGTTTGTTTGGATGATGGCATTAACCGTTGCAATTGATGCTTTTTCGACCATACCGTTTGCGTGGTTGCGTTTTGGTAAGCGACCTAACATGTTTGCAGGCCTTAAAATGTTGATGATAGGAATCAACGTATTCTTCAATGTTTTTTTCTTATGGGTTTGTCCCATGATTCATCAACATGCTCCCGAATGGATATCCTGGTTTTACGATCCAAATTATAGGGTGGGGTATGTGTTTGTGGCCAACGTGATTTCTTCGGTAATAGGGCTCATTACTTTGTTTCCCTTTATGTTTGGTGTCAAGTGGACTGTTTCCTGGTCTTTGCTGAAAGAGATGTTGGTATATTCAAGTCCGTTGATATTTTTGGGCATCGCGGGGGTTATGAACCAGTCGCTTGATAAGATACTCTTGCCCCATTTGTATCCAGACAAGGCAACAGGAGATGCTCAATTGGGCATTTATGGCGCTTGTTTTAAATTGGGACTTGTCATGATGATGTTTACGCAGGCTTTTCGATATGCGTACGAGCCCTTTGTATTTTCAACACACAAGAATACTGATAGTAAGCAGTCGTACGTGGATGGGATGAAGTTTTTCCTCCTGTTTGCTGTGCTAGTGTTTTTAGGTGTCATGTATTACTTGGATGTAATAAAATACTTGTTGAAACCAACGTATCACGAGGGTTTGGTTGTAGTTCCCATTGTGTTGCTTAGTTACATTTTTCAAGGGATTTACTTCAACCTTTCGTTTTGGTATAAACTCACCGATAAAACGAAGTGGGGAGCTTATATTTCGTTTATGGGATTGGCTGTTACGGTACTGGGCAATGTCATTTTTGTTCCAATGTATGGGTACATTGCTTCTGCATGGGCTTCTTTCGGTTGTTTTCTGATGACGATGGTGGTCTCCTGGGCCTTGGGGCAGCGTTATTACCCCATTCCCTATGACCTTAAGATGGCCGGCCGTTACGTTTTGGTGGGTTTTTTGTTTTATGCAGCCGGAATGTATACACCCATTTCCAATATTTACCTAAGACTGGCGTTCCGAACACTGCTGCTGTTGTTGTTCGTTGTGTATGTGGTGCGTGTTGATCTGCCAAAAGGTACAGTAAAAGCGTTGCTAAGAAGGAAATAGATGTACCGGAAAGCTGTCAGAAAGCCCTCCACCAGTTAGTAATATGTTCGTTTGTATTTGTTTTGGCTTATTGACCTTCGTTCAACGTCTTGCGGCGTTCGCGCCAGTCGGGCAGGAATGTATCCATCACAGCTTTGAAGGCCGGTCCGTGGCCGGATTCCAGCAAATGCGCCAGTTCGTGCACTAAGATGTATTCGATACTGGAAATGCTGTATTTTGCCAGCTTGGTGTTTAGCGTAATTTTCCGCTTTACGATGTGGCAACTGCCCCAACGGGAGTCCATGCTGCGATAGCTGAACGACAGTGGTTTGACGCCCATCATTGATTCCCATTTGGGTGCCAGCATATCCACACGCTTCCGCAGTTCTACGGCATACCAGGCATTCAGTACGGGTTCCAGGTTGGTTTCACGGTCGGATTTGACGTAGATGTGAACCGTTCCTGCCTCGTCTTTTACCACCCGGGGAGCAATAGGGTGTTGGTGGATACAGGTAGGATGAAGGTTTCCCAAAAAAAGAATCCGGCTAAAGTCTTCGGCTTCCTGCGCCTGTCGTTCATGAAGGCGATCCAGGTGTTTCACCAACCAGTCTTGTCGTTTTCCAACAAAATCGATGGCTTCCTGTTCGGTGTAGGTGAAAGGTGCAGATAAACGAATAACACCCAATCGGTTGATGCTCAATCGAACCGACCGGATGTTTTTTCTGACAAAGGTAAAGGCATAAGGGCCAGCCTGTAAGCCGATAGAGGTGGCTTGTTTGAATTGTTTGGAAAAAAGATTCCGAATGGCCATGCCTGGACCGTTAGATTAATACTTTTTCTTGGGGGCGTATCCGTCTTTGCGTTTACCGGAATAGGGGGTGCTCTTTTTTCCGTATGAACGCGATTCGTTGTTGTCACGACCGTAACCGCCTTCACTACTTTTGGATGCAGACCGTCCGTAACCGCCTTCCCTGCTTTTTGGGGCAGACTGTCCGTAACCACCTTTGCGGTAGGAGGGCCCAGATTGGTTCCACGAACCTCTTTCGCCTCTGTTACTTCTTTCTTCGCGTTCGTTACCCCTGTTCATCTGTTCTTCGGTGGCAAAATCCACCTTGACCTGACGTCCCAGGAAGTCGAGCTCGCGTAGTGCTTGTACAACCCGCTTGGAGGCCCCTTCTTCGATATCAAACAAGGAATAGCGGGTAAAGAAATCGATGCGCCCGATTTGAACGCGACCTTCCACGTAGCTGTTGATCAAGTCCATCAGGTTTTTAGGCGTAATGCCATCCATCTTGCCTAACCCGATAAAGAGCTTCTTGAATCCGGGTTCGGTGCCTTGGCGTTTTTCACCAAATGGGCTCTCTTTTTTGGCTTTCTCATCAATCGTACGAATTTCTTCAGCCTCTTTATAGTAGTCGATGAGCCTGTCCAATTCTTGCGCAACCATGCGCTTGATCAGGTCTTCCTTGTCCAACCAATCGAGCTTGCGGTACACGTTGGGAAGGATGTGTTCAATTTCTGCCTCATCGACGCTGACTTTTTCGATTTTATCGATGAAATGGAAGATTTGTTTTTCGCAGATTTCTTTGCCTGTTGGCATTTGTGCGGCTACAAAGGTCTTGTTGATGGTGCGTTCAATCTGGCGGATTTTCCCCTTTTCCTTCACGTGGACAATGGAAATGGAAATACCGGTTTTTCCGGCACGACCGGTACGACCGCTACGGTGGGTGTAACTTTCGGGGTCATCGGGCAGACTGAAATTGATGACGTGAGTCAAGTCGGAAACGTCGAGGCCGCGTGCAGCCACATCGGTAGCAACCAGGAGTTGGATGTTGCGGATGCGGAACTTGTTCATCACATAATCGCGCTGCTGTTGAGACAAGTCTCCATGTAGGGAGTCGGCATTGTAGCCATCCCGTATCAGTTTATCGGCAATTTCCTGAGTCTCAATTTTGGTTCTGCAAAAGATAATGCCGTAAATGCTGGGGTAAAAGTCGGCAATACGTTTAAGTGTAAGGTATTTGTCTTTTGCGTTGACCATGTAATAAATGTGCTTTACATTGGCCGTGCTTTCGTTCTTGTTCCCGATAATGATCTCACGGGGATTTTTCATGTATTTGCCTGTGATACGGGCAATTTCTGCTGGCATCGTGGCTGAAAATAACAGCATGTTCCTGGTTTCCGGTACTGCGGCCAGGATGGCATCGATGCTTTCGGTAAAGCCCATGTTGAGCATTTCGTCGGCTTCGTCCATGACAACATTCACAATGTTTGAAAGGTCAACACAACGTCTGTTCATCAAGTCGAGCAGGCGTCCTGGAGTAGCAACCACAACGTGAACGCCACGTTTGAGTGATTTTATCTGGCTTTCAATGCTTGACCCCCCATAAACGGGCAGCACTTTTAAGTTGTCAATATAATTGGAGTAATCATTCAGGTCATCAGCTATCTGCAGGCAAAGCTCGCGGGTGGGACACAATATAAGTGCTTGTGGGCTGTAATTGCTCACTTCGATTTTCTGGATAATGGGTAAACCGAAGGCGGCTGTTTTTCCGGTTCCTGTTTGTGCCAAAGCGATGACGTCGTTTGCGTTTCCCAGTAAAAACGGAATCACTTCCTCTTGTACCGGCATGGGATTTTCGTATCCCAGTTCGGAAATCGCCTTCAGGATGGAGGGCATGATTCCCAGTTCTTCAAATGTCTTCATTCAATCTGTTTAATAACTGTTATCAGCAACAGTCGGCCACAAAGGTACGCATTATTTTTCAACTATTTGAGGGTGGGCATTGGCGTGTTTTTGACGATTGTGTACTTTTGCGGTTTAAATAAACAGCTATGCGTAAAATCATTGGAATTGGAGAAACCATTCTAGATGTTTTGTTTTCCAACAATAAACCGTTTGCTGCTGTTCCCGGTGGATCGGCTTTCAATTCCTTGGTATCGTTGGGACGATTGAACGTGCCGGCTTGTTTTGTCGGTGAAACGGGCGATGACAAGGTGGGTTACATCATTCGTTCGTTTATGGAGGAAAACAATCTTAGCACCGAATATCTCGATTTGAATCCGGACTTGAGTTCTGCTGTTTCATTGGCCTTTCTTGATGAAAAAAGTGATGCTGAATACGTTTTTTTCAAGGATTACCCCAGTACACGCTTTGAGAACTCTTTTCCAAAGGTAGAAGCAGACGACATTGTCTTGTTTGGCTCATATTATGCCTTAAATCCGGTCTTGAGACCACGTATGCTGGATTTTCTGGAAATGGCAAGAAATAATGGTGCCATCATATACTACGACATCAATTTTCGTAAATCACACGAGGATGAAGTGGTTCGACTGTCAACCACCTTTATTGAGAATTTTGAATATGCAGATATTATTCGCGGATCGGAAGATGATTTCAGGTTCCTCTACAAAATGACTGATCCGGAAAAAATCTACAAGGAAAAAATCTGTTACTATACACCCTATTTTATTCATACGGCTGCTGAGAACGGAGTGCGGGTTTGGGGGAAGAACTTTTACAAGCAGTACGAAGCCAAACAGGTTAGGGCTGTTAGCACTGTTGGTGCAGGCGATAGTTTCAACGCTGGTTTTTTGTTTGGACTGTTAAATGCTCGTATTCGTCGAGTGGATCTGCCTACTCTTAGGGAAAAGGAATGGGATGCTATTGTAACATGTGGGCTTGATTTTGCGGCTGAGGTATGTCAGACACACGACAACTACATTTCTAAGGAGTTTGCAGCAGCTTATTCATTTTAACCGGATTATGCAACGTTCATTTGATACCCCTGCTTATACTCACTGCCTGCCAAACGGCATACGGATTATTCACCGTGAATGTCAGGGGAACCTCTCGTGCTGTGGACTGGTTGTGAACGCCGGTTCTCGACACGAGGAAGTACACAAGTCGGGAATGGCACATTTTACTGAGCATATGTTGTTCAAGGGTACGCCAATGTACAAGCCATTCCAGATCCTGAATCACATGGAGCGTGTTGGTGGAGAACTGAATGCTTATACCACCAAGGAGGAAACCTTTTTGTACAGTTTGTTTTTGCGGGATGATTACAAAAGGGCTATTAAATTGATCTCGGATTTGTTTTTCAACTCTGTTTTTTCTGAAAACGAACTGGAAAAAGAAAGGGATGTCATACTGGATGAAATCAATGTGTACGAGGATAGTCCTTCCGAATTGATTTTTGATGATTTTGACCAATTGTTTTTTCCCGACCATTCGTTGGGTTATCGCATTTTAGGCCGCCCTGATTCGGTAAGCTCGCTGAACCGGAATGATTTGATGGGATTTCATCGCCAATGCTATACCACTGATCGCATCGTTTTTTATTCGCAGGCGCCTCTTCCCTGGAAGCGGGTTCTTTATTTGGCCGAACAGTTTTTGGGTACGATTCCGGAATCGAGCAGTGCCAATTGTTTGACGCACATTGATAAGCCGTCGCCGGCCCACGGATTTCATACCGCAATGGGGAAAGATACCCACCAGGCTCATGTTATTTGTGGAAATGAGAGTTTCTCGTTACACGAAGAAGAAAGGACTGGCATGTATTTCTTGAACAATATTTTGGGTGGCCCCGGCATGAACAGCCGTCTGAACATAGCTTTAAGGGAACGAAAGGGGTTGGTTTATTCGGTGGAATCGAATGTTTCATCATTTACCGATACGGGTCTGTTTACCATTTATTTTGGTACTGATCCACAGGAGGTGGACAGGTGTCTGACGTTATTGTTCAAGGAATTGAAACGACTTCGCGAAAAGCCATTGACTACGCTGCAGTGGCATGCAGCCAGGAAGCAGCTGCTCGGACAAGTGCTTATCTCTTCTGAAAATAAGGAGAATCAAAGTCTCAACATGGGGAAAAGCATGTTGTATTTTAACGGCTATGACTCTATGGAGGAGTTTGTTCACAAGATAGACAGATTTACTCCGGATAAACTGTTGGAAATAGCCAATCGCGTTTTGGATCCAGACAACATGTCGTTCTTGTTTTACAAGTAGAGGATCGATTCAGGTCCCATATTGAACAGCAAATCAAGTATGCTAAGGTTTGGTATAAAACCATATTTTCGATCGAAGACCTGGTAATAGGGCGTTGTTATGAAGCCCGTCTTTTCTGTTTCTTTTTTGGGGTGGATCGATGTTCTGTAGTCAATCCAACCTTGAGGCAATCGGTTTTCCTCGATGTACTCTGAACTGAAATGTACGTTTGGTTGTATTTCGATCAATTGGCAAATGGTTTCCCTGATTCCTTCGTTGAAATCGAATAGGAAACCTGCTTTTCTTTCAAAAAACGGCCTTATGTCGTCTTGGTAATAGTCAAAGAAAGGGCTGGATCGGTATGCTGATTCAATGCTGTTCCAGTGCATGTGTTGCCAGTTTCCGTGATCGGACAGCTTAATCTCACGCACATCTCCTCTTCCTATTTTCTCGTTCTCAATAGGCAGCGAAAGCGTCATAGGACCGTTGGCGGAGGCGATGATGCAGCGGTTTCGCCAGGTTTGTTTTGAATAATGCTCACATGCCTCGATGACAACATTCTGGCTTCGGTTCAAATGCCAATAATAGTGGACCGGTGCAAAGTAGGCCGTGGAGAATAAACTCGTTGTCATGGATGAAATGGGGGTAAACAATAATCAAAAGACAAAGGTACGTGTTTTGCTCGCAAATTACTGTTTTTTGCGTACGTTTGCGTGTGATCAAACGTTCAAATCATGTTTGAAAAGGATATCTATTTACAACGTCGGCAGCGTTTATTTGACTGTATGACTGGTGGGATGATTCTATTGCCTGGTAATACAAACTCTCCTGCCAATTATTCCGGGAATGCTTATCCATTCCGTCAAGACAGTCACTTCTTGTATTTTATCGGAATTGATTTACCTGACTTGTTTGTTGTCATGGATGTTGACAGCAGAAAAACGATCCTGTTTGCCGATGAGCTGACCATGGATGACATCATCTGGACAGGGCCTATGGAAAGCTACAGAGAAACAGCGATGCGTTCTGGTATTGAAAGAGTATTGCCGAAAGCTTCTCTTGAGGGCAGTTTAAAAGAGGCAAGACGCCAACACCGGATTATCCATTTCCTACCTCCATATAGAGCAGAGAATGCGATACGATTGTCTACCCTGTTAACCTTATCTCCAGACGGGGTGATACAAAATACTTCGAAGGATTTAATCAAAGCAGTTGTTGCATTGCGTTCCATCAAAGGCGAAGAGGAAATTAAAGAGATTGACATAGCAGCCGGGATTGGTTACAAGATGCACGAAACGGTTATGAAGCAGGCTCGTGAAGGTAAAACGGAACGAGAACTGGCTGTTTTGGCCGAATACATCGCAT
The DNA here is from genome assembly GCA_964438045.1 of uncultured Bacteroidales bacterium. Taxonomy (GTDB): domain Bacteria; phylum Bacteroidota; class Bacteroidia; order Bacteroidales; family UBA1402; genus UBA8389. Next base: position 25,096 of record CAYTIY010000010.1, on the reverse strand, counting down.
TGGAACGGGGTGCAGGTTTGTCCTTTCCGGTTATTCTATCTCAGAAGGGTGACATTCTGCATGGGCATGATCATGGTATGACCTTAAGTAAGGGACGCCTGTTGTTGTGCGATGCAGGAGCAGAGTCACCTGAACACTACTCGTGTGACTTTACAAGAACCACACCTGTAAACGGTTCTTTTTCATCCCTTCAGAAATCGCTGTATCAAATTGTGTTAAGTGCAAACAACAGGGCTTTTGAGTTGATCAAGCCCGGTGTTTTGTATAAGAGCGTACACCTGGATTGTTGCCTTACGTTGGCGGAGGGGCTTAAGTCAATAGGACTCATGAAGGGCAATATGGAAGACGCTGTGCGTTTGGGTGCCCATGCTTTGTTCATGGTTCATGGTTTAGGGCACATGATGGGCCTCGATGTGCACGATATGGAAGATGTCGGAGAGGATTTTGTAGGCTACGATGATGAGGTTATTCGGAGCCACCAATTCGGACTAGGTAGCCTTAGGCTGGCGCGCCGATTGGAGCCTGGATTTGTGCTGACCGTTGAACCAGGATTGTACCTGATACCTGCATTGATTGACAAATGGAGGTCTGAAAAGCGCCATATGGATTTTATTTGTTACGAAGAAGTGTCAAAGTTGAAGGGTTTTGGCGGAATACGTATTGAGGACAATGCCATTGTCACACAAACTGGCAACAGGATAACCGGGGAAAAACGATTGCCTGTAACACCCGATGAAATCGAAGATTTGTTTGATTGAAAAACCGTATATCTTATTGACGGATCAACTCCAGAAAGTGTTTTCTTGATGGAGAATATAAAACGAATAATGAGCGTCCAATAATGTGGGAGGCGGGCACTAGGCCCAATGTTCTTGAGTCGTTCAGGTATCCCTGATGGTCATTGAGAAAGATGTAATAGTCTTGTTTAAACGTATAGCGATGGATGCGTTTCCCGTTGAGTAAAAACCTGCCGTCCCTTGTCTGTGTAAGAACCACCTGTTCGTGCGTATTGATTAAGTTGCTCCATTTCAGGTAGCTGGTTGAGTCCAACGAGATTGTATAACCTTTATGTGGAACAACCGTATGGATTGAGTCGAAGGTAGACATGTATGGTCTAACCAATGAACGGAGACCAATCAGCCGCTTTGACATACGGGAGTATTCGTGTTTAGTCAGAAAAACAAAACAGGTATCATTGCTATTGAAAATCCGGTTGCTTTTGATCCATTTTTTTAGAATGGGTTTTGCCGTGCTGTCAAATTGAAAGCAATATAAAGCGTCAACAGCCCTTTTTTGACGTTTGCCATCTACAAACAACCGCTGTCCCCTCAATTGCACAACGTCACCCGGTAAACCCACGCAGCGACTGAAAAGTATGGGTCTTAGATTGACAGGGATGGAACTATTTTCCGTTGGTTGATTGAAAACGACCAAATCGTTACGCCGTAATCGGGAGAATCCAGGTAAACGATGTGTTTTTCCGCTAAAATCCCAAAAGGAGGTATTCGTATTTGAGAAGGGATTGTCTACAGCCTGAGGGATGCGCGGGCCCATTGCCCACTTTTCAACCAGCACCCTGTCGCCTGGCAAGCTGCTTGCGGCCATTGCGTCTGATGCTACTCGAAACGTATCGAGCAAGAACAATCTGACCAGTCCGGCAAGCAGAGTGGCCACAACTAGGATCCAGATGAGTCGTTTCAGAGTCATGACATACTGGAAAGGATTAGATTCAAGAAGCTTTTTTTAAGAAGCGTTTCCAACGAATTTTACCCTCAAATAGGGTTTTATCTTTGTCAAGGGACAGCCAGACCCGCAATGGTTTTCCTACGATGTGATCTTCAGGAACAAAACCCCATGCACGACTATCGGCTGATTTATGTCGGTTATCCCCCATCATCCAATAGTAATCCATGGAAAAAGAAAATGTAGTAGCAGGCTTTCCATCAATATAGACCTGGTTACCCCTGATTTCCAGTTGCCTTCTTTCATAATGTACAATGGCATGCCCGTAAACCATGAGGTTGTGAGCATCGAGCTTGATGGTTGCACCTTTCTTGGGTATCCAGATAGGTCCGTAGTTGTCTCTTGACCAATGATTGTTTTCACTTAAGGGGTACATGATTCCCCCTTCATTCATGCCTCCCAGATTGTCCTTGGAAATAAATACCGTGTCGATGAATGGGCTTTTTCTTAATTGAGCCAGCAACGATTGAGTCAAGGGCATTTCATAAACAGGGTTGTAACTTCCGTTTGCGTTTTTCTTGAATGCTTGAAGCTGAAGCTTGTAACTGCCTTCAGGGATAATTTCTACATCACTCAACAATACGTTCCATTTTTTAAGTTGTCGATTGGAGATGACTCCGCCTTTTGTTTGAACAAAGTATGTATACTGAACATCGGGTGCATCTTTCAATGGAATGCGATTGATATAAATCTGGTTGTCAACAATTTGTAACGTATCACCCGGTAATCCGACGCATCGTTTCACATAGTTCTCACGTCTGTCAACCGGGCGGTAGACCAGTTTTCCGAATTCTTCGGGATGACTAAGGACAAATCGCTTGGCTTCATCGGTTGAAACACCGTTTTGCAGTGCCAATATGAAACAGGTCGAATAAAAATCGGGGTTGGTTAGTTTCGTAATTACGGAGTCTCCTGCAGGAAAGTTGAAGACAACGATGTCGTTACGTTTGATGTGTCCCAGACCAGGAATGCGCTTATATCCCCATTGTGGTTTATCGAGATAGGATTTTGTATTCAGAATGGGCAAAGTATGTTGTGCCAGCGGAAAAGAAATCGGGGTCATGGGAACCCTTGGTCCGAAACTGACCTTGCTGACAAAAAGGAAATCACCAACCAGTAAGGACTTTTCCAGAGAAGAAGAAGGAATCTGATAGTTTTGAAAAAAATAAATATTGATGATGTAAACGGCGATTAACGCAAATACGATGGCATCTATCCAATCGAAAAGGGTCCTTATCGTTTTATTTTTAAATGTTTTCCAGAAGTTCCATGGCAACAATCGGCTGATATATAAATCGAAAAACAGTGGGAGTGCCAATAGCCACCAAAGGCTACTCGTCCAAAGCGTAAAAAACAAAACAATGGATACCCAGACGGCAAACCTGATCCATTTGCTACGGGATGCCTTCACTAAAGACTTTTTAGGTGTTTGACCTTTAGTTGTGGTAGGATTTGTACTCATTCGTGTCAGTATATGACGGTATATTTAAAAACCCAACAAGTCGTTCATTCCCAAAAAACCCTTTCGAGTGGCAGTAAATTCTGCAGCAAGCACGGCACCAAGCGCAAAACCAGCTCTCGATTTTGCATTGTGAGAAATCGTGATGCTATCCACGTCTGAATCGTAGGTGATTTCGTGGTAACCAGGAACTTCCCCCGTGCGTTCGGAGCAAATACCCAGCTCTTCGGGTACTTCCGTGTCGTATCCAACCCACCTTTTCTTTCGATCAATCCGCTCTATGATGTCTTCGGCCAATGTGATGGCAGTACCGGAAGGGGCATCCATCTTGTGTATATGGTGAACCTCTTTCATGGTGGGGTTGTAAACAGGAAAGCCATTCATCATTTCGGCCAACCGTTTGTTCAAAGCGAAAAACAAATTGACTCCAAGACTGTAATTGGAAGCATAGAAAAAGGTCTGACCGCTTGCACACGCTTGTTTGATCTCTTCCAAATGTTCCAACCATCCGGTAGTACCGGAAACAACCGGAACGTTACACTGAAAGCATTTCTTGTAGTTGTCCATTGCCGCATCGGGTCTGGAAAACTCAATAGCAACGTCAGCCGAACGAAAACGTTGAGAGTCAAAGTCTTCACGGTTTTCAATGTCAATGATACATACAATGGTATGACCGCGTTCAAGGGCAATCCGTTCGATTTCACGGCCCATTTTGCCGTATCCGACGAGAGCGATGTTCATGGAAGTATAGTCTTTTGAGGGTCAAAGATACATAAAAAATGAAAGGAGGCCGATTAGCAGGTAATGGAATGTGTTAAAAAAAAGTAAGGACTGGTCGATTGGTCGTCAAAATACTCGTACATTTGCAAGCGTTTGGGGTCGGTATTTTTCTGATCAGCCACTTTTGTTACGAAGCCGGTTATTGACGATGAGACATGTTTCCTTTTTTCTGCCATTGACTTTGGTTTTATTGACGTGTGCCTGTGCCCACGTCGGATCTCCGGGTGGTGGTCCGAGAGATGTGCAACCACCCAAGCTGATAAAAAGCGAGCCAAGGGAGAATCAAACCTATTATTCCAAGAATAAAATTCAGCTTTTTTTCGATGAGTTGGTTTCTGTGGATGGAGGAATGCAAAAAGTCATCATTTCACCACCGCAATTGACACCTCCTCAAATAAAGGCTGTGGGCGATCGGATAGTTGTGGAATTTGCCGACTCACTCAAGGATTCAACTACGTATACGGTGGATTTTACGGATGCGATTGTCGATTACAACGAAAAAAACAAATTTGGAGATTATGCGTTTTCATTTTCTACCGGAGGCACAATCGATTCACTCCGTATTTCGGGAACGCTTATTGATGCCTCAAACCTAAATCCTATTAGCGGAGTACTTGTAGGAGCTCATGAAGTACTTGATGACACTGCATTTACATCAATTCCCCTGATGCGGATTTCCAGGACGAACGAAAACGGTTTTTTTTCAATAAAAGGATTGCCTGACAAAACGTTTCGTGTGTACGCTCTAGGTGATAAAAACCGGGATTACAGGTTCGACCAACACGGTGAATCCATCGCTTTCCTTGAAGATGTGTTTGATCCTTGGGTGGAGGAGTGTGTAAAGATGGATACAGTATGGAAAGATACGGCAACCATAGACACCGTTTACAGGCGGTTGGTTCCTTGTTATAAACCTGATGACCTTGTGTTGAGTTACTTCGCGGAGGATTATGGTCGTCAGTACCTGTCAAAACGGGAAAGACCCTCCAGGGAACAATTCACGCTCCTATTTGGTCGTAAGTCGGAATCATTACCTGTTATTCAACTGTTAAATGCACCTCATAATAAATGGTACGTCACCGAGACAAACCTGACGAAGGATACCATACACTATTGGATAACGGACTCAAGTATCATCAAACTGGATACGTTGGTTTTGCAATTGGATTATCTGAAAACGGACTCAACCGATCAGTTGGTTCCCCAAACGGATACATTGAAGCTGCTGTTTCGACAACAACGCCCAAAGAATCAACCGACCAACCGAAAAAACACAAAAGATAACCTTACGTTACCCGAGCCTGTTCGACACCTGACCATACAGATGAGTATTCCCGATGTGGTGGACATGAACGCCCGAATTCCGATTACGGTTGAGACACCACTTTCCGAAATGCCAAACGATGCCTGGCATTTGTATAAAAAGGTGGACTCTACCTGGCATACTGTACCTTTTCGTATCCACAGTGACAGTTTGTTTATCCGACAGTACTACCTTTCGGCATCGTGGGAGTATGGGGAAGAGTACAAACTATCGTTGGATTCCGGCCGTGTAAAAAGCATATACGGATTCACCAATGATGACAGCAAAACGCAATTCAGAGTTAGAAAAGAGGAGGAGTACTCCAGATTGATTCTGACAGTAACCGGCATAGAGGGACTGGCATTTGTTGAATTGCTTGACAGGTTGGACAATGTGGTGAGAAGGGAATTGCTGGCGGATAACAAGGTTGATTTTAAGTACCTTCGACCTGGCACATATTATATGAGAGCCATTGCAGACAACAATGGAAACGGAAGGTGGGATACCGGTGATTTTGCAAAAAGACGACAACCGGAAACTGTTTATTACAGGCCTGAGTCTGTTAGGCTTAGAGCGAACTGGGAGGAAGAGGATCTTTGGTATGTAAAGCATGTATCTTTGTTAAACCAAAAGCCAAAAGCCCTGCGTTCTGGCAGCGAAAAAAAGGGTGGGCGTTAATCCGGCCATTATGAAACCATTGAATAAATTTCTGGTAGTGTCACTTACCCTGATTTTATCTGGGTATTCGGGACTTGTATCGGGTGAATGTGCTGTAAAACCAACGGTGTTGAATGTGGGTGAGCATATCACCTATCAGTTGTATTACAACCTGGGATTTATCTGGATCAACGCCGGAACAGCCGATTTCAGGCTCAAAAAAGCAAACAGCAATAGGAATGGATCCTGGCAGCTTAGCCTTGTTGGTAGGACAGATCCCTCATTCGAAGGTTTGTTTAAGGTAAGGGACACCATGATCACTTATGTAGATAGCAATACGTTGATTCCTCTTAAGTCGTATAAATATACTCACGAGGATTCCTGGAACGGTATTGATGTCTTTTCTTTTAGCCAAAACGGTTCAGGCTACAAGGTCACCACACAATTGAAACGCAAGGGGGAGTGGCGTCCAACCCAGGAAGATCAAACAATAGAGTGTGGCTTCGATATACTGACAAGCATTTATCGATTGAGATGTTTGGATGGGCTTGAATCTTTTTCGGTAGGAAAAAAGATGGAGATATCCATTCGTTTGGATGATGGTGAATATAAGGTTTACATGTCCTACATGGGAAGGGAACGCGTCAAACTGCATAAAGCGGGCTCCTTTGAAGCCTACGCCTTCAACCTTTCACTGGTTGCCGGAAAAGTATTCAAACGTGGAGATGTACTCAAAATGTGGGTTTCCACCGATGGAAACAACATTCCCTTGATGATAGAGTCTCCCATTCGGGTTGGAAAGGTGAAAGCTATATTCAAACAAGCAAAAGGCACGCGATATCCAATCGCCAAAGCTATTCTGCCTTAACAGCCCGGTGGTTCAACGTACGCGTTTCCACTCAAAACCGTCCTTGGTGTCCTTGACCTCGATTCCCATGTTCGCCAATTCGTTACGAATACGGTCGGACGTGCTCCAGTCTTTGTTTTGTTTCGCTTCCATCCGCAAGGATAACAACAAGTCTACGGCACCCTTATAGGCATCATCGTCGCCTGTACTTGCCTCGGAGACGCTAGTCGAAGAAATACCCAGAATGTCTATCAGGTAAGTTTTAAAGACGTCTTTCAGCTCCGAGAGATCGTCGGATGAAACAGAAGCCTTACCCTCATTCAACAAGTTGATAGCCTTGACCGCTTCAAAAAGGTGGGACAAGACAATGGGAGTGTTCAGGTCGTCGTTCATGGCATCCTGGCATCGTTGCCGCAAGCCCGATGTATCAATAGAAGACGTGGTACCCGGTTGAATCCGTTCCAGCCGGCTATATGCATCCATCAAGCGTTCCAGCCCCTTTTCTGATGCTTTTAGCGCTTCATTGCTGAAGTCTACTGTGCTGCGGTAATGTGCCTGCAAAACAAAAAAGCGGATGGTCATAGGGCTGTATGGTTTCTCCAGCTTTTCGTGAGAGCCTGTAAAGAATTCTTCGAGTGTGATGAAGTTTCCCAGTGATTTGCCCATTTTCTGCCCATTGATCGTAATCATGTTATTGTGCATCCAATAACGCACGGTTTCGTGACCAAGTGCTCCGACTGATTGGGCAATCTCGCATTCATGATGGGGAAACAGCAAATCCATACCTCCTCCGTGAATGTCAAATGTTTCACCCAGATATCGAGTACCCATGGCTGAGCATTCCATATGCCATCCGGGAAAACCATCGCTCCAAGGTGATGGCCAACGCATAATATGTTCAGGCGATGCTTTTTTCCAAAGAGCAAAATCAAAGCCATTTCTTTTTTCAGACTGCCCGTCGAGTTCGCGTGTATTGCTAACCAATTCTTCCACATTACGACCCGACAAGACTCCATACCGATGATGTTGGTTGTATTTCAGCACGTCAAAATAAACAGATCCGTTGCTGACATAGGCTAATCCGTTGTCAAGTATGCGTTGTACGAACTGGATCTGTTCGATGATGTGTCCGGAAGCGTGAGGTTCAATGCTGGGGGGCAATACGTTAAGCATGTCCATGGCTTTATGGTAGCGATTTTCATAGTACTGGGCTACTTCCATCGGCTCCAATTCTTCCAGTCTGGCCTTCTTTGCAATCTTGTCTTCACCTTCGTCGGCATCGTGTTCGAGGTGTCCGACATCGGTGATGTTCCGAACGTAACGAACCTTGTAGCCCAATTTGGCAAGGTAGCGGAAAAGAACATCGTAGGTGATAGCTGGTCTGGCATGTCCCAGATGCGGATCTCCATACACTGTTGGACCACATACGTACAATCCAACTTTCCCCGGATTAAGGGGCTCAAAACGTTCTTTATTACGATGGAGCGTATTGTAGAGGTACAAATCGGTAGACATAAGCTATAGGTGGGTTAATTACACTAACAAGAAACGATAGGGTTCCGTTGAAACAAAGCGGAGTAAGGGGCCTTCAGAGCGATAACGCCATAAGCCTGAACAAGTGGTCAGAATCAATTGGTAGTCAACACCAACCGTGACATCTTCCAGGGGTAGGGGATTGCTTTCAGGTTGGTTGGCTGGTTGAAATTCAAAGAACTGGCTCAAGTCCAACATCAACAAAAAACTTTCATCCATGGGGTCGTCCTGAATTCCGATAAAACCTTCCGGGCTACAGTATGCATATTGGACTGTAAACGGAAAATCGGCGCCTTCTTTATTGCGTCTTAAAATGTCAGATGTGTTGACTGTACGATAGAAAAGGACCTCAGCATCCGTGATGAACGAGGGTAGGTTGCCCAATTCCTGAACGGCGATTTGCATGAGCCGCTTCATACTGGTTACCGAACCTTGGAAGCATGACGCTTTTTCTGTGCGCATTTCCATGATCAGTTGCCTAAGTTGACTGTCAGACAGCCTCACCATTCCGGTGAAGTTGGGACGATTCAGCAGAGAAAGTACAAATGGTTGGCTTTGCCGTAAAAATTCATCCATTTCATCCATGATCTGAGGCTCCGTATCATTTCCGACATGAACAAAGAATCCGTTGAATAAACGGCTTTCCTGGTGTTTGTGTACATGAATGCACAGGTTATCATTGAACCCTTGGGTGAAGGTCTCCGCAATCGCCTGGTCACTTATGGGAATGATGGTATTGTTGAACGAAGTGAGCAATCGCTTTGGAAGTCCCGGCCACAGCAGGTTGGTGGCGCCGTCCATAATCCTTCTCAGGTATGGCTCAAGCATGTTTGAGGATTGAGTCGGTATCCGCTCACGAAAATCCTGGTAGCTGATGATGCTCTTGAAATCGTGTGCCTTACCCCATTCGGTGGCCTGAGCTTCTCTGAGCAGGTCAAACAGTTGTTCATTTTGAACATCCGATGCGCGCAGGTGATTCTCTTTCAACTCCTCAAACCGGTCTTTGGTAAACAGTCCGACCAAGTTGGTGATAAAATCTGAAGCCATAATTGTTTAGGGTTTGCACCCCAAAGGTAATGAATTTTTTACGTGTGAAGAAAGCCTTACACCAATTCATCCCTTAGAAGCAGGTCGATGTTTTTTAGGGCTTCTTTTGAGGCGTTTTGTTGGGATTCTTTTTTGGAATACCCCCAGCCTTCACCTAGATTTGTTCCGTCCTTCAATACGGTTGTCTTGAATTGCTTTTTCCCTTGGTTAAGCTGTTCTTGTGTGTCGAAGTGGATAGGTATCTTCTCCCGCTGGCTCCATTCGAGCAGTGTGGATTTGTAGTTGACATCAGTTGAAATCAGGTTGTCGATGTCTATGAAACGGGCGATTAGCTGCTTCTCCAGGAATTGCCTGCATCTGCGGTATCCTTGGTCTGTATAAATGGCTCCAATCAACGCTTCGAGCGCGTTTCCGTAGATTGACAAATGCGGAGTGTTGCCAGCAGGAACTGCGATGATCAATTTGTCAAGACCCAGTTCGACAGCCATGCGATTTAAACTCTCCCGCTGTACAATGCGGGATCTGGTTTTGGTCAGAAATCCTTCTTTTTGGGTATCAAACCGATGAAACAAAATATCAGAAACCAATACATTCAAAACAGCATCACCCAGGAATTCCAACCGTTCATTGTTGAGATGGATACCCTCCTCATTGATGATGGTGCTTGACTTATGTCTAAGAGCAAGTTCGTACAGGTCAATTCGTTTCGGGTAAAAGCCCAAAATGCCTTTAAACAACAAATAAGGCTCCTTCTGTTTAACAGTCAGGAGCCTTATTTGTAATAGAATATCCTTGATCAGGAATTGCCTTGCCATTTCTTAACGATGATGCTCGCGTTGTGACCACCGAATCCAAACGTGTTGGACAAAGCGGCACGAATGTCACGTTTTTGGGCTTTGTTGAGGGTAAGATTTAACTTGTAGTCAATATCAGGATCCTCATCGCCTTCAGTGAAGTTGATGGTTGGTGGTACGATTCCATCCTTGATTGCCATAATACAAGCCAAAGCTTCTACAGCACCGGTGGCACCCAGCAGGTGTCCGGTCATAGACTTGGTTGAACTGATGTTCAAGCGATAAGCCTCGTCTCCAAACACATTCTTGATGGCCTTCAACTCGGCAACGTCACCCAATGGTGTGGATGTCCCGTGTACATTGATATAGTCAATGTCAGCGGGCTTCATGCCGGCATCTTCGAGGGTGCTTTCCATCACAGCGGTAGCACCAAGTCCTTCGGGCTCGGGTGCCGTCATGTGGTGAGCATCGGCTGAAAGGCCAACTCCAGCTACTTCAGCATAGATCTTAGCCCCACGCGCCAAGGCATGTTCCAACTCCTCAAAGATGAGACAGGCTCCACCTTCTGCCATAACGAAACCGTCACGGCTTTTGCTGAAAGGACGAGAGGCCGTCTTTGGATCATCGTTACGGGTTGAAAGTGCGTGCAGTGCGTTGAATCCGCCTACACCCGCTGAGGTAATCGCTGCTTCTGAACCTCCGCACACAAATACGTCGGCTTTTCCCAGACGCAACAGGTTGAATGCATCGACAAGCGCGTTGGTGGAAGAAGCACAGGCAGAGACTGTACAAAAGTTGGGACCCCTGAAACCGTACATCAGTGAAATGTGTCCGGCTGAAAGGTCAGCAATCATTTTTGGGATAAAGAAAGGACTGAATCGAGGAGTGCCATCTCCTTTGGCAAAACCGATTACCTCTTGTTCGAACGTGTCAATACCGCCAATGCCGGCTCCCCAAATGACTCCGATTCGGTTCAGGTTTTCCTTTTCCAAATCCATGTTAGAATCAGTGATGGCTTCTTTGGCTGATATCAGTGCAAACTGGGCAAAAAGATCGTACTTGCGTGCGTCTTTTCTATCGAAGTAGTCGGTGGGATTGTAGTCTTTCACTTCACAGGCAAACTTCGTTTTGAACAACGTGGTGTCAAAACGAGTAATCGGTCCTGCTCCGCTGACCCCATTCACCATTGCTTCCCATGTTTCCGGCATTGTTTTGCCGATGGGAGTAATAGCACCAAGGCCGGTTACTACGACTCTTTTTAATTCCATACGGATAATTAAGCTTTGGCTTCAATGAAGGTAATGGCGTCACCTACAGTGGTGATTTTTTCAGCCTGATCGTCGGGAATGGAAAGACCAAATTCCTTTTCGAATTCCATGATCAATTCAACGGTATCGAGGGAGTCTGCGCCCAGATCATTGGTGAAGCTGGCTTCTGGTGTTACTTCAGTTTCTTCAACTCCTAACTTGTCAACGATAATCGCCTTAACTCTGGCTGCTACATCAGACATAACGGTTGTTTTTTGGGTTAATAATGAAATTTGTTTGTAATTTTGCGGCACAAAGAAACGAAGAAAATTGCATTTTCACTAATTTTTGACCGAGAAACTGCATTTTTTATGCACAAATTCTCTCTCAGTGTGCAATCAACACGATAAAAAAACAGCATGAAAAACGTCCGTATTGCTATACTTGCTTCCGGTTCAGGTTCAAACGCCGAGAATATTCACCACTATTTCAGTCATCAAGAAGGTGTTGAAATTGCTCTGATTGTTGCAAACAGGGCAGAGGCTTATGTTCATGTGCGGGCAAAGCAACTGGGCATACCCTCTTTGACTCTGTCAAGAGATTCCTTGCAGGAAAAGGGTACTCTATTGAGCTTGATGCATTCCTATCGTGTTGATTTTATTGTTCTGGCGGGTTATTTGCTACGGGTGCCCGCAGATTTGGTAGAGGCATATCCGAACCGCATTGTCAACATTCATCCTGCCTTGTTACCCAAACATGGTGGGAAGGGCATGTATGGGCAAAAGGTACATGAAGCTGTTTTGGCAGAAGGTGACACGTACTCAGGAATAACGATTCATTATGTCAACGAACAGTACGACGAGGGTCAAATCATTTTCCAGGCTACTTGTCCGGTTGTATCGGGTGACACGTCGGACGAACTGGCCGCAAGGGTACACGCACTGGAATACGAACATTTTCCACGGGTGATTGAAGAGTGCCTGCACAAATGCGGCCTCATCTGAACGTCGACTATTCCACAATCTGTTTGTCTGCCGGGTGAGCCGGTAGTTGGAATCCGAATGCCCTGAGCAGATCGGCGTCCTTGTCAGGTAAATTCAGCAGTCTGTACGCTTTGTATTCCCTTCTTAAAATATAATTGGAACGCAATGTTTCAAATTGTTCAGGCGCTCTTTTAAGGGCCTCGCTGTCAATTAATGGGTCATAGGCGTGCAATAACGCATCAGCAATTTTGTTTGCGCTGTTTTTGGAGATCTTTAATTGTGGGTTTTCAGGAACGGGAAGCTCGGGAGACAAACGTGGAAGGTCGAGCTGAAAAAATTGATTGAGTTGTTCGAGTACAATACGTGTTGCATTGGCCTTTCCGTCAGAGGAATATCCAGCAATATGAGGCGTGGTGATCAAGCAACGTTGCAATAACGCCACGTCAATCTCGGGTTCGTTTTCCCAACAATCAAGGGCGCAATCGATAACCTTTCCTTCGTCAATGGCATTTTTCAGCGCATGTGTGTCAACGATGGCCCCTCTGGCCGTATTGATCAGAAAGATAGGACGTTTCAATCGTGCAAAAAAAGCTGCATCCAGAAGGTGATAGGTTTTGTCAGGCCCTTCCTTTTCCAGTGTAGGGTGCAACGTGATGATATCGCTGTCTTCCAGAATCCGATCCATGGAGTTGAAATTCTTTTCTCCTTCGTTTCTTGCTCTTGGAGGGTCGTTCAACAGGATGTTCATTCCAAGCAGTCTGGCGTTGCGTTCAACTTTTTGGCCGCATTGCCCAACTCCTATAATCCCCAGGGATTTATCCGAAAGCGAAAAGTGATGTTTTTTCGCCAGCATCAACAGCGATGAAGTAACGTATTGTGCGACTGCTTTGGCATTGCACCCCGGTGCATTGACCCAGGTGATGTTTTTTGCTTCGCAGTAGTTTTGATCGATGTGGTCGAAGCCTATGGCTGTCGTGCCGATGAACTTAACCTTTGTACCTTCAAGCAGATCGCTGTTGCAACTGGTTCGGGTACGAACGATAAGGGCATCGGCGTCCATTATGTCTTTCTTCTGAATCTCACGTCCGGGTAAATAGACCACTTCAGCCACGGGCTCCAATAATCCTTTCAGAAAGGGAATTTGTATGTCAGCAACGATTTTCATACCTTAAGAGAGTGCACTTTCGGATTGTTTCGTCAAGGGGAGGTCAGACCTCCCGAAGATACGAAATATTAGGGCACAAACGTAGATAATCTTTTTGAATTTGGGAAATCAGCTCCGTTTTTTAATTCTGGCAAAATGGGTGTATCTTTGTCGGAAACTTAAATCATTGACGTATGACCTTCAGCGAACGTGCCAACAAATTGTTTTTGGAAGCCACCACTGCCTACCATGAAACCGATGATGTTGACGCCATCATGCCCCGTCCATATCCTGCCGAGACCATTGAGGATGATTTGTTTCGTAAAAATTGGATTGATGCGGTACAGTGGCATTTGGAAGATATAATCCGTAAACCGGATATTGACCCCTCGGAAGCGTTGGTCATCAAACGTCGGATTGACGCTTCGAATCAGGACAGGACAGATTTGGTGGAACGTATTGACGAGTATTTTTATAACCGTTTTCGTTCAGTCACCCCGCTTCCCGACGCCTCTATCAATACCGAAAGTCCTGCTTGGGCGGTGGATCGCCTTTCAATACTGATTCTGAAGATTTGGCATATGAAAGTGGAAACCGAACGTAAAGATGCCACTCAAGATCATCTTGAACGTTGCAATCAAAAATTGAACGTTCTCCTGGAGCAACAAAAGGATCTTTCATCGGCCATAGACCAACTGCTGGCTGATTATGAATCCGGACGGCGGTGTATGAAGGTTTACAGACAAATGAAAATGTACAACGATCCTTCATTGAACCCTTCTCTTTACGCGAAGAAATAATGTCCACAGTCTTGATCACCCGATTTTCGGCCTTGGGGGATATAGCGTTGGCTGTACCCTTGGTACGTGCGGTTGCGTCTACTTATCCGGGTCATCGTTTTTTAGTGCTGTCACAACCCTTCGTGTCAGACTTGTTTGCTCAAATGCCCCCCAATCTTGCGTTTATTCCTGCAGACCTGAAGGGGGAATTCAAGGGATTGAAAGGAATGCTTGGTGCATACCGCATGCTCAAATCATATCAGGTGGATGTTGTTTGCGACCTGCATGGCGTACTCAGAACTCATCTGCTTGATGTGTTGTTTGGAATCAGCAAGCCGGTATACCGGGTAAAGAAGGAAAGAAATGCCAGACGTTCATTGGTTAGACGGTGGTGTAAAAAACGCATTCAACTGTCTTCTGTTCAAGAACGGTACAGGGATGTTTTTCGTAGGGCAGGGTTTGAGGTTTCTGATGCTTCGCTGCTGCAGGCACTTCCCCCTATCGGATTACATCTCGAATCGATGGAGTCGCTCTACGGGAAAAAGGAGGGTTTCTGGTTGGGTCTTGCCCCTTTTGCCCGACATGAAGGAAAAAGATACCCGCTGTCTGAAATGGAAAGAGTCGTGGAGTATTTTGCCTCCCGCTACTACTATAAAGTGTTTATATTTGGAGGAGGACAACAGGAGGTGGCTGTCATGAATGCCTGGAAACAAAAATATCCATCGTTGGTTTTACCGGGGAACAAGGGATTGGGACATGAGCTTAAACTGATGAATTGCCTGGATGGTTTGCTTACCATGGATTCGGCCAACATGCATCTTGGTGCATTGGCCAATACGAAGGTGTTATCTGTGTGGGGAGCGACACATCCACTTGCTGGCTTTGCCGCATGGAACCAGCCCGTTTCCTACAGATTACAGTCTAAATTGTCTTGCAGGCCTTGTTCAATTTATGGAAAGAAACCATGTTACAGAAAAGATCATGCCTGTATGACCAGCCTCTCACATCAGCAGGTGATTTCCTTTATCGTTGAAAACATCCGTGTATGAAACTGATTGTACACCCTGATTATTCATACTTGAGAACGTTTGTGGATTCCTTGCCAGACACGTTTGAAAAGGAAGGGGAAACCATTTACAAGGTTAGAAACGAACTGAAGGTTTTTCGGGTGGGCGATTGCTTATTAAATGTCAAACAATACGGCATTCCCCCTTTGTTCAATCGCATCGCCTATACATGGTTCAGAAAATCAAAGGCTCAGCGCGCCTTTGAAAATGCGGTCAGGATTATTGAACTGGGCTTTGATACACCCACACCTGTGGCGTACCTTGAATGTCATCAAACGGGTATGTTGCACCGCTCGTACTACGTGTCTCTCCAATGTCCTTTCACGCATTTGTTTAAGGAATTTGCCGAAGGCTCGTCGGTTGACGAATGCAAACCCGTTGCGGAGGCCCTTGGCCTATATGTGGCACGGTTGCATGAATCGGGTATTTATCACAAGGACTTGTCCGGTGGAAACATTCTGTTCGAAAGTGACGAAATGGGTGTACGTTTCTCGTTGGTTGATTTGAATCGCATGGAATTCACAACGATAAACAGGGAAAAGGGGTGTGAAAATTTTAATCGGCTACGTGGGAGTGAGGAATTATTCCGGTTCATTGCCAGTTCCTATTCTCGTACAAGGGGTTTCGATGAAGAGTCTTGCCTGAATATCATTCACAAAAGTCAAAAGAAGAGCATCAAGCGTTTTAAACGAAAATCCACCTTCAAGAAATGGAGAAGGAGCCTCAAACAAGCGTTGAGGATTGGCGCTTAACCAAAGAAAGTGGTTTTTTTTTAAATCGCAACCAAAACAGATACCTGTCAAAGTCAGATGATTGTACCCACGTGATAAATGATTCATAGTGGGGCAAGTACATGGTAAGCCGCTTCTTGCATTCGTCATTGGTATATCCGTGATGTACCATATATCCCAATAATGTTTGTTTCATGTATTTGATTTCTTTTTCCTTGATGCGCTCAGCCGAGAAATCGGCAAGCAGAATGGGTAAATGGGCTTGCCATTTATCCGCAAAAAGAAGGATGTTGCGCACCCATTGGCTGTTGTGATTCCCTCTTGAGTAGTGTGTCAACAAGAGATCATTGATCGCTTTGTTCTGGAAACCACGGGTATGCGCTTGGAGACAAATGTCCATGTCGTAAGCGTGGAATCCTTCGAAGGTTTTTTCGTCGAATGCTATTTCGTTGAACAAGTCCCTGCGTGCAGCCAGAAAAACACCATCCAACCCCACTACCTGCTTTTCGTGGTGCTCATCGTATCCATTGGAAGGTTCGAATATGTTAAGTTTGCGTTTTTTGTCGGATTGCACAATATATGCCGTATATTCATACAGGCTCCAGGGTGCCGGAATATTGCTTTGGTATGCGCTGCCGCAAATTCCAAGTATGCCGACATTTGGCCTTGACAAGTGGGTACACAGTTTCTTGCCCCAATCTTGAGTGTTGAATGCAACGTCTTCGTGCACAAAACACAGGTATGGTTGACTGCTGATTTCGATGCCCTTGTTATAGGCCGTAAAAATGGAATACTTTCTTGTCGAGTTGTCAATGACAATGTATTCGTAAGGAATACCGACTGTTGAATCGATGTTTTCTTTCAACAGTGCGGACAGCCTTGGGTTTTTTGAACAAATGATGACCGAAAGCACGTGCGTATGTTAGAATTTACCACAAAGGTAGGACTAATTCATACGAAATGCCGTACATTTGAATCATAAAGGTATAAATACATGAAAATTCTTTTTGTCGGAACCTCAAAATACGACTACTTGCAGGATCTTACATATAGTGGTTTGTTTAAGGTATTGGGCTCCGGCAATTTAATAGAGCACAAACCTGTCGCACGGTACCATTTACCCATCAAGAAATACCCCAAGAACCTGGGATACACAAGGTTCAATCCACTTTTTTTCAGTAAGAGGTTTTGGAAAGAGGTGGATGTTGTTATGGTCGGTGCTACAAAACCATCGTGTTTTACCGACTATGAGGCTCTACTGCCCCATTTAGGTTCCAAGGTCAAAACAGTGTTCATCGATGGTGGTGATTGGAATACGATTGGTGGTGATTTAAAGCGGCTGAACGGAGCCGACATGTACCAGAGGGTTATATCAAAGCGACCGTTTGATGCCATTTTCAAGCGTGAATACCTGAAAATAGAGTCGTACCCGGAAAACGTATATCCGTTGCCTTTTTCCATCAATAGTAGTCGATACAGTCGGGCCCGTCAGCATCCTTATCGATACGATGTGGCATTTTGGGCTGTAGAATCACACCCTATACGCAAACAAGTTTTTGATTTTATAGAACCCCTGTATGACTGTGCTTTAAATGGATCTGTACCCAATCAGGTAGCTAGGCAATATAAGCGAAAAGGGGTCTTTTATTTTGAGGAACTTAAGCGGACGCGCATTTCTTTAAACTTTAGAGGCACAGGGTGGGACACGCTCAGGTTTTGGGAAATCATGGGATTGGGAGCATTTATGATCAGCCAGCGTCCGGAAATTGTAATTCCCTACGAATTCGAAGAAGGGAAGGAAATTGTATATTGTCAGGATGATTTGTCGGATCTGAAATCACTGTGCGATTTTTATCTGAAAAACGAAAAAGCCAGAAATACGATTGCCCGAAACGCCTTCGAGAAAGCGATGCGTTTTCACACCGATGAGGCAAGAGCTAAGTACATTGTTGACACCTTAAAGCGTGTTTGATTTTTCTCTGTCAATACCGAATGGAGTGTACGTCACACCTTTTTTGTCGTTCTCATGCAACAAGTCAATATTGGGCTGGTATTTCAAGTCGAACCGTTTGTGGAAAATATGGTAAACGGTCAACAGGTGTTTTTTTGAAATAGTCATAATGCCGGCTCGCTTCATCCGTCTGCACAGATCGGTATCCTCTCCTGTTCCCGGGTGCAGAAAACGTTCATCAAATCCATTCACTTTCAGAATATCCGCCTTGTGAGCGGAAAAGTTACAACCCACTATGCCTTTTACCTTATCTTTTACGAATACTTTTCTTAGGTAGGGTTTCTTGATACGAAAGGCATTCTCAATGTGTAACTTTTTCTGAAAGACGGTGGATATCAGCAGTTTGATTTTTAAATGCCGTTCAAAAGAGCCATTAATAATTCGGTTTTCTGTGAGTTGGGTTGATAGTCTCTGGGTAAGCTGGACCCGTCTTCCCGTCAGCACGATGCCGGGATGACGGTGTTCGAAATGTTCTTCGATGAAACAGCGGTGAGGAATACAATCGCCATCAATAAAGATCAGATAGTTGCTGCGACTCGACAAAACAGCTTGGTTCAAGATGATGTTTTTACGCCAACCCTGATCTTCGTGCCAGCAATGTTGGACAGGAAAAGAGGATGAAACCATCAACTTATGAACCTTTCTAACAACCTCCTTACTTGAACCATCGTCAGCAATAACTACTTCGAACGCTTTAAACGTTTGCTGTTCGAGAGCAGCAAAGATAATCTTCAACAAATCGATGTTGTTGTAAAAGGAAATGATCAGGCTGACTTGGGGCTTCATGACAAGGGAGTAATACTAAGTAAGCGCCTCATAGATGGCAAACAAATTTTCTGCGATGGATTCGTCTGAAAAGCGTAGGGCATGCAGTCTGCCTGCTTCAATCATTTTTTTTCGTTTTTCTTCGTTATTGAGCGATACAGTGATGGCGTGACTCAGTGCGTCCACATCCTGTGGATCGATATAAATTGATTCCGGCCCGCCAGTTTCTTCCATACAACTGCCCGTAGAGGCAATGACAGGAACACCTGAGTTCAATGCCTCAAGAATGGGGATTCCAAATCCCTCAAAAAAAGAAGGATAGACAAACAGGCTAGAAAGTTGGTAGATGGCTGGCAGATCGGTGGCTGGTACGTTGGTGAGAAACAGCACCTTGGAACCAAGCCGTTCTTTTTCAACCAATATCTTCAGTTCCTGCAAATAGGGAGTCGGTTTTCCGACAATGACCAGTGGAATGTCCGTTTTTCCGAGAGATAGCGCCTTAATAATTAATCCCTGATTTTTGCGTTTTTCAATCGCACCCACGTTGAGTAGAAATTTTTCAGGCAATTGATAGGTACGAACAACCCTCTCTTTTTTATCGGTTGATACCGGAAGACAAAATGCGGGTTGACAACCTTGATAAACAACGCTGATGTTCTCTTCCCGGATGGACGCGAATTCAATTAAGTCGCGTTTTGTCTGTTCGCTGATAGCTACGACAACATCTGCAACCCGGCAGCTTCTCAAGTATTTCCTTTCATACAGCTTCCTGTCAATATAGGGGTACAAGTGGGGAAACTTCAGAAAAATAACGTCGTGCATCGTAACAACCGATTTGACTCCGGTTTTCTCGATTCCAACGGGTATTTCGTGACTCAATCCGTGATAAATATCCAACTTTAGGCGTTTGATGTCGCTACACGACAAATACGTACGCCACAAACTAGGAAAGTGCCTAGAAAAGACTCCGTCGGGTGAAACAATATGACAATTCTCAGCCAGTGAAAAGGGGAGGGCGTTTTTTGTACTTGGTGTGAAAAGGTGGTATTGATTGTCCGGTTTGAGGTGTGACAATATCCGGACGGTGTCGCGGCTGTAATTGCCCAACCCACGTTGGTTGAAGAAAAGTCGCTTCGCATCAAAACCGATGTTGATCATTTGTCTGTAGGGTTTGAGTGAGATATTCGACTACCTGTTGCTTGTTCTTTTCAAAATCAAATCGTTCACGGGCTATGCGTTGTCCGTTTTTCCCCATTCTATCGCACAAATCGGGATTGTTTATCAATTCAAGAAGTGCGTGTATAAATGCCTCTTGATCATTCCAAGGCACCAAAAATCCATTCACCCCGTTTTCGACCAGTTCGGGATTGCTGCTGATGTCAAACGCCACAATGGGTTTTCCGGCAGACATGGCTTCTGCCAACACGTAACCAAAACCTTCCCATCTGGACGGAAGTACGAAGATGTCGATTTCATTCATGAACGCAATCGTATCGGTAACATGACCGGTAAACGTGATGTTTTCATTCAGTCCCAACTCACTGACTTTTTCCTGATAGGGCTTCATCAACACGCCGTCGCCTCCAATCAGGACGGACAGTTGGACGCCGCGTTCTTTCAATGTATGTACCATGTCAATGAGCAGATCCTGCCCTTTTTGATGGACAAGCCTTCCCAAATTTCCAATGACAGGAAGCGTATGTCTGTCTTTATGGGTGTAATCGCTGGTCGCTATGCCGTTGTAGATAACCTTGATCTTGTTTGCAGGGAACAGGTCGGGATTGTTTTGAAGAATGGTTTTTTTGGTTGCTTCCGAATTTGCCAAAATGTGAGTGAGGCACCGTTTAAACAGAAAACGGTTCAGGAAGCTGTTTCTTACAGGAATGGCACTACCCCGTCGGTATACAATGGAGGGTATTCCAGCCAGTCTTGCCATGGGGGCGGCCATTTTGATATCTTTGGAGAAATTCATGACCAAAACCTCGGGGCGATTCCTTCTGAAAAAGCAAAAAAGACGGTACGCTTTCAGTGGATTGAGAAAACTCAGGTTTCCTCCAGTTAAAGGGTAACAGCATAATCCTATAGCGTTCGCCCTACGAAGAAACTCACCTTTTTTGTGGGCAATGATGAACACATCGTGCCCCTGTTCACGAAAGGCGCATGCATGATCCAGGTGCCATTTCTCACCACCTCCCCATGCTTTGGTCAAATTCATGAAACAGATTTTCATGTCACCTGGTTGTTATTTTCTTCCAAAGTCGGCGGGAATCTCGCCCCATAATGATGTTTCCCATTTTAAAATGGGAATGGTGAATGTGTGCGTACCAAGCCACGTTTCGGCGCGATCGATCAAGTCAAAAATAACTTCATTCGAGGGTTTGCATTCCAACTTTGTATTGCATTTTTTCTTCCTTACCCAGGCAATGGCATTGGCACTGTCGGAATAAATAGGAAGGGATGTGCGCTTGTTTGTCTGTAATGCCAGTGCATGAACGATGGCTAGAAATTCTCCAATATTGTTGGTGCCGTCTTCGTAGGGCCCTTGCTTGAAAATTTCCTTACCAGTAACCGAGTATACTCCTCTGTATTCCATACGTCCGGGATTACCGCTGCAAGCAGCATCGACAGCCAGGTATTCGCCTGAAGGTCTGTTGCCGGGAGGTGTGTTCCGCTTTTTTGTTGAATGAAGAAAGGCTTTCCATCCATCAGAAAAGGCCTTTTTTGCCTCATCTTCAGACTCGAACGATTTGAATTTTGCCTGCTCAACACCATCTACCTGTGTTTTGCAGGCCTCCCACGTGGGATAAATACCGGGAACCTTGCCCTCCCACACGACGTAGTATTTCTTCTGTTTGCCCATTAAGAAGAATCAGCGGCGTTTTGGTGTAAATGAATCCGAAAATTTGGGTCTGCCTTTGAAGATGTCGTAACGACGAAAATCGCAGTCCTGGTTGTTGTTTTTCAATCGAATTCGTTCGGAAGCCCGTAACCCTATTTTTTCGAGTGCCTCCTCCTTGGTACTCAGTACCCAGGCTGTGTACCCAGTGAATGAATGTTTTAGGCAATCACCGATTTGTTCATACTGAGCCAGGATGTCTCCCGGCCGCATGTTATCCCCGTATGGAGGGCAGGTTACAAGCAAACCTGGCAGTGGTGCGTTCTGAATCGACTGAATGGACTGAAT
>CAYTIY010000010.1:0-3012 GCA_964438045.1 uncultured Bacteroidales bacterium | reverse complement strand
GATGTGTTTGGACAGACTGGCATTCTTAATGGTGCGTTCTGCCGCAGCCATGGCGATGCGTGAACTATCCGACCCGATAATCTTAAATGAAAAAGTCCGCTCCTCACTTTCATCGCCAAGAAGTGAATCCAGCAAGTCAGAATCAAAATCAGCCCAATTTTCAAAAGCAAAACCTTTACGGTATAATCCGGGAGGTATGTTAAGCGCAATTAGGGCAGCCTCAATGAGCAAGGTCCCTGAACCACACATAGGATCAAAGAAATTGGAACGTCCATCCCAGCCGGAAAGCAACAGCAATCCGGCTGCCATCACTTCGCTGATGGCAGATTCAGCGTTGCTGACCCTGTATCCCCTGTTGCTCAAGGACTCACCCGAGCTGTCGATGGAGACAACGCATTGATCGCCTATGACATGCACGAAAAGGAGGATGTCAGGATTGGTAAGACGGACAGAAGGCCGCTTGCCGGTTGACTCGTCAAAGTAAGTTGTGATGGCTTCTTTCACTTTATACCCAAGTAGCCTGGCGTTTTTAAAATCGTTTGAGCGAACGTCTGCTTGAATGTTGAACGTTTGTTTACCGGTCAGAACCTGTTCCCACGGATGTTTGCTCAACGTCTTAAAAACCTCTTCGGATTCGCTTGCCTTGAACTGGACAACCAATTTAAGGACTCGAAGCGCTGTTCTTAGGTGGATGTTGGATCGATAAAGCAGAATCTTATCCCCTTTGAATCGAACCAAGCCATCTGCGGTTTGGATTTCCGTTCCGCCCAGGTCGGCAATTTCTTGTGCCAACACATCTTCCAACCCCTGCAGGGTCAGAGCTATATAATCGTATGAATTCATTTTCTGGCTTTTGATTGCAGCATGCGTGCGTTGGGGGGTACATCTTCGGTTACCCAGATGTTGCCTCCAATAGTCGCTCCCTTTCCGATGGTGATTCGCCCCAGTATGGTGGCATTCGAATAAACGATGACGTCATCTTCCAGGATAGGGTGACGGGGTATACCCTTGATGGGATTCCCGTTTTCATCCAAAGGAAAGCTCTTCGCTCCGAGCGTCACGCCCTGGTATAGTTTTACGTTCGTGCCAATGACTGCAGTGGCTCCAATGACGACGCCGGTTCCATGGTCAATGGCAAAGTGACTTCCGATTGAAGCTCCAGGGTGGATGTCGATACCTGTTTCCGAATGTGCCATTTCTGTGATCATCCGTGGAATCATGGGAACACTCAGTTCCAACAGTTTATGTGCGATACGGTAATTGCTGATTGCTCGAATTCCTGGGTAACAATAAATGACTTCCTCCAGACTGCAGGCTGCCGGGTCACCGTTGAAAGTAGCCTCTACATCTGTCGCTAAAAGTTCACGTAGCAACGGTAAAGATGCGATGAAATCGGCAGAAATAGCTTGAGCTTGATCCTTGATACGGCTAATTTTCTCCACATCGAGGGTTTCCGAAGAAAAACAAGAGAAAGAAGGACTTTGATCCTGTTGTCCGGCAAAGTACAGGCCAGCCTGGATCTGTCCGCTCAACACGCTGTGCAGCCTTTCCACGTTGACTCCGATGTGAAATGACAAGTTGTGTTTCGTAATACTGGCATTTCCGAAGTATCCGGGAAAAATAACGGAACGGCAGAGTACGATGATTTCCTCCAACGCTGTGTTCGACGGCATTGGCATGGATTCCTGTTGTTCGTGGCAAAGACCCTTCAGTAAATCATACTGAGATAGTTCCAGTATGGCCTTGTTGATTTTATCGGAATGAATCAGGTTCATGGGAACGGAATATAGGGTGCAAGGTGCAAAACAATTCTTCTAAGCAAGGTGTTATTTTCGTGTCCGCCTTGTGGTGCAAAAATAACCATTTTTTCCGATACGCTATTAATGAATAATTTCTGTATTCATTTGCGACTGTAGTTGAATTGGATTACTTTTGCGCTTTCTTTGGAAACATACTTACTAATCCATAACATTAATTATTCAAAGGTATGAGTTTATTCATCTTCAATTCATCCATTGGACGGAAACTCATCATGAGCATCACCGGGTTAGCCCTGGTCTTGTTTCTGACGTTTCATGCCATCATGAATCTGTTTGTAATTCTCTCTCCCGAGGTTTATGACCAGATTTGTCATTTCTTGGGTGCCAACTGGTACGCTCTTGTCGGTACAGTAGGCTTGGCTGCTTTGGTCGTCATACATATGTTGTATGCATTCTGGCTTTCTCTTCAGAATTACCTGGCAAGAGGCAAACAACGCTATGCGGTCAGCAAACGCGCTCCCGGTGTTGATTGGGCTGCTCAAAACATGCTGGTGCTCGGAATTATCATTTTTGGTTTTTTGGGATTGCACCTGTACAATTTTTGGTATGAGATGCAATTGCAGGAATTGATGGCGAAAATTGGCGGAGAGGAATTGCACGTACCTGGAGCCGCATTGGTTCAGGGATTGTTTTCAAGTCCGGTTTATTGCATTTTGTACATGGTGTGGCTTGGATCTATTTGGTTTCACCTCACACATGGTGTTTGGAGTGCCATTCAAACCATGGGAGGCAGCAATCACACGTGGTTGCCCCGCATCAAAATGATTTCCAACATTGTGGCCACCATCGTTGTGCTGATGTTCATGTCCATTCCCGTTTATTACCTGATCACCAATCTTCTGGCTTAATTTCTACAGACTATGGCAACAACAACTACGAATACAATAGACGCCAGGATTCCTGAAGGACCGTTGGCGGAAAAATGGTCCTATTTCAAATCACACCAGAAACTAGTGAATCCGGCCAACAAACGCCGTTTGGACATCATTGTGGTGGGAACCGGACTTGCAGGTGCTTCCGCAGCTGCTTCGTTGGGTGAAATGGGATTCAATGTATTGAACTTTTGCATACAGGATTCACCCCGTCGCGCTCACTCCATTGCCGCACAGGGGGGTATTAACGCCGCCAAGAATTACCAAAATGACGGTGACTCCATCTATCGCTTGTTTTATGATACCATAAAGGGTGGTGA
>CAYTIY010000009.1:4720-35745 GCA_964438045.1 uncultured Bacteroidales bacterium | reverse complement strand
CGGGATGGACCATGCCGACAAAATTGTCTGCGTCAGCGACCTGACCCGGGAAACAGTCATCAACAAATACCATCAACCCCCGGGCAAGGTGGTCACCGTCCACAATGCGGTGGAACCGGTCAGTGAAAAGACGTTGTCCATTAATCCGATTCGCAACACCCAGGACAAGATTGTGACATTCCTTGGCAGGATCACCATGCAAAAAGGGCCTGAATATTTCGTGGAAGCCGCCTACAAAGTGTTACAAAAAAACCGGCATGTTCGGTTTGTTATGGCAGGCAGTGGCGATATGATGGAAGCCATGATCAACCTGGTTGCCAAACGCGGCATAGCCGACCGTTTTCATTTCACGGGATTCCTGAAAGGTAAACAGGTGCATGAATTGCTCAAGTCAAGTGATGTGTACATCATGCCCTCCGTATCCGAACCGTTTGGCATCTCCCCACTTGAGGCCATGCAGGTTGGCGTACCAAGCATCATTTCCAAGCAATCGGGATGCGCCGAGATTCTAGACTACGCCATCAAGATTGATTATTGGGACATCGACGCGATGGCCGATGCCATTTATTCGATCATCAGTTATCCGGCCATGTACGAGATCCTGAAACAGGAAGGCAAACGGGAGGTGGATGCGATCACGTGGGAGTTAGCTGGACTGAAAGTCCGGTCAATTTATGAAGAAATCAATAACCGGTAATACATAAACAGCATAGATGATGAAGACCATTTGCTTCTATTTCCAAATACATCAACCCTTCAGACTCAAACGGTACCGCTTCTTCGATATTGGGGCCGATCACTACTACTACGATGATTTCAACAACGAAGAAATCCTGACCCGCATCGCGAGTCGGTCATACTTGCCTGCCAACCAGCTTCTGCTTGAGATGATCGAATCCAACAAGGGTCAGTTCAAGGTAGCTTTCTCCATTTCGGGTGTTGCCCTGGATCAACTGGAAATGCATGCACCTGAAGTCATTGACAGTTTCAAGAAGCTGGCTCAGACCGGATGCGTGGAATTTCTTTCAGAAACCTATGCTCACTCCCTGTCAAGCATCCAGGATCCGGATGAATTCAAACTGCAGGTGTCTCAACACAGCAAGCGTATCAAGGCGTTGTTCGGACAAAAACCGACCGTATTCCGCAATACCGAGTTGATTTATTCGGATGATATAGCCAAGTTGGTTGCTGAAATGGGGTATAAAACCATCATTACCGAAGGAGCCAAGCATATCCTGGGTTGGAAGAGTCCGAATTTCGTCTACAGCGCCGCCGTGAATTCCTCCGTCAAGCTGCTGTTGAAAAACAGCAAGCTCAGCGATGACATTTCCTTCCGGTTTTCAGACCACCGGTGGGCCGAATTTCCATTGACAGCCGACAAGTTTGTGGATTGGATCGGACACTGTCCTGAAAATGAGAAACTCATCAATTTGTTCATGAATTACGAAACGCTGGGCAACTTGCAACCCAAGGAAAGCGGCATCTTTGAATTTATGCGTGCATTGCCGGGTTTTGCATCCAAGAACCACCTCCGCTTCGCCACTCCTTCTGAAGTCGCAGACAGCTTCAAGGCAGCCGAACCGTTATCTGTCCCGCATTACATCTCGTGGGCCGATGAGGAACGGGATGTGAGCGCCTGGTTGGGAAACACCCTACAAAAAGAAGCCTTTGAAAAACTGTACCTGATGGGGGAACGGGTTCGGATGACCAAGGACCACCGACTGCTTCAGGATTGGTCATACCTGCAGAGCAGCGACCACTTTTTTTACATGAGTACCAAGCGTTCTTCAGACGGAGCCGTACACCAGCATTTCAGCCCCTACGAGTCGGCCTTCGACGCCTTTACAAACTACATGAACGTTCTGAGTGACTTCATGTTGCGTGTATCCGCACAGTATCCGTCTTCAATTGACAACGAGGAACTCAATTCACTGTTGACAACCATACAAAACCAGGAAGATACAATTGCCAACCTGGAAGACACAATCAAGATTCTGAAAAGCAAAAAGACAAAGTAACCTACTTTCGGCCGGAAACCTTGCACGAGGAAAAGACCGGCCGTTAGTTGTGCTTACCCTTTGAATAGACGACTTCCAACTTCATGGACGAAGAAGGATGGTTCCAACCTTTGATTTTGACAGCGGAGGGCGTCAGCGACTGATCCAGTCGTACGGTTGCATCGTCGCCGTTGATCACCTCGGTGACAGGTATCAGCAACATATCGGTAAACGGCTCAAAGGTGGTAGAAGTTGAATCAGCCAGTTCGCGCACCATTTTCTGGGCGTAATAACTCAGGTTGAACGTATAGCATTTCTGGTCTGAATCGTATTCAGCCAGGAAAGAATACAGTTTATCTTCCGTTTCATACCGCTTGAAAAAGTCCATAGCGTCTGATTCACGAATCAGCAACAGCGATGTGGGAGGCGACATGCCGAATTTCCAAGTATCCAGTTGCGTGGCATTCAACCGCAAAGTCAAAGCGTTGACGGTTTTCCCGTTCAGGTTTCTGAACAACGACTCTGGCACTTTAACCCGTGTATACAAACCGGCAGGCGTATAGATGTAATTGAGCGAATCACTCGGATTGAACGGATTGAACGAACGGGTCAAATCCTTGTGCTCAAAACGGTTAACCAGCTTAACTTCCTTGTTTACAGGAAAATACTTGGCTTGTACGACAAATGAATCCTTGAGTCCTGTCAGTTTGCTTTCCAGGGTTGTACCGTAGCAAAGTTCCAATTCACTGTGGTTGATGTAAGCGATGGATCCGTTGCCAAAATCACAGGATACATAGATGCCGTTGAAATAATTGCGGAAGGCCCTGGGTGACTTGAAAAAAGAGGATTTTAACGGATCGCGTGAATCATTCAGAAACCGGTTGGCCAAAGCCAAATTGATGGGTACTTTGATGTAGGTGGAATAAGTATCTTCCCTTCGTTCTGCAGCCGTCGAATACATATCACCGGTAGTGAAGGAAGCCGACCCCAACAACGTTGAACCGGTCAGGTATGCGGAGGGATCCTGGTTGGTAAAATAAGCCTGTTCCCACGACAACGGTCTGCCCAATTCATATACGTTGACATGCATCAACGTGGTGGAATCGCCAAACCAACTGTCATATGTCATATACAGGAATGCCGAGTCGATGCGTTGGACATCATCGGGAAAACTCAGATTGTACGGACAGAACAACTGCGCCATAAAATCACAGGTGGACGTTCCGAAAAAAGGATCGGTGAATTCACCCAAATAGGAAATGGCACTACGGGAATAGATCGAATCGATCCGTTTGGTTTCAGAAAAAACAGAGACGGTATCATAGAAAGCCTCAATGCGATCCTGACCCGGCTGAACGGACAGGCCGAGCAACTCATCATTCGAACACGAAGAAATACCCGCAGCCAAAGCCACAAGAACAATGAACGTACGAACGTGAAAGCGAAAAACCGGGGTCAGTCCGCTAATCCCGCACCGTTCAACCACAAACCTGGTCATAGAATTCGTTGTAAGAGTCAATGTAACTTTCACTGCCTTGATATGCCAAGAATGGTACACCCATGTCTGATGTTGCCTGAAGGATATCCGGGTGAATGGCCTCGCTACCCTGTATCACACCGTCCGAGTAGCGCATTGCCAGTTTGGTCAGGGACATGAAATCAACGCTACCCTCCAAATCCTGTAAATCGGATTCAGCAACACCGTCTATGATCAGTTTTTGTTTGAATGAGTCTCTGAGAGGCTGATTGAAGCCATTGTCATACACAGAATAAACCACCTTGGAACTCCTGAAACAAGGATCATCGGCAAATGCACGTTTGATGTATAGAGGAGCCAACGCGGCAATCCATCCGTGAATATGCACCACATCTGGAACCCAACGCAGTTTGCGGATCGTTTCAATCACGCCACGGACAAAGAAGATGCAACGATCGTCGTTGTCTTCAAATTCCATACCCTGTTCGTCGGAAACCGTATGTTTGCGTTGGAAAAAATCGTCGTTATCGATAAAATAGACCTGCATCCTGGCAGACTGGATGGATGCAACCTTGATAATGAGCGGATAATCGTTGTCGTCGATGATCAGATTCATGCCGGATAACCGGATTACTTCGTGTAGCTGGTTGCGACGTTCGTTGATGCTTCCGTATTTAGGCATGAAGGTTCTGATTTCCCGGCCCTTCTCCTGAATACCCTGAGGTAAGTCCCTGCAAACGGTAGCTACCTCGGAAGCAGGCAAATATGGATATATTTCCTGACTAATAAAAAGGACCCTGTTAATCTTCATACTATAATCCTGCGTAAAGGTAAAATCGGATGCAAAGATACTAAAAATAAATTACTGAATAAGCAAGTATTCCTTCGATAATTTCGATATTTGACAATTATTTGCTTTTTTTGCAGCCCATTAAAAAACAAGCAGGACGGCGACCAGACGAACAAACAGCACCTCGCCGACCAATTCCACCCCACCCCATTCACATGCCTATGAAACGCTATACGACCATAAAGGAGCTGGATGCCGCCTTGACCACCGAACGCAAAAAAGGCCGACGTATCGGATTTGTACCAACCATGGGTGCCTTGCACCCAGGACACATCAGCCTGATCAATCAATGCGTCCAGGAAAATGACTGCTGCGTGGCAAGCATCTTTGTCAATCCGACTCAATTCAATGACCCGAAGGACCTGGAAACCTATCCCAGAACCCCTGTTAAAGATGCCGAAATGCTGGAGCAGGCCGGTTGCACCTATTTGTTTGAACCTTTGGTTGCTGAAATGTACCCTACACCCGATACCAGGACATTCGATTTCGGCACGCTGGGCACCGTAATGGAAGCCGCCTTTAGGCCCGGACACTTCAATGGGGTCGCTCAAATAGTCAGCCGCTTGTTCGACATCGTAAAACCCGACTCTGCTTATTTTGGAGAAAAAGATTTCCAGCAACTGGCCATTATCCGTGAACTAGTCCGACAACTGGAATTACCTACCACCATTGTCGCCTGTCCAATCAAAAGGGAAAGTGACGGACTGGCCATGAGCAGCCGCAACAAACGACTTACAGCAGCCGAACGTGAAAAAGCCCCCCGTATTGCCGGAATATTGTCCGAAAGTCGTATCTTTGCCACCGAAAACAGTGTCAGCGACACCATGCTGTTTGTCCGCGAAAAACTCGGCCTAGAGCCCCTGTTTAGACTGGATTACTTCAACATAGTGGATGGCAGGACACTGCAGGCCGTGAACGAATGGAGCGATTCCGACTACATCGTAGGATGTGTGGCTGTATACTGCGGACCTGTCAGACTCATAGACAATATAGTTTACAAGCATGCTGATTGAAGTCGTCAAATCCAAGATTCACCGCGTTCATGTGACGGAAGCCAACTTGGACTACATCGGGAGCATTACCATCGATGAAGATCTGATGGATGCAGCCAATATCATTCCCAACGAGAAGGTGCACGTTGTGAACAACAACAACGGAGAACGGTTTGAGACCTACGTCATCAAGGGAGAAAGAGGCACAGGCACCATCTGCTTGAACGGAGCCGCGGCCCGCAAGGTTCAGAAAGGCGACATCGTCATCATCATGGCGTATGCGCATATGGACTTTGAAGTCGCCAAGACATTCAAGCCGGCCATCATCTTTCCCGATACGAAAACCAACAAGCTGATCTGACAGCCGTTACCCAGCCGGGGCGCTCTTTTCTTTTGCAGGCTGAAACACAATAGCCCATGATGCGTCGTATCCGTTTGTTGCTTTCCGGCTGCCTGTTGTTGTTGGTAGTCAGTTCCATTGGCCAATCATCGTCCCCACAGGAGCCAGTCAAGGTGCAGCACGTACCGCCTGCCCCAGCGTTCGGCTTACCCATGCGCATCACACCCTTCCTGAGCGGGAATTTCGGTGAGATCCGCAGCAATCACTTTCATTCAGGGCTGGACTTCAAAACCAACAAACGAACCGGTTATCCTGTTTATGCGGTAGCTGACGGATGGATTTCACGCATCCGGATCAGCGCATCTGGTTTTGGATATGCCTTGTACCTGGATCATCCAAGTGGTCACACCAGCGTTTACGGACACTTGGATTGCTTCGCCCAACCGTTCGACAGCATTGCGAAAGCCTGGCAATACGACAGGAAATCCTTCGAACTCGACACCCTCTGCACACCCAACCGAATTCCGGTTAAAGCCGGACAACTGATAGCCTACAGCGGCAACTCCGGCTCCTCCTCGGCCCCCCACCTGCACTTTGAAATCAGGGATACCCGATCGGAAGACGTGCTCGATCCGTTAATCTGGTATAGCAAGCGAATTCCTGACAA
Source organism: uncultured Bacteroidales bacterium (assembly GCA_964438045.1). Taxonomy (GTDB): domain Bacteria; phylum Bacteroidota; class Bacteroidia; order Bacteroidales; family UBA1402; genus UBA8389. The sequence goes on along the minus strand of CAYTIY010000009.1, from coordinate 29,422 downwards.
ACAGGCACCACGGTTCCGTGAGTTGACGCTGTTCGCCATAGATGGACTGGGAGCCATCAACGGAGGAAAACAGAAACTTCACCTACCGACCATCCGACTTTCCAATGGCGCATGGGCGCTGAAGGACACGTTTCCTTCAGCCTACGGATTGCTGGGTCTTGGCATCAAGGCATATGACTACATGGACAACACATCAAACATATACGGTGTGTGGTCTGTCAAACTGTTCAAGAACGACACACTACTGTTCTCGCAACAGATGGATCGATTTGCATTTTCCGAAACACGCTACATAAACGCCATGATCGACTACAAGGTTTGGCGCAACGGCAACAACGGGGTCATGCGTTCGTTCCTGCTGCCCGGCAACCGGTGGCCACACTGTTTCGCATCAGACCGTGGGCTATTCCACCTGCGCGACGGCGAGGTTTCCCGTTTCCGCTACGAACTGAAAGACAGACACGGCAATAGCGCAACCCTGACAATGGTGCTCAAGGGAAAAACCATGGACGTGACACTGCCCGAACGGGAAGGTCAGTATATGGATCACCACCGCTACAATGTCTGGAAAGAAGAGGGTGTCAAGCTGGACATTCCTGAAGGCGCATTGTACGAAGACCTCCATTTCACTGCTGAACGCATTGATGCCGGCAAGCACTCGGACATCATCCGACTGCACGACGAAGACACCCCGTTGCACCTGGCCGTTCCGCTTTCCATACGTATCAACAACGATACCTTGACCAGCAAATCGGCTTATTACCTAGCAAAGAAAAACAAGGCCGGATGGTGGGCGTATGCGGGCAGCGGAGTTTACAGCGCAGGATGGCTGACCACTTCCATCAGGGAATTTGGCACCTTTACGGTATTGACCGACACGACACCCCCAAAAATTACACCGATGGATAGTAATAATGCGGTCAAAAATCGTTTATTTCGTATCCACGTTTCAGATAATGCATCCGGTATCGCCACTTGGAGTGGGACCATTGATGGACAGTGGGCATTGTTCCAGTACGTGGCGCGTACCGGACAGTTGGTCTACGTATTCGATGACAGCCGATTGAATAAAAAAAACCGGCATAACCTGGTGCTGACCGTTACTGACGCCTGTGGCAACACCGGTACGTTCAGTCATTCGTTTTATTATTGACGTACGTTTTATGAAGCCAGTTCTTCGTTTCATTCTGTCGGCCATCTTATTGAGCCATGTTCTCCAACCGATGATGGGGTGTACCAGTTTTTTAGCCGGTGCGCGTGCAACCGTTGATGGTTCTACCCTGATCACCTATTCGGCCGATTCGCACACTTTATACGGGGAACTGTACCATTGGCCGGCATCCGACTGGCCTGAAAACAGCCAGCTTGATATCAAGGAATGGGATACAGGGAAACCCCTGGGAAGCATTCCACAGGTACCACATACCTTCTCAGTGGTGGGAAACATGAATGAACACCAGGTTTCCATTGCCGAAAGCACGTTTGGTGGACGCAAGGAACTGGTTGACACCACGGCGATTCTCGATTACGGCAGCCTGATCTACATTGCGCTCCAACGATCAAAAACAGCCAGGGAGGCCATCCAGGTGATGACCAAATTGGTAGCCGAATACGGATACTGCAGCGAAGGCGAATCGTTCTCCATCGGGGATCCGAATGAAGTCTGGATCATGGATATGATTGGCAAGGGACCCGATTACAAGGGAGCCGTTTGGGTAGCTGTTCGCATTCCGGACGACTGCGTATCCGGGCATGCCAACCAGGCACGCATTCGCCAGTTTCCACTGGATGATCCTGAAAACTGCCTGTACTCTCCGGATGTCATTTCATTTGCCCGCCAACAAGGCTATTTCAGCGGCATGAACAAAGACTTTAGTTTTGCAGACGCCTTCGCCCCCCTGGATTTCGAAGCATTGCGCTGGTGCGAGGCCAGGGTGTGGAGTTTTTTCAGGCGTGTCAAATCGGGTATGGACGCCTATTTACCCTATATTAACGGTAATAGTCGCGAGGTCATGCCCCTTTTCGTCAAACCGGACCGCAAGCTGAGCGCACAGGATTTCAAAGAGTTCATGCGCGACCACTTCGAGGACACCCCGTTTGACATGCGGAACGATGCGGGTGCAGGCCCCTTCCAGTCACCCTACCGCTGGCGACCATTGTCGTACATCCTCGATTCAATCGAATATGTGAACGAGCGTGCCACCGCCACCCAACAGACAGGTTTCACCTTTGTGGCACAGATGCGCAACTGGATGCCAGACCCGGCCGGTGGCATTTTGTGGTTTGGAGTGGATGACGCCAATACATCGGTGTACGTTCCCATATTTTGCGGCATCAACGAAATCCCCGAGTGCTTCCGCGTTGGCAACGGCGATCTCCTGACATTTTCATGGACTTCAGCCTTTTGGATCAACAACTGGGTAGCCAATCAATGTTACACGAAATACAGTTACATGATCAAAGACATCAGACCGGTTCAACAAAACCTGGAAGCAACCTTCAACGCCGACATAGCCGTTTTGGACGACAGCATCGCCTCCTTCTACGAACAACATCCCGATAGCGTACGCATGTTGCTGACAGACTATTCCGTCACCCAAGCCCAATCCACGACCAAACGGTGGAAAAAGCTCGGTGAATACCTGATGATCAAGTATATGGATGGAAACATCAAAAAGGAAACTGACGAAAAATTCACCCGAAACCCATACGGACAACCCGAATCGCCCGATTTTCCGGGATACGGGGATCCTTTCTACAGAAGCATCGTCAAGGATGCCGGTGGAAAGTTTACTGTCTCAAAAACCATACACGAATCAAACTAAACATTATGGACGAACAATTGCTGATTCAAGTCACCGAACGGGCCAAACAATGGCTGAGCGATTCATACGATGCGGAAACACGTGCTGAGGTTCAGCTGTTACTGGAAAAAGAAGACAAAACCGATCTGATCGACAGCTTCTACCGTGACCTCGAGTTTGGCACGGGTGGTCTGCGCGGCATCATGGGCGCAGGCACAAACCGCATGAACATATACACCGTAGGTGCCGCCACTCAGGGGCTCAGCAACTACCTGAAAAAAAACTTTGCCAACCTGCCTCAAATCTCAGTGGTCATCGGACACGACTGCCGCAACAACAGCCGAAAATTTGCCGAGATTTCGGCCAACATCTTCTCTGCCAACGGCATCAAGGTCTACCTCTTTGAAGACCTGCGTCCGACTCCGGAAATGTCTTTTGCCATCCGGGAACTGGGCTGCCAGAGCGGCATCATCCTCACCGCATCGCACAATCCGAAAGAATACAACGGAAACAAGGCTTACTGGGAAGATGGTGCCCAAATCGTCATACCACATGACGTGAATATCATTGAGGAGGTGGGCCGCGTTTCGACAAAGGACATCTTGTTCAACGGGAACAAGGACCTGATTGAGATAATCGGCCAAGAAATGGACGAAGCGTATATCGAACGCATCAAGACCATCTGCCTGTCTCCGGGTGCCATCAAGCAACAAAGCGACCTGAAAATCGTGTACACTCCGATTCATGGAACGGGTGTGCGTATTATTCCGGCCTGTTTGAAGGCCTTCGGTTTTTCCAATATTATTCCTGTTCCCGAACAGAACGTGGTGGATGGCAATTTTCCCACCGTGGTTTCTCCCAATCCCGAAGAACCGGCTGCATTGAACATGGCCATTGAAAAAGCAAAGGAAGTGGATGCCGACATCGTGATGGCCTCCGATCCCGATGCTGACCGTGTGGGTGTGGCAGTGAAAAACGACAGGGGCGAATGGATCCTGGTAAACGGCAACCAGACCGCCCTGATTTTTATCTATTACCTAATCACCCGCTGGAAAGAAACCGGACGGTTGAAGGGTAACGAATATGTGGTCAAAACGATTGTGACAACGGAACTGATCAAGACCATAGCCGACAAGAACAAGGTGGAATGCTTCGACTGCTATACCGGATTCAAATGGATAGCTGCTGTGATGCGCGAACTGGAAGGAAAGAAGGTCTACATCGGCGGCGGCGAGGAAAGTTACGGGTTTCTGGCCGAAGACTTTGTGCGCGACAAGGACGCCGTTTCTTCCTGTGCCTTGATGGCTGAAATCACTGCCTGGGCCAAGAGTCAGGGCAAATCGTTGTATCAACTACTGCTGGACATCTACGTCGAATATGGTTTTTCCATGGAAAAGGGCATTTCCGTCGTGAAGAAAGGCAAATCGGGCGCCGACGAAATCAGGCAGATGATGGAGAACTTCAGGGCCAACCGACCCAAAGAAATTGCCGGATCGCCAGTTGTGCTTGCCAAGGATTTCATGGGTCTGACCGCTATTGACCCACGTACGGGTGACACGACGACGTTAAGCATGCCGGACACATCGGACGTGTTGCAATTCTTCTCCAAGGATGGTAGCAAAGTCTCCATACGCCCTTCAGGCACAGAGCCAAAAATCAAGTTCTACATTGAAGTCAGAGGCATTATGATACGTCGTGATGACTACGAAAAAGCTGTAGCCGCCGCCGAGGTCAAGATACAGGCTGTGATGCGTTCGCTTGGACTGTAACACCGCACGTATGAAGCAACACTCAACGGAGCAAACCACGTCAGGGTTAACCCTGTCCGGCATGCTGATTACGCTCGGCATCGTGTATGGTGACTTGGGAACATCCCCACTCTACACGATGCGGGCCATTCTGAGCGGAGCCAACGGCATTGACGAAGCATTTGTTTTGGGAGCCATCTCCTGCGTATTTTGGACATTGACGCTACAGACCACGTTCAAATACGTACTCATCACACTTCGGGCCGACAACAAGGGGGAAGGTGGCATTCTTTCCCTGTTCGCCCTGGTCAAGAAGCAAAAGAAATGGATTTACCTGATCGCCATCACGGGTGCCTGCGCCCTGCTGGCCGACGGCATCATCACTCCTGCCATCACCGTGACATCGGCTGTCGAAGGGCTTAGGCTGTATGATCCGGACGTATCGGTTGTTCCCGTGGTGCTGGTCATACTCTGCGTGTTGTTCCTGGTACAGCAATTTGGTGCTTCCCTGTTGGGAAAATCGTTTGGAACCGTCATGCTGGTCTGGTTTACCATGCTGGGGGTCTTGGGTACCATCCAGCTATTCCACAATCCGTTGGTGCTGAAAGCGTTCAACCCCTACTACGCCATCCAGTTGCTGATCAGCCACCCCAATGCGTTGATCCTGCTGGGTGCCGTGTTCCTGTGCACCACCGGTGCCGAGGCGTTGTATTCCGACCTGGGACACTGTGGTATCAAGAATATCCGGATTACCTGGATTTTCGTAAAAACCACCCTGTTGCTCAACTACTTCGGACAGGGAGCCTGGATCATCGGTCATGCCGACCAGATCACGCCTGAAACGAACCCGTTCTACGCCATTATGCCTTCCTGGTTTTTCGGACCTGGCATCATCATTTCCACAGCTGCGGCCATCATTGCCAGCCAGGCGTTGATCAGCGGGTCGTACACCATCATCAGCGAGGCCATCTCGCTTAATTTCTTTCCCAAGATCCGCATCCACTACCCTACCAATGTGAAGGGTCAGATGTTCATCCCGCTCATCAATTCCGTCCTGTGTTTCGGGTGTTGTTTCATCGTATTGTATTTCAAACGGTCGTCGGGCATGGAGGCCGCTTACGGGCTGGCCATCACCCTGGCCATGATCATGACAACCATCTTGTTGTTGTTCTGGCTGGAGGGCAAAGTGAGGCGGTTTGTACAGGTGCTGCTCGGCATCCTATTCTTGACGGTCGAGTTGTCTTTCTTTACCGCCAACCTGACCAAATTCAAAGACGGCGGTTGGATCACGTTGATGATGGCCGGATTCTTCATCCTTATTATGTATACCTGGAGCAAGGGACGTCGCATCAAGAACAGCTTCATCACGTTCGTAGGCATTGACAAGTACCTGCCGGTCATCAAAGCGTTGTCGGTTGACGAGTCGGTTCCCAAATACGCCTCCAACCTGGTATACGTCACCCATGCCAACAACACGCATGAGATTGAAAGCAAGATTATCTTTTCCATCCTGAGGAAACAGCCCAAGCGGGCCGATATTTACTGGTTGCTTCACGTGGACATTGTGGATGACCCGCACACCACTGAATACGAGGTGCGTCAGCTGATTCCTGGTGTCCTGATCCGCATCGACCTGCGGTTGGGATTCAAGATTCCTACCAAGGCCAACCTTTACTTCCACAACATCGTACACGAATTGATGGAGGACAAAGAAATCGACCTGGTAAGCCATTATCCGTCGCTGCGTGAATTCAACGTGTTGAGCGATTTCCGTTACATTGTCATCGAGCGGGTTCCTAATAAGGACTACGATTTCGAGAACGTGCAAAAGTTTGTGATGAACCTGTTCTTCATTATCCGCAAGATTGGGTTGAACGATGTTCGGTATTACGGTCTGGATGCCACCAACGTGGCTGTTGAGGAAGTACCTTTGCTGGCACGGTCGGAAATCATGATGGATGAAAAGGAACCGCCAGCTGTGGTTACTTCGAAAGACGAAAAGAAACTCAAGATCAACGAGTTGAAATTCAATCGGATGCAGTAAGTAATATTCGGATCTCCGGAACAAATGACTGCTTCCGTTACGCCGGGAGGGTGTCGTTATCTGCGAAGCATTTCCACCCCTTCTGCTTCCAGTAGCAATCGCTTCATGTCAGGTTTCCAGTGGTAATTACCCGGGGATCCATCGGAACGGATTACCCGGTGACAGGGAATCAGGCAGAAAATTGGATTGTCGCCAACAGCGTTTCCTACGGCGCGAGAGGCTTTGGGCTTACCGATTCGTTCGGCCAATTTTGCATAGGTGATTGTTTTCCCCCAAGGAATTTTCATAAGCTCCTGCCAAACAAGCAGTTGAAAATCGGTTCCTTTCAGATGAAACGTCAGCGGCGTGGCATCGAGCAAACCACCGCCTAGCAAACGGGTTTTTACCGCCTGTGTCAGCGTATTGGAAGTGCGTTCACAGCGTGTTCCGGAAAACAAACCGGACAAGGTAGCCTTCACGTCATCGGCTTTATCGACCAGCGTCACCAAACAAGGCCCCACCTCTGTGACAGCTACCAGCAAGATACCCAGCGAAGTTTCAAACAGTTCATAACCAATGGTATCCGGCATGACCGAAAGCGGCTGGATGGAATCGGTAATAAGTTTGACAGGGTTCATAGTATAAATCCTATGGTGAGTAGAAGCGCCAGAAGTAACAGGTTGCGCGCTGTTTCGCCCAATAATGGATTAAGAGCCCTGCCTTGCCGGATACTGACAAGTTTCTTCCATGTTGAACTATGCGGAAACAAGTACAGTAAAGGTAAGAGCGCGGCCCAGGGAGCATTGTCCAACCAAAACAACAGGCTCAACAGACAGGCGGCACATCCGTTCAACAGGTAGAACCAGCGGCCGAAGGCCTCCCCAAACACCACAATGGTGGTTTTCTTATTGCTTTTTTTGTCGGTATCCCGGTCACGATAGTTGTTGACCACCAATATATTGACGGATTGCAAACCGACCACGGCTCCGGCCAGAAATGCCATAGGGGTGAGTTCACCCACCTGAACGTAATAGGTAAACACAACAGGTACAAAACCGAAAAAGAGGAGAACAAACACATCACCCAGCCCGTGATACGCCAGCGGCCAGGGACCGGCAGTGTATGCCAGTAGACTGATCACGCAGGCCACACCCACCAGGATCATTTCCCATCCTCCGTAATAAACCAGGCCCATACCGAAGAAGCAGGCCACAGCAATAACCGCAGTCAGCCCGATGAGCATTTGCAGGGGGTCAATCCAACCTGAAGAAACGGCACGTGCAGGGCCCAGTCGATCTTCGTTGTCAGTTTTCTTGACGTAATCGAAGTAATCGTTTGCAAAGTTGGAAGCCACTTGCGCCATTACGGCAAACACCAGGCAAAGTATTGCCGGAACGACGTTGAAACGTCCATCGTGGGCCGCCAGTCCTGACGCCACCAACACGGGCGCCACTCCGGCCGCCAATGTTTTCGGTCGAGCAGCCAGCATCCACGCCCTCAGTGAATTCTTACGAACAGGTTTTAGTGTTGTCATACCCTGCAAAGGTATTGAAAACCACCGAAACCTCAGTACTGACACACAGAATGATTGTATTTTTCTATTACGAAAAAAAACAACAAAAAAATAGCAAACTATGAATAAACTACTATATATTTGCAAGGAGTTCTCACCTCCATCCACTCTCGTTTTTTTCACCTGTGTGCGCTCATCCACCAAACAAATGCCGTGGATGGGTGTATTCTTTTTTTCCCCTAAAGCCTCTTCTCATGACCTGTCAATGTGTTTGTACAGGTTGGAAGAGCGTGGCTGGCATTACTAGTAAGAAAACAACATAAAACGACACAGAACCATGAAAAGAACAGGCATCGTTTTTTTAGCAGTACTGGCAGGATTGTTTACAACAAGTGCCGCACAGGGTATTCGCAGCATCTCCCTGCGTTCAACAACACCCGACTCATCGAGTAGAACGATTGACGTACCGACAGCCGGTACCTTGTCCACATTGGTAACCCTGGACCAGGCGGCCACCACAAAAACGCTTAAACTGAAAGGTTTGATAAACAACGCTGATATTGATTTCCTGCGTTCGTATACACCCTTGCTGGCCAACCTTGACCTTTCGGAAGTGGTTTATTACAGCAACAACTTTCAGAATTACGGTTTACAAAACAAGACATCGCTGGTACGGATATCGATGCCCAAACATGTAATCCGGATTGGTTATATGGCTTTCAGTGGATGTTCGGCATTGCAGCGTATCATCCTGCCCGACAGCCTGCAATACATTGATTCTTATGCCTTCCAAAACTGCATCCTGTTGGATTCAGTCGTATTGCCACCTAAAGTGAGCACCCTAAGTGGATCTGCCTTCAACAATTGTCAAAGTCTTCAGGGCATTCAATTCCCCAAGGGACTTAAAACCATGGACGGCAGTGTATTTTACAATTGCTATAACTTGAAAACAGCCATCCTGTCGGATACGTTGACAACCATTCAATCAGGCGCATTCTACGGTTGCCGATCATTGAAGACTGTCCATCTGCCGGCCAGATTGAACACCATTTCCAGCAGTGCGTTCAAAGGTTGCAGTGCTCTTGATTCCATCGCATTTCCAGTTACCCTGACCACAATTAACGATGAAGCCTTCGAAAGCTGTTCATCGTTACGTTCAGCGTATCTGCCTGCCAATCTGTCGGCCATTGGCGGATATGTCTTCCGAAATTGCAGTTCATTGGTAACGGTTGTTTTCCCACCCACATTGGCCACAATTCCCGGATACAACTTTTACAATTGCCCGGCACTGAAAACCGTAATCTTGCCGAACAACCTGCTGATTATACAGGGTTATCAGTTTTTCGGGTGTACCTCGCTTAAAAATATCCGGTTACCAAACGTGCTGGAATCATTGGGCAACTATTCCTTCTTCAACTGCAGCAGTCTGGATACGCTGCGTTTGCCTCAATCGGTCAAAAGTGTGGGTGAAAACTCATTTAACGGATGCACTTCACTCAAGGTAGCCGTTTTGTCAAACAACATGACGGAAATCAGGAGTGGCACGTTCAATGGTTGTGTCAGCCTCGATTCCGTCTCATTGCCGGTTGGTGTCATCAACATCAAGGATAATGTATTCATTGGATGCCGATCACTGAAAGGCCAACTCGTCATTCCGGCTACCGTCACAAGCATCGGGTACCAGGCATTTCACAACACCGGATACCGTTCCTGCAAGTCGCTGGCTGTTACACCACCCTCCCTTTATTACAGCCTTGGAAACATAAAATACGCCCACGTGGCTCCCGAAGCTGCTTCCGCATACAAAAGCGAATGGACCGACATCATGATTGTTGCCGGTGATACCTTGACCAAGGTTTCGGTCAATTTAACCCAGGCAGGCACACTGGGAGATGCCATCCTTCAAAAAGTTTCCTACCTGAAAGACGTACACGAACTGACTATCAGCGGTCCTTTGAACAGCACCGACATGAACCTGATCAAGCAAAGCCTGCCTTCCCTGTTGACAATCGACCTGAAACTGGCAGGACTGACACAAATCCCGGACCAACAGTTCAACGGCAATAAATTACTGCTCAGCATAATCCTACCGGATAGCCTCGAATTCATAGGCAACCAAGCATTTACCTCTTGTTCAAATCTTCGCACCATCACGATTCCAAAAAAAGTATCCGTATTGGGATCGAGCCTGTTTAACGGCAACACCTGCCTTGAATCTGTTTACCTACCTACTGGATTGACCAGAATTGAATCCTATATCTTCAACAACTGTCCGAGTTTGACAACGGTCATGCTTCCCGATGCCATCACCAACATTCCCTATCAAGCCTTCTATGGCTGTAACAGTTTGAAAAACATCACATTTCCTGCACGCCTGAAAACAATAGAAGCCAACGCATTTTACGACTGCAAACTGACTTCGCTCCAATTGCCCGACAGCGTGGAGAGCATAGGTGACAACGCATTTCGATACAACAAGATAAGCCGACTACGGCTGAAACCCCTTATTCATACAGTAGGAAGTTATGCCTTTGGTGACAACCCCATCGATACCGCTTTCCTTACCCGAAACCTGTATACGTTGGGTGGCGGCATCTTTTACAATTGCACCATGCTCAAAAACATTGCCTGCGAACAAGTGACTCCTCCTTCCCTAAGCAACAATGCCTTTTATGGCGTGACTCCCTCGTCCATTTCGCTCACCGTACCGGCCTGGTCTTCCACAGCCTACAAACAGGCTGATGGTTGGAGTACGTTTTATCCCATCTATTCAAATTTAGACTCCGTATCTTCCATACCAGTACGGGGAAAACTCGTCTTGAACGATAACGCACGTTTTACCGGAAAACCCGATGTGTCCATCTACACGAACGCCTCCATGACTGTAAGGGGCAACACGCCCTTACGTACCAAAACATTCACACTCAATGCAGATTTGTCGTATGATTCGTATTATTCGTCATTCCAACTGTACGACAATTACGCCCAGTTCATCAACGAGTGCCAGGATGTTTCGGCCGACCAGGTACGAATCAGCCTACAGGCTAAGGCAAATGCCTGGTATTTCCTGACGTTGCCCTTTGACGCCGCCATTTCCGATATAACCAAGAGCAATGCAAACGCCCAATTCGTGTTCCGCCACTATGACGGTGCAGAACGGGCCACAGGAGGAACAGGCAACAGTTGGAAGACGCTTACGGAAGACAGCATCGTAAAATCCGGAAACGGGTATATCTTCCAATGCAGTGATGATGGCATCTTTACCTTCACTGCCACCGAAAGCAGTAAGCTTTCCGTTTTCGATCCGGCTACCTGGAAGACTCCTTTGAAAGTCAACGCTTCGACCCAACCCTCGAACGGGGGCTGGAATCTGGTTGGAAACCCCTATCCTTCCTTCTTCAACTCACTTCAAATTGATTTCGCAGGACCCATCACGGTTTGGAATTACATGTACAAAACCTACGAAGCCTTATCACTGACCGATGATTCCTATGTACTCAAGCCGTACGAGGCCTTTTTCGTACAGAAGCCGACCGACATGGCCTACATCGGATTCCTGCCTGCCGGTCGTCAATTGACCGAATTTTCGGAACATGGCGGATACTCAGTCAGAAAACGTTCCGCCGCAAACCGAAGCCTCATCAACCTCACACTGAACGACAATGAAAGCACCGACAAATGCAGGGTTGTCATCAACGAAGGCGCCAGTCAGGCCTACGAACTGGGACTTGACGCCACCAAATTTATGAGCATGGTGGCCGCTGTTCCTCAACTATACACCATTGATCCGTCAAACAACCGGTTGTCCATCAACGAGCGTCCGACAGCAGACGGATGCATCCGACTGGGTTGCCGGTTTGGCAACACCGGTACGTACACCATTGCCGGTCACGACCTTCAGGCTGGTGGCAAGACGGTGACCCTGCGCGACAACCTGTTGCATCAGGAAACGGTACTCAACGAGGCTTCTTATACATTTACGTCAGACAAGGGTACGTTTGACGGACGGTTTGAGATCCGATTGAACACACCGACAGGGTTGAGTGCACAAAATGATGTCAATCCCACCAAAGTTTGGTCCTCGAACGGCAAACTGAACGTAGAGACCAAACCGGGTAACAACATTCGGGTGTACACGCCGGACGGATTTCTGGTCGGCCAATGGACAGCAAAAACACTGTCCACACAGCTTTCGGTTGAAAAAGGAGTTTACCTGATCCAGGTGGACAATCACATGTTCAAGTCTGTGGTTTATTAAGACCCAACCTATGAAACCATTCATACCAACACTGTTGTTGACCATGCTGTCATCCTTGATTGTGATGACAGCTGACGCGGCGACATTTGATCCATCCAACCCGCCTGAACCCGGAGCGGTAAGCAAACTGACCCTGCTGAGTCATCCGTCCCAAACAGGATTGCTGCATGGTGACGGATCCTACAGCATAGGACAGGAAATCTGGGTGGATGCGACTCCGGTTGTCCCCGGCATCTTCATAGGCTGGAAGGTGAACGATTCAATCGTTTCCCAGAATCAAGGATTCAGCTTCCTCATGCCCGACCGACCGATCACCCTGACAGCGTTCTTCGACACCACCGATGTTTACACCGCTTCGCTGCTATCCACACCGACCAACGACTTCTACCTTGAAGGGCAGGGGTATTACAAGGCCGGTTCCACGATTCAGCTAAACGCATCGATGCGGGAAAACTTTCGATTCGACGGATGGTGGACAGCCGACACCCTGTTGAGTTCTTCTTCCCAGTTCGTGCTGATCATGCCGAAAAAAGATATCCGGTTCACGGCCAAATACACCTACAACCCGGGCAATCCGAATGATCCCACTACAACCGTCCCCACCCATCCGGTAACCTTGACAAGCAATCCCCAAAAAGCGTGCACCTTCAATTACGAGAGTGGCGGGTATATCCGCGAAGGTGAGTCCTTTCAGATAACTGCCTATCCGAAAAGCGGTTTCGTATTTGATGGCTGGTACCTGGCTGACAGTTTGCTAACGACCAACGCCACCCTAGTCCGGACAATGGGTCAGACAGCTCTCAACCTAACGGCCAAGCTGCATTTCGATCCAATCAGCCCGCAACAACCGGAGGAAGTCGAAAATCCCTTATTCAGCCTGATCGGCTTGAATCAAACCGGAACAGGTGGAAATCAACTCAGTTTTCCCATTTACCTGTCAAACCTCAATCAACGGGTCTTTGAAGCCGGTTTTCAACTCAGCTTCCCACCCAGCCTGATGGTTGATCCTGCAAACATCGCCCTGTCCGGCAGAAGCAACGGGCATCAGCTCACCGTTGACACGCTTGGCAACAATGTGTTCCGTGTTACAGTTACCAGCCCGGAAAAACTATCTTTCAGCGGCACCTCGGGCATTTTGTTGACAATACCCGTCACCATTCCAACCGCATGGGAACCAGGTAGCTACCAAAGCGTCCCATTCAGCGATGCCTATGTGCGTGATTCGTTAAACACGATCACCTGTCCGGTCAAAGACGGTTCGATCGGTGTGGCAACTGCCAATTTAGGATTGTACGCCAGCTTTTTCCAGGACATACACTTGAACCGGGTTCAATTCACCAGCACCTCTTCCGTCAAGGCACGTACCTACTTGTGGCGGTTCGGAGACGGACAAACCAGCACCCTCCAGCATCCCCTTCACGTCTACGACAAGCCGGGGAATTACGAGGTGACGCTGGCTGTTTCCGACGGAATCGATACCGACACGACCACGACCGGCATCAGTATCGACAAGGAGAGCTTGTGGAGATTGGATACCTATTATACACTCAATCCACAGCGTTCGGGTGTCAAGAACTTTACCTCGGCCCGGGAACTGTTCGATAGTTTTTCCCGGTGTTCGATAACCGGTTCTATCATCATCCAGGTACAACCCGGCATCCAGATGGACATTCCAATGGATCAGGGGCTCAACGACGATTTGATGCGGTTGGACTCCCTGCTGACCAGATCCCGGAACAGCATCCTGACGTTCCAATCCGACACGGCGGATACAACACCGTGGTTGCATTTCAACGGAACCCTTCAGGCAACCTACGCACAAACCATCCTGCATACGGCACGAAACATGCGGTTCAACCATGTGGTGACGGCAATCAACTACAAAACGGTGGACATCGATGCGCTACACAGCTTGTCTGATGTAACGGTTTGTTCTGGACACCCCACATCCGTAATCGATCTTTCCGTTATTTCCAGCCAGATGGATGTAGATTGGACCTTGGCCGGTACTCCGCTCCATCTGAGCGGATATGAACAAGCCGGCTCCTACGTACTTCCTTCCATGACACTGTTGAACGCAGTGACGGCGACCGACTCGCTGACCTATCACTTGCGCTTGCTGTACGACGGATTGTTGCTGTACGAACGGCCGTTCCGATACGTGGTGTACGGTACGCTCAAGCAAACGCCAGCCCACCTGGCCCCGGCCTCCAACCAAATCCTGGGAACGCCGTCCGTTACACTACGCTGGACCTACCAGGAAAACGCCTTTTACGATGTATTCCTGTGGGAACGGGGTACAACCATGCCCCAAACCCCCGTTGTGAGCGGATTATGGACAGGCACTTATACCGATACCAGGAACTGCCAGTATGGAAAATCCTACCACTGGCGCATCCTGGCCAGAAGTGCATGCGATTCACTGTGGAGTGTCGTAGATTCCTTCCAGGTAGGACGGATGCCGGACCTCGTGGTTGAAGAAATAAGGGTGAACCCGCAGGAAACCTATGCCGGCGAACCCATTCAGGTGACGGCAACAATCCGTAACATCGGTGGCAAGTCCTTAAAACGCTCGTGGAGCGACGAACTATTTTTGGTCAAAGGCAACAACAAAACATCACTGGCCCGTATTGATGCCGTCAGGGAAATGTTGCCGGACAGCGGCTACCAGGTGGTTTTCAACGCTATCCTTCCACTGGACTCCATCGCCTACACACACGTTTCGGTGACAACAGACAGTTACAACCAGTTGCAGGAAAGTATCGAGACCAACAACAGCACGTCAGGCGATGCCTTGAACCTAAAACACCGCATCCTAGATCCGCAGGAAAAAGCCCTGCTTAGGGAACTGTACGACCAAACAGGCGGCAACAACTGGACAAGACGCTGGCATTTTTCCACCGATACCCTTATTGCCTCAAACTGGCCCGGAATAACCTTCAGAAAGGGTCGAATCATCGGTATTGACCTGAACAACAACCACTTGACAGGAATGCTGCCGGCAGCCTGCTATGGTCTACCCTATCTGGAAACCCTGTATCTGCAGAACAACACACTACAAGGAAGGCTGGACCGGATAGCCGATACTCTTCGTATCCGAAATCTGCGCAGTGATAGTCTCCGACGAATCAACCTGGCCAACAACCAACTGGAGGGCGAATTATCCGACTGGTGTTCCCTCCTGCCGTCCATGACGTGGTTGAACCTGGATGGAAACAAGGTAACGGAAATCGACACCCTCCTTTCACGCACCATATCCAGCTTGAGTCTGCAAAACCAAACCTTTCAGGTACCCGATTTTGAGCTGTCCGTTCACCCGAGTCTGATCCTACCATCACTCATGCAATACGGACACGAAAACCGGCAACTGAAGCGGCCAGACGCCTCGTTCCACCTGTACAGGAAAGGCAATTACCTGGGAAGCATCTACCAGAGCAACCAGCAATTCAACTTCAACCCGAACAACGATTGGGTGTACGTTTCCGGAGACACGTTTGAAATAAGACAAGCCAACTACATCCTGTACAACAGCCATGCCCCGGTACGCATCACCTTCAACCCGGGAGATGCCAACCTTGATCAACATACCGACGTGCTGGATGTACAACATACCCTGAACCGCATTTTCTCGAACTACGCCTATCCATTCAACCGGGTGGCCGCCAACACGAAAAATGACGCCGTCATCAACATCCAGGACATCGTCTCGACGGTGAATATCTTGCTCGCAACCGGCGTAGTCGTTGACACCATCGGTGATGCAAACCTTAGGTCGGCCACTGCGGACAATTACCTGTACGTATCAAACGGACGGTTGATGCTCAACGCCCTGGAATCCGTTTGCGTCATGGACGTTTCCCTATCCGGTGTTTCTTCGAGTCAAATGGCCTTCCTGCTCAACAGCAACGAGTTTCAACTGACCACGAAAAACACACCGGAGGGTGTCCGTTTCATTCTCTATTCAACGAATGGACATGCTATTCCCTGTGGAGAAACGGCACTCATGGAATTGAACAGCCAACATCCCGTATTGACATACGCCAAACTGGGCAACGCGCAGGCTGAGAACATGCCGGTAACCCTCATGAATCAACCCACCG
The DNA here is from genome assembly GCA_964438045.1 of uncultured Bacteroidales bacterium. Classification (GTDB taxonomy): domain Bacteria; phylum Bacteroidota; class Bacteroidia; order Bacteroidales; family UBA1402; genus UBA8389. The sequence goes on along the minus strand of CAYTIY010000009.1, from coordinate 12,976 downwards.
GATTGTCAAATACATCATCCAGGATGCTTTTGATTGAAACAGACCGCGAAGGCATCAGGGTGTTGCTGGGCGAATCCGCCCACCAGTTGTCCGTTCAGGTTTACTCGCTGCAAGGAATTGTTGTACAGCAATGGAAACTGCAAAACGTAGCCGCAGGCAGGCATTCACTGGAACGCAGCGGTTTGCTGCCTACCGGCGCCTACCTGATTAAGGTAAACCTGACACATGGTGCCAACACACAGACGAAACTAGTAAAATGGATTGTCTCTAAGTAAACCATTATGATAAAACGATACATACAAACATTGTTGGTCGTGCTGAGCATTGCAATGGGAGCACTGGCCTCCAATGAGCTGAGCATACCGACGCTGCAGGTCGGAGCCGGTAAAGAAGCCTTGTTGCCGATTGTCCTGGAAAACGACAGCCAGGTGGTGGCCCTACAGTTCAAGATCGAATTGCCAAGAGGGTTCAGGCTATCTGACACGACCGGATTGAGTATCTCCATCCGCAAGGTTGACCATACCCTATCAATCAAACAGGTAAGCCCGCAAACTTTTTTGGTTGCCATTTACTCCATCACGAACCACGCACTCCGCGGAAACGCAGGTACCTTGTTCAACTTGCCTGTTTTGGTACCGGACACCTGCACAACGGGAAACCTGTTTCCGGTGACCACAAAAGAAATCGTGTTGAGCGCGCGAGCAGGAGATCAGATACCGGCAACAACCCTAGCCGGTGGTTTGCTCATCGTTGATGCCCCGCGTCCCGACTTCAGCGTGGAACAGGTTGGCACGGCTTCCACCGAATTGATACCCGGGCAACCGGCCGTATTTTCCTGGGTAGTCAAGAATAGCGGCACCCTTCGCAGTGCCGCCGGTTGGAGCGAAACTGTTTCCCTTGTCGCCGAAACGGGCGAATCCGTCACGTTGGGCACGGTTTACACCACGGAGTTGCTGGAACCCTCCGGTATCGTCTCCAGACAAGCCACGTTCAACGTGAGCCAGACAATTGGCCTGGAAGGCAACGTCCGCATCCAAGTCAAGTTGACACCCTATTCAGGATCAGGAGAATTACCCGCCTCGCAGGGGAACAACGTGCTACAGTCTCTCACTCCCGTAACCCTGAAAAAAATACTCAGGATGTACCTGAACCGCCACGAGTGCAATGAAAATGACGTCTCGCAATGGACCGGCTACCTGTACAGAAGCGGCAGAAGGACAGCTGAACAGCAATTCACCCTAACGACGGACAATCCGTCCCGCCTGCTGGTACCTCAGACCGTCACCATCCCGGCCAACAACTCGGCCGGTGTCATCACACTGCGTACGATTGACAACAACCTTGCCGCACTGGACACCATCATCCACGTATATGCAGCAGGAAACGCCTACGAAACCGCTGTTGATTCCATAAAAATCATTGACAACGAAATACCTCGACTCAGCCTGATTCCGGACAAAACCATCCTGTCAGAAGGTGATTCCATCCGGATGACCATCAGCAGGGAAGTTGTCACCAACGCACCACTGGAAGTGACACTTTCCAATGACAGTTACGGACGGTTCACCCATGCGTCCACCGTCGTCATTCCGGCCAATGAATCATCGGTTGTCGCAACCGTCGTTTCCATTGACGATACCCAACCCTCCCTGAGCATCCTGCCGGTTTTCACAGCAAAAGCCTCCCGGTATACCACAGCCCGTTGTTCACTGGTTGTCGACGACAACGACGTTCCTGCTATCGAATTGACAATCAACCCGGTTATGGTTAGCGAATCATCTGGCTATCAATCTGTTATAGGAATCGTAAAACGCCAGGGATCGACGGACAACACCATCACCATCAAGCTGACCGACAACTCAAGCGGGCGGATTTTCTATTCAAACAGTTCCATCCAGCTTGAAAAAGGCATCGCGCAAAAACAATTCACCATCGGCATTGTTGACAACACCCAGGTTGAAGGCACGCAAACCTATCAAGTGAAAGCGGCTGTCAGCCTGGCATCCTGCAATTGTACAACCACAGGTGAGAACGGAGGGGTTGTTTTGTCCAACCTGACCCTTGTGGACGATGATGGGCCGTCATTGACCCTGAAGGCCTCACAAGCCATGCTACCCGAGGGAAAACCCAACCTTGTTTTTCTGACCGTCAGCAGAAATACATCAACCCAGGAGGCACTGACTGTCAACCTGAAAAGTGACCATCCCACCGACATCCAACTGGCATCGTCCGTCATCATTCCAGCTGGAAAGGCGTCGATCCAGGTTCCCGTCATGGCCGTGTCCAACGACTCCACCGAAGGAGACAGGATGATCACGTTCCAGTGTGAATCGCCCGGTTACGCCAATGGTGTATGCTGGGTAATGATCAATGACCAGACATTGCCCGACGCAACAATTCAGGTTTCCGCACAAACAGTTTCACAGGCATTGGCCAAATCCAGCATCGATATCGGCGTCAAGGTTCGCAACGAAGGTGTATCCGTACTTCCCTCCTACCAGTCGATCGATGTGTACTATACCAGGGATTCCCTTCGGTTGACACCAACTTCGCCGTACCTGCTTGGCAGTTTGTTTACCGACAAGCAGATTATGGAAGCGGAAGAAGCCACGTTCCATACCTCACTGACACTTCCCGACCTGACGGGCCGGTTTTACCTGTTTGCCGTGGTCAATGGAGACCAGGAAGGCAAGGAACTGAGTTTCATCAACAACACATCGACTCCAAAACGAATGGACCTGCTGGCCCCGTATACTGCCGTAGTCGATTGTGACAAATCTATTTACAAACCCGGAGAACAGGTGATTATCAGAGGAGGATTGACGGCCAGGAACAACAGCCCTGTTGCCGGAGTCCCCGTAGAAGTGTATTACATCAACAACGGCCTGCGTCAAACGCTGCCAGCTACCACCGACGCATCCGGCATGTTTGACGTTTCCTTCACGCCCTCCTCCACTCAAATGGGACACTTTGACCTTGGAGCCTGTTATCCGGGTGAAGCGCTGAATACGGTTCAGGCTCAATTCGATGTGTACGGGCTCAGACGCACATCGTACGAGGCCATCAAATGGGAAGTTCTGGTGAACGAAGACGTGTCGGGTTACATCGAGTTGACCAATCCTGGCAGTCTGACTCTGACCAACCTGCAAACGGCCATCCTTTCCGATACGACCGGTATACAATTGATCTTCGACCCCATCACCTCCCTGGCAGGAGGAGCCAAAGTCCGACTCAACTACCGGCTAAAGGCAACCCAACCCAGCACAGGAACTGAATGGATCAAACTACTGCTGAACGTGACGACCGATCAAGGAGCCACGTTGCCCCTGACAGGGTATTATTACGCTAGAATTGCCACCGGCGTGTTGGCAACCAGTGTTCCTTCCATCCAGACTACCATGAGCAAGGATACCGTCCGGTATTATTCGTTTATCCTGAGTAACAAAGGAAAAGGAGAAACAGGTCCCATCAGCATCCTGCTGCCCCAAATGCCCTGGCTATCCCTGGCAACCCCTTCCACCCTGCCATCTCTCGGACTGGGCCAGTCGGCTACCGTCACCCTACGTTTCGCCCCGGGCAGCGATGTGGTCGTCAACGTTCCCATCACCGGAGTGATCGGCATCAACTGTGAGAACGGAACCGGCCTGCCGCTCCAGTTCAGAATAGAGACTGTTTCCGAAAAAACCGGCAATCTGCTGGTGGATGTCTGCGATGAATATACGTATTACACGACAGAAGCACCTCACCTGGCGGGTGCCACGGTCACGGTCAAACACCCGTACACACAAGCCGTCATCGCCAGGGGAATTACCGACTCGACCGGCTTGTTCGCAGTAGACAGTCTCACCGAAGGGTATTACACCGTTACGGTCACCGCACCCAATCACGAGACCTACCAAGGCAAAATTATGGTAGATCCGGGCAGGACCAACAACGTGGTGGTCAACCTGAGTTTCGAAGCGATCACCTACACCTGGGACGTGGTAGAAACAGAGATCGAGGACACCTACGAACTGGAAACCGTGGTCAAGTTTGAGACCAATGTTCCCACGCCCATCATTGTGACCGAAATGCCCGATAAGATCGATGCGGCTTCCATTCCCGTCGGTCAATCCATCCTGTACAACATCGTGGTTACCAACAAAGGACTCATTACGGCGCAAGACGTCACCATCACCCTGCCAAGCGGATTGTCCACCTTGATATTTGAAGCATTGACGGAGACAAAATTTGACTTGAAAGCCCAGTCGTCCGTTGTCATTCCGGTTAAAGTCACCAAGACGGACGCCTTCGTTCAAAAAGGGCCTCAGTTACGTTCGTTCAGCGATGCCTGCTCAGCCACCACCGTTACTATCTGGTACTGGGATTGCGGTAACGACAAGAAATGGCATGAATATGGAAAAGACATTCAGCTGTATTCCTGTTCATTCGGTTCAAGCGGTGGAGGTGGAACCACGCGGCTTTGGGACGGTGTGGGATTGAATCTTGGCCCCGGCGGTTTTGCCAGCAATGGCCTGGATCTTTCCTTCTTTCCCGGCATCGAAGTTCCCAGCGCCGCTGTCAGCGACTCGGGTTGCCAACCCTGTCAGAACCGATTTGTCTACAAAATGGCCAAATGCCTGTTGAAACGCGTTCCCATCATCAGTCAGGTGTTGGAAATCGTCGAAGTTACACACGAGGAACAGAAAATGGTAAATGGCAGACTGGTGACCGAAACGGTGATTGAACGCGTCGAAAAATGGGTGGACAAGATCAGTGGCTACCTGGACTTGTACGAAGATTGCCTGAAACCAGCCCTCGAGAAATGTGTCCCGGGTGACCTCGAAGGAGGGCCCGACCATGAACGGGTGGCAGCCAGACAACCGGCACTGCGTTCGTCGGCAGACGAATACCCCGATTACATCAAGGCCTACCAGCAAGTACTCCAAATGGTCTACAATAGCCTGAACGCCCAGGAAAACCAACGCTACGAAGTCTTCAACGACTCCATCTGGCTGAAGCTAACCTGGGGCGACCTGACCTATTTCTGGGACAGGTTGGTGCAGATCGAAGGCCGTGTTGACACCGTGTCATCGGACATCTACTCCTTCAAACCTGCACTGGTGTCCAATCAGCAATTCTTCACATTCCTGGACAGGTGGAACAACAGCAAGTTGGGGCTTGATTCGGAAAACAAGATTGACGAGGATTACCTTACTGCCTGCCACGATACCGTCCAGATGGCCATTGATTACGCCCACCAACTGGGGTATGCCACCGTTTCGGAAATGCTGGTACGCGAAACGTCAAAATACGAGGAAGAAGCCGAAAAGGGCCGACAATCGGTCTGCGCCACCATTACCTTGAAATTTGCCCAGACCATGACCATGACCCGTCAAGCATTCCGCGGTACCCTGTCCCTGTTCAACGGTAACGAATCGGTACCCATGAAGGACATAGCCCTGAACCTGACCATTGAAGATGTCAATGGCAACTTGATGGGGACACACGAGTTTCAGGTGAATACGGAAGGCCTGGACAAACTCACAGCGATAGACGGCACCGGCACACTGGGTCCTAACGAGACCGGAACGGCCACCATCCTGTTTATCCCGTCCAAGTACGCAGCGCCCACCATACCCTTGGATTACGCATTCGGAGGCACTATCAGCTACACCGACCCCTTCACCAACCTACGTGTGGAACGGGAGTTGTATCCGGTAACCCTGACGGTCAAACCTTCACCCGACTTGTCGCTGAACTACTTCATGCAACGAGACGTGTTGGGTGATGACGCCCTTACCACCGATGTGGTGGAAAGCATGGAACCCGCCGAATTTTCCTTGTTAATCCACAACCAGGGAGCCGGTGACGCCACCAACGTGAACATTCACTCGAAGCAGCCTGAAATCATCGAAAACGAAAAAGGATTGCTGGTGGATTTCAACATGATTGGTTCCAGCAAAGACGGTGCATCCTGCAGCTTGGGTCTGACCGACGTGAACTTCGGGAACATCCCGGCCGGAGGCACCACCTTCGGGCAGTGGTGGTTCACCAGCACCTTGCTGGGTCACTTTGTGGACTACGATGTCAGCATGACCCACGTTACGAGTTTCAACAACCCGGACCTGAGCCTGATCAAAGACCTGAAGGTACACGAATTGATCCGCAGCATCGAGGCGGACAGTGCGTCCACGCACCACAAGGGATTCTTGGTGAACGACCTGGTGGATGCCGATGACACCCCCGACATGCTCTATCTCTCCGATGGAACCACACGGCCTGTTTTGGAATTTGAGGAAAACCCGACCATCCAGAAACTGTCGGACACGGTATATGCAATCACCCTCGTTCCGGATAGCAAGGGGTGGAATTACGGGGTATTTGAAGACCCCACCCTGGGCAAACAAACGCTATTGAGTGTAACCAGACAGGGCAACGCATCCACATTGCCCCTACGCAACTGTTGGCAAACCGACCGCACCTTACGCGACGGCAGGGAACCGTTGTATGAGTTCCGCCTGCACCTGGCAGACAATGTCCCGGATGAGGCGACCACCTATTTGCTCACCTTTGCGCCCAAACGCCAACGCGTCCTTACCGTCGCCGGATTCCAAAACGTACCGGCAAACACCTCGCTGACGCAGGTGAACACGGTGGCCGTTACATTCAACCGTCCCATCACGGACTCTACATTCACGGTCAAGGATCTTAAGTTGAACTGTCAGGGCGAACCGCTGAATCTGGACAAGGTCACCATCAGCCGCATCGACAGCTTGACGTACGCCATCAACCTGAGGGAAACCTCCATCCGAAACGGTTATTACATGCTCGGCGTACAAACCAAAGGCATCATCGATGACGAAGGGTATCCCGGTGAAACCGGCAAAGAAGTGGCCTGGAACCAATACCTCAACGGAAGGGTTCAGTTGTTGATGAAAGTGGAACCTGAGGGTAGCGGTACGATCACTCCCGACTCGGTAACCTATCAGTACGGAAGCACCCTGAACTTAACCGCCCGTCCGGTTTCCGGATTCATCTTCAAGGAATGGAGAGTAAGCGGACAATCGGTTTCCAAAGACACCTTGATGTCGGTTACGGCCAACAAGGATCAGACCTACACGGCTGTCTTTGCGCCTCAGTTCTGCAACCTGACACTGCTGTACGATGCCACGCAAGGTAGCGTACTGGGTGGAAAAACAGGCATCTACGAACAGGGCAGCCTCGTCACCCTGGTAGCAAAACCAGGATGGAAATTCACCTTTGGAGGATGGGTGATCGACGGCAAACCTGACAGCACCCAAACAGACACACTGGTGTTGACCCTGGAAAAAGCCATTCGGGTACAGGCGTTGTTCGTTACCACCCAATACGCCATGAATTACCGCTTCGGAAGGGGATGGAACTGGTTCTCCAGCAATTACACCGATAATACGCTGAGCAGCCCCCTTTCCTTCCTGGCGCCCATCATGACACGGTCCAACCGGTTACTGGGTTTCAACCAGTCACTGCAAACCGATTCAACCGGAGGTTTGTCGGGTAATCTGCCGGCATTCTCACCCACGGCATCCTACAAGCTGAATGTGCTCCTGGGAGCCGAATTGAAGACCGAAGGACAAGCCGGCAATTCCGCCGACCTGCCCGTTGAGCTCAAACCTGGTTGGAACTGGATCGGTTACATTCCCACGGTACAGCAATCACTCAACGAGGCCTTCCTGCCGGCACAACCGCTTAGCGGAGAAGTGATCTGCAGCCAGACCGGTTTTGCGCAGTACGATGGTGGAACGTGGGTCGGCACCTTGACGGCGGTCAAACCGGGTGAAGGATACTTGTATTACGCCACGTCGTCCCGATCCTTCCATTACCCGCAAACGGGGGGCAGCGCCACCCAGCAAACAGACACCACAGGCTATACGTTTGTCATGGCCGGTGGTTGGATTTGCCCTATCCGGAAATACCCGGATGTCAAACCGGTCATTGCCACATTGAAGCAGAACGGTTTGCCGGTAAGTCCTTCGGGTTATGTGATCGCTGCCTTCGTGGGTAATGAATGCAGGGGTATCGGAAAGGTGGTGAACAACCGGTTGTTCCTGAATATTTACGGAGATAAACCGGGCGAAACCATTCGCTTCAAGGCACTTGAAAGCGCTACCGGATTGGTTTATGACGTATTGGACAGCCTATCGTTTTACATCCAACCGGTAGGAACATTGTCACAAGCCTTCGTGTTGCCCATCAGCAACGTACCAACACGAAGGCTAGACAATGTTCCTACCG
>CAYTIY010000009.1:0-4710 GCA_964438045.1 uncultured Bacteroidales bacterium | reverse complement strand
ACGTACCAACACGTACTCAAACAACGGTGCAACCGCTGAAGATTTTCCCTAACCCCGTGAAGGAACGGCTCTATTTCTCCAGTTATTTGGACAACCTGACACGTGTACAGATCCATCACATTAACGGCAAGTTGGTGGGCTTCTACGATCCATCCGTGTGTGCAGACGGACTGGATGTTTCCCACCTTCCGGCAGGTGTGTATATGCTGACCATCTCCTCGAAAAACGGGATGAACCAACATCAACGTTTTATCAAACTGGATTGATTGCACACAACCACCTGCATGAATGGTACAGCCTCTCGTCTTTCGGGAGGCTGTCCTTTTTTTGTACACAGACAATTTGATTTTTCTTATCTTTGAGTCAACCAAGCATGATCCGCCATGGAAGAAATCACCCTCATCACCCCGACCTTTCTGTTTTCAGCCATTTCGTTGCTGTTGCTGGCATACACGAACCGATTCCTGTCGTATGCCCAACTGGTACGCACCCTCAAGGACCATTACCTGGAAGATCCCGACAAGGTCAAGGCCGCACAAATCGAGAACCTGCGACAGCGCCTCTACCTGACCCGGGCCATGCAACTGCTGGGCATCAGTAGCCTGTTCTTTTGCGTGGTCACCATGTTCCTGATCTACGTAGGCCTGCAAACGGTTGCCGTCTGGGTGTTTGGAATGGCCATCCTGCTGCTGCTTGTTTCCCTGGGCATCTCCGTCCGCGAAATCCAGATATCCGTCAAGGCGCTGGAATTGCACTTGAGCGACATGGAAAAACCCGCCAATACCCCGAAAAGCAACTAATCCTTACCAATCACATGATAGCAAGCACCATCAGAGCTGAACTGAAAGCCAACGCCAACACTGAAAAGGCCCAGATTCTCCAGTATTTTTTCAAGACCGGCAAGGGACAATACGGGGAGGGTGATATCTTTTGGGGCATTCCGGTTCCCGTACTGAGGGATACCCTCAAACGCTACCGTGGCACCCCGCCCGAAGCCTGTTTGGTGCTGCTGAACGACCCTGTCCACGAGGTGCGCATGATGGGTGGCATGTTGATGGTGGATGGTTTCAGGCGTTCCAAGGACGACAACAAACGGGTGTGGTACGATGCCTACATGGCCAATGCTGTCTGCTTCAACAACTGGGATTTGGTGGACCTCACCTGCCCTACCATTGTGGGTGGCTGGTTGTGGGACAAGGACCGTTCCCCGCTGTACGAGTTCGCACACACCGAGAACCTGTGGAAACAGCGCATCGCCATCATTTCCACGATGCCGTTTATCAAGAAAGAGGATTTCCACGACACCTTCCAACTGGCCGACATCCTCTTCAACCACAAACACGACCTCATCCACAAGGCCGTGGGCTGGATGCTGCGTGAAATCGGAAAAAAAGACCACGAAGCCGAATGTGCTTACCTGCTCTCAGACGAACGGTACAAACGCATGCCCCGCACCATGCTCCGTTACGCCATCGAAAAATTCCCGGAAGACGAACGGCAGTTTTACCTAAAACGATAAAGCGCCAAGCAGAGTCAATTATTCCTGACGCAACGTACAGAAAAACCGCATTTGAATGAAGTTGTACCTCTGTATAGTACGCTATTTTCGTGACTCATGTCGCGAAACCATGCAGTTGTTGACGTGTCATCGGATGCACTCCACCAAACGCCGTACATTCCTAAGAATTCGAACGCACCTTGGTCACTGTAATCACGCTTACCTCCAGGAAGGGCATTGAAACCATACTGATTCGTCGCTGCGGTGTTGGGGATTGACCAATGGGCGGTACCCGTTTCTTTGAGCTTGCCGCCTGCGACATCCCCACTACCAAGATAATTGGCCAGGGTGGTCCACTCGGCATCCGTGGCCACATGCCAACCCACCGGAGCAATGTTGTGGCGATCGGTGAGAGCATACCAATTATATAACCGGCCATAGGTGGATGAATTACCCGGCGTATTTTCATAATCACAGTATGCGCCTGAAGTTAATTCCGACCATTCTACACCATCCGTCACATTGGGTATGGCTGTGCCATCCCTGTATTTCGTGGTTTTCAGGTTTTCCATCAACCATGTTTGAGTGCCGATGGTTATATAATGGTATACATTTCCATCAATATCTGTCATGGTACCTGAAAAAGCCAATGTGGTAAAACTTATTTCATTACCGTAGGTTGTCCCAAAATTGTTTATGCCATAAATACGAGCATAATAGGTTGTATTGGGTAGCAAGTTTGTCAGTGTGCAAGATAAAGTGTCCGAACTTGAGTTATCAACCATTTTAGTCTCCAGATTTGCCGTAGGATTTGGGCTCGTACTCCAACAAATGCCTCGTTCCGTCAGCGTCAAGCTATCGACGTAAGATGAAACAAAGCCCCCGCAAATGGCAGATTGGGCCATTATGGAAGTTGCAGGAAAGGTGGTCAAGTCATAGGATCTCGTCGTAAATGTTACCTGAAGGCCGTACGCCGTACCCCCTTTGTTGGTGGCATACGCCCGGACATAATAGGTCGTATTTGGGTTCAGGTTTGTCAGTGTACTTGTATATTCAGCCGTACCACATACATCAGAAGTTGTATCATCTTCAATCGTTGGGTCGGGTGTTGTACTCCAGCATACTCCGCATGCTGTGATGATGTTTCCCCCATCCGATGAAATCGAACTGGTACACGTTGCCGTTGATTCAGTAATGACGCTCATCACGGTTGAACCCAAAACCGGTTTGGGAATGCTGTCTTCCGGTGTACAATTAAAAAACAAGAACAGGCAGCAGGCAATAAGAATACTGGATGAAAAAAGACGGCTGTTTTTCATGGGGTTTATTGTTTTATTCTATGTTCTATGATAATAGTTAGGTTGGGTTATTTTCTGGTTGAATGTAGATTTATTTTTTGTGGTGTGCAAGTTTATTTAACCAACTTCACCCATACCAACCAAAAGCAACGCCAACGCTTCGATTGAGCCTTGGTGGACATCATATCGGTTCATGATTGTTGCCATACGAACGGAATACAGGGGTCAAAAACGGATTTGTGCATTCAATTCGGGACGCTCATCCTGATGCCAATAGGGATAGGCCTTCGGGCTTACACTGGCGGTATCCAGGCGTTTCATTTGATCATCCGTTAGTTTCCAACCAACCGCTTGCAAATTCTGAGTTAATTGTTCCTCATTTCGAGCTCCGATAATAACGGTTGATACAGTTGGACGCTGCAACAGCCAGTTTAGTGCAAGTTGAGCGACCGATTTTTCGGTTTCAAGGCTGATTTCATCAAGCACATCCATGATTTTATACAATCTCTCGTCTTCGGCAACTTCTTGTGGAACGGTCATTAATCCGAGTGCCATTCGACTCTCTGTTGGAATAGCCGTATTCCTACGAAATTTACCACATAAACGCCCTGAAGCCAACGGACTCCATACCAAAGCCCCTATCTGTTGGTCAAGACCCAGTGGCATCAATTCCCATTCGTAATCTCGATTCAATAACGAATAATACACCTGATGCCCAACATAACTATTCCACCCGTATTTATCCGATGTAGAAAGCGATTTCATTAATTGCCAGCCCGAAAAATTTGAACAGGCGATGTAACGCACTTTTCCACTGCTTACCAGGTCATCAAGTGCCCTCAATGTTTCTTCAATTGACGTGTTTGCGTCAAACCCGTGCATGTGATAGATGTCAATATAATCTGTTTTTAATCGCCTCAAACTCGCCTCGCACGCTTCAATGAGGTGATAACGCGATGATCCATATCCATTGACATTGGTTCCCATTGGAAACGTGGCTTTCGTCGAAATCAACCATTTTTTCCGAGTATCACCCATAACGTTTCCCAGTATGCATTCTGCATCACCTTGAGAATAGATATCGGCTGTATCAATCAGATTAACACCGTTCTCCATACAAAGGTCTATCAATCGTCGGGCTTCTTTGGTTTGTGTATGCCCAAACCGTTCAAATCCATGTGTACCACCAAAGGTTACCGTTCCCAGGCACAATTCAGAAACACGCAACCCCGATTTTCCTAAATTTCTGTATTCCATAAATGAGCTTGTTAAATTCGACGTTGTTATGGGTTATACCTGCTGCCCAGTATCAGCTTATCACCTGAATCATCCACCTCATAGAGTTGAGGTTTACGGGAACCATTCCCTTCAGCATGGTGTACGATGTATAACCGCTTGCCTTGGAAGGTGGTAAACAACATGCCATGACCCGAGTTATCGCCCTTAAAAGCTTCTTTCTCTTGCACCCATGGCCCTTTGATGCTGCCCGATGTGGAATAAGCAATCCCCTGAGCATATCGGTTCACGCCCCAGCTCGACCACAACATACCCAGTTTACCAGTCTTTGTTTTGAACAGTTGAGGACCATCGGTAACCCATCCCGGCATCTTTAGGCCGAATGTGGCTTCTCCTATGCTGTTCATTTCTTTCGACCAGGGGGCTTCACTGGCACGGAACATGGTGGTGGGTTCAGCTGTACGGTGTGTAAGGTCTTTCGAGAGGGGCATATAATCCATGGTTCCGTCAATCAACTGCGTCCATTCGTGCACGAAGACCATGTAGGTGGTATCCTTTTCCTCGTACAGTGTGCCATCAATGATGTCCCAGTCAACGGGGCCCAGGCAAAAATCACGCTGGGCAACCAATGGTTTATAGGGCCCTTCCGGTTTGTCGGACACCAACAGCTGGGTCTGG
>CAYTIY010000008.1:8435-36158 GCA_964438045.1 uncultured Bacteroidales bacterium | reverse complement strand
ACTGCGCTGAAAGCGTGAAAACGGTGGCAGATGCCGCCACCAGGCACAAAAAAAACCTTTTCATGTTTAACTTGATTAAAGTGTAACAATAAAAAGGGGCACGTGAAGAGAAGGATACCAGAAAATGCGCTCAGTGCGCTTACTTTTTCCCGACGGTAGGATTATCTACATCCGGTTCAAAGGGTATTATCTCAGCCCCACCACACCGGTGGGACACCCCTAAAATCTCCGCAAAGGTACGAAAAGAAACTCAATTTTTGGCGTATCTTTGTACACGTACCAAAATTCAACAAGCAGACATGGGAAAAGTGATCCAAATCGGAGCCGGTGGCGTAGGAACGGTAGTAGCCCACAAACTGGCCCAACACCCTGAAATCTTCCAGGATATCGTACTGGCAAGCCGTACCAAATCCAAGTGCGACCAAATTGCCGAGGCTGTATCGAAAGCCGTAGGTCGTGATTGCATCCGCACCGCTCAAGTAGATGCCGACGACGTGGACCAACTCATCAAGTTGATCAGCACCGAAAAACCCGACCTGGTCATCAATGTAGCCCTTCCCTACCAGGATTTGACCATCATGGACGCCTGTCTGGCCTGCAAGGTGAATTACCTGGATACGGCCAACTACGAACCAAAGGACGAGGCTCACTTTGAATATTCCTGGCAATGGGCCTACCACGAACGCTTCAAGGAAGCCGGCCTCACCGCCATCCTCGGTTGCGGATTCGACCCAGGCGTTACCGGTGTTTGGACAGCCTATGCCGCCAAGCATCATTTCGATGAAATGCATTACCTGGACATTGTCGATTGCAATGCGGGCGACCATGGCAAGGCTTTCGCCACCAACTTCAACCCCGAGATCAACATCCGCGAAGTGACGCAAAAGGGCAAGTATTGGGAAAACGGTCAATGGGTCATGACGGAACCCCACCAGATCCACCAACCGCTGAATTACCCCAACGTAGGTCCCAAGGAATCGTACGTGATCTACCACGAAGAATTGGAATCGCTGGTGAAGCATTTCCCCACCCTTAAACGCGCCCGCTTCTGGATGACGTTCGGACAGGAATACCTCACCCACCTGCGCGTGATCCAAAACATAGGCATGGCCCGCATCGACCCCATTATCTACAACGGTGTGGAAATCGTACCCATCCAGTTCCTGAAGGCAGTACTACCCGATCCCGGCGACCTGGGTGAGAACTACACGGGCGAAACGTCCATCGGTTGCCGCATCCGCGGTGTCAAGGACGGCAAGGAACGCACCTATGCGGTGTACAACAATTGCAGCCACGAAGCCGCTTACAAGGAAACCGGTGCACAGGGCGTCAGCTACACCACCGGTGTGCCAGCCGTTTGTGGTGCCATGATGTTTATGCAGGGGCTGTGGAAAAAAGAAGGTGTATTCAATGTAGAGCAATTCGATCCGGACCCCTTCCTGAAAGCACTGGCTGAAAACGGTCTGCCCTGGAAGGAATACTTCAATGTTGATTTGGAAGTATAAATCTAAATGTCAGGTTAACCAATACCTGGACAAATTATTGGCTGTTTACGACATATTTATATATAATTAACAATATCATAGTATTAAGCGTTGGCTTTTATTGTATCTTTGAAACGCTAAAACCAACAAATTGACAGAGTCATGGCAAAAGAAAAAGAAGCAGCCAACGTACCGGCCAACGAAAAACTGAAGGCGCTGCAGGCAGCGATGGAAAAAATAGAGAAGAACTATGGAAAGGGTTCCATCATGAAAATGGGCGACGAGGCCGTCGTTGACATTCCCGTAATATCCAGCGGATCCATTGCCTTGAATGCTGCCTTGGGTGTGGGCGGTTACCCCCGTGGACGCGTAATTGAAATCTACGGCCCGGAATCTTCCGGTAAAACCACCCTGGCCATCCATGCCATTGCCGAAGCCCAAAAATCAGGAGGCATAGCCGCCTTCATCGATGCCGAACATGCGTTCGACCGTTTCTACGCTGAGAAATTGGGCGTTGACATTGAAAACTTATGGATTTCGCAACCGGACAGCGGTGAACAGGCACTTGAAATTGCCGAGCAGCTTATTCGCTCTTCCGCCATTGACATTATTGTGATCGACTCTGTGGCGGCTCTCACACCGAAGGCGGAATTGGAAGGCGAAATGGGCGACTCTAAAATGGGTCTACAGGCTCGTCTAATGTCCCAGGCTCTGCGCAAACTGACAGCTGCCATCAACAAGACCAACACCACCTGCATCTTCATCAACCAATTACGCGACAAGATCGGTGTTGTTTTTGGTAATCCCGAAACAACTACTGGTGGTAATGCCTTGAAATTCTATGCATCTGTCCGTTTGGATATCCGCCGCATCGGTCAAATCAAAGACGGCGAGGAAGCTACCGGCAACCAGACCCGCGTCAAGGTGGTCAAGAACAAGGTGGCTCCCCCCTTCCGCAAGGCCGAGTTCGACATCATGTATGGTGAAGGCATTTCCAAATCGGGCGAACTTATTGACCTGGGATCGGAACTGGGCATTGTCCGCAAAAGCGGTTCCTGGTACAGTTACGGTGAAACCAAGATTGGTCAGGGACGCGAAGCCGCCAAAGAATGTATGCGCGACAACCCTGAATTGGCTGAAACCATTGAAAATGAAATATACGCAGCCCTAAAGGCCAAACACGCGTAAATCAAACGCATTCGGAAACTACAGGATTAGCTTCCAATTCCGGATTGTACCCCATAAAAAATCCCGTTCAAGACTTCAATGCTTGAACGGGATTTTTTTGTGGGTTTTGCAGCCAATTGTAGGTTTTGCAGTCGTATTTGGGGCGTTTGCAGATTTTTTTTTAACCAACGGTACTATATTTCCACTTTTGTATCGAAGACTGATACATTGATTCGATTATAACCTTTATTTCTCAACTCATTCGATTATGGAATTGAAACAGTTCTTGCCTGGAATCTTTTGCATTGTGGCCGCTTTGGCAGTGATGGTGCGCCTTATGCACTATGCCCGTTTTTATGGTCCCTCGTATTTCTTTTGGATAGGACTTATTCTTGCCGTTGTAGGATTGATCTCACTCATCAAACCCCTGGCCTTTTTATTCATTGCTGACCGAATCATCGCCCTGGTGGTTTTGACAGGTGGCTTGATAACCCTATCGGCAGCCTTATTCTGGCCGGTTCAACTGACAAAAGCGCAAACAGGCCAGGTCATCGACCAATTGGCACCCGAATACACCTTCAATGAATACCACGAACGCATCATCAACGCTACCCCCAAAACAAGTAAAGAAGCCTTTCGTACCACGGGTGTAGGTGATATTCCCGTTGTGCATCTATTATTGAAAATAAGGGGTATAGCCGATGAAAAAATAGAGAGTGATATATCGTCAAAGACAGAAGCTGACGCAAGCATCCTAAAGACACCTGATTTTGACTGGTTTGTCGTCGACTCGGTTGAATGCATCACATACATGCTCATTAACGCTTCGGGAAAAACCCCACCGCCTGTATTACCCACCATTGAAGTGTTTAAAGCGTTCAATGAACCGGGTTATATCAAAACAACGGTGAATTTTCGATTTTTACCCTTGGCAAACGGACAAACGCTGGTTTCAACAGAAACCCGTAACTACGCCCAAACGCCTTCCGATAACCGAAAATTTGCCCGCTACTGGCGCATCATATACCCGGGCAGCGCCCTTATCCGACGGGTTTGGCTGGATACCTTGGCCAAAAAAGCCGAACAAATGGAACAAGAAAAAAGAAAGTAACAACACACATCGACCAACAATGAAACTACTAAGAAAAATCACCAACGGCATTGTGCTCATTCTAATCGGACTATTACACACACAATGCGTCCTGACTAATTTTCAACCCCAATTCAAGGGCTTTTCCGAAACAGGATTCTTCAATATCAGCAAAGGCCTCCAAGAGCTGCCGGCTGCTGTTGGTAAAACAGATTTTGAGTCGTTTGCCACCTTTTTTTCTTTTACTTTGGCCTCCTGATCATTACCCTCGGATTTTTGGTTCATGCCATTGAACGCAAAAAAGGCATCCTTCCGCTTGGCTTTACCCTCTCCTACTTGATTGTGGTACTTATTGGCGCTTATATGGTACCCAACTCCGGCATAACCTTTCTCATGTTACCCCATGCGCTTTACATGCTCATCAGCAGTTTGATCAAACAGAAAAAGGCAAAGATTTGCTAACTTTACCCATTCAGAAAAGAAATTGCCATGATTCGAGCCATTAAAATTATTCTGCACCTGTTCTATTGGGTGGTATTCTGCCTGTTCTCGGGATTGGTGGGGTACCAGTTGGCAGGTGGGTTTGATAACATTGCTAGAGAGTGGGTTTCCTATCTGTTTAACTTGGGCTGGGCTGTCGCAGCGTTCTATGCATTTTATTTTTTCTTTTACCGGCTGATTGAAAAACAGCGTTACCTAGGCTATATCCTGGCTTCCATGTTGTTTACTGTAGGCCTTTCACTCATGTTAAGTCTGTTGTATTGTTTGGCATTCCCCAACCATCCTCCATTTTCGCTGGATGTCCTATTACCGCCCACCATGGGTACGTTGTTTATTTGCCAAACAGGCAGTTTGCTACGGGGATTTATCCGTTGGTTTGAAGACATTCAGCACCAACAGGAACTAAAACAGATGCTGCTGCGGAATGAACTCGACATGCTGAACGCGCAGTTGAATCCTCACTTTCTGTTCAACACGCTCAACAACATCGATGCACTGATTCGCTCGAACCCCGATAAGGCCTCCGAATCATTGATTACCTTGTCGGAAATCATGCGGTATATGCTGTACGAGGCTAAAAAGCCGTTGGTACGGTTGGGCGACGAAGTGGCTCATTACCGGAATATCCTCAGCTTGCAGGCCATGAGGTTGAAGGATCCTTCAAAAGTGCAGTTTCGGGTGGAGATGGAAGACCCATCAGTAGAAGTGGCTCCTCTCCTGCTGTTACCGTTTATAGAAAATGTGTTCAGGCATGCTTCGTTTGATGCGCTTGATGCGGTTGTCGACATTCATCTGCAGAGCAGCAGCAATCATTTGGTCTGTAATTGTACGAACTCCATCAAAAAAGCAGCCAATCGATCGGATGAAGGCATTGGGCTAGCCAACCTGAAACGGCGGCTTGAGTTATTGTATCCGGATACCCATAAACTGACTATCAGCAACGATGGTTCTCGGTTTTCTGTTCAATTAATCCTCGATTTCAAATGAACTACTCCTGTGTTGCCATAGATGACGAACCGTTGGCGCTTGAAAAAATGCGCGGGTTCATTGAACGCATTCCATTTCTAACGCTGAAAGCAACGTTTGACAAACCGATCGAAGCGTTGGCCTATTTGAGTAGCAATGATGTCGATGTATTGTTTCTGGATATCCAGATGGAGTCGCTTACTGGGTTTGACCTGCTTTCCGCACTGCCTACGCATCCTCGTGTCATTCTCACCACGGCCTACAGCGAGTACGCTCTCAAGGGCTACGATTTTGACGTGGTGGATTACCTGTTGAAACCGTATTCGTTTGCTCGTTTCATGCAGGCTGTAAACAAGGCCACGAAAGGACTTGATGAGCGTGCAGATAAAGTTGAAACCCAACCGGATTACCTGTTTGTCAAAGTTGATTACAAGCTTGTAAAAGTGTTGCTGGATGATATCCAGTACATCGAGGGCATGCGTGATTACCGCTGCCTGCACACCACCAGCGGCAAATTATTGACGCAGCAAACCTTCGGGTCGTTCGAATCCCAATTGCCATCAACGCGTTTTCAACGCATCCACAAGTCGTACATGGTTTCCCTGCCCCACATCGATAGCATCGAAAAGCACCGCGTCAAAATCGGCAATGCCTTCCTACCTATCAGCGAAAGTTACCGCGACGCCTTCTACCACACCATTAAGATAGGGCGAGAACATAATAATTGTAATTGAAGATCTACGTTTCAACTATGGCTCATAAACAAAACAAGGCTGCCCCGAATGGAACAGCCTCATTTTGTTGGTTAAGGGAGATTGGTTTATTCAAAAATACCCAGCGTTTCACAATAGGCAATCTCACCATCAACGATGAAATGAATTTCCTCGTCGGTATAGATACCCACCTTGTCCTTCATGGCATTCTTTACCACAAATGAAGTCAAATCGTCCAGATCTACTTCAACATCCTCCTCATCTTCCTCATTCAAAAGGCCTTCACGCTCGTAGTACTCATAGATTAGGTCGATGATGTAATTCAGGTCATCGTCGCTGAACTTCGACTTCAGTTCCTGAGGCAGGTAGTTGCGAATGTATGCCACCGCATCATCTTCATCATACTCAAACATGTCATTTTCAACTTGTTTCATACCATCGGTTTTTTAACGTGATTAAAAAATGCTACAGCAAATCGTTCTTTACTTTACCGCTTCAGCCTCTTCCGTTTCAGCAGAAGGAGCAGCCTCTTCAACGGAAAAATCATCGTTACCCGTTGAAATCAATAAGTTGTACCATTGAATTAGCTTTTTGATATCCGTGGGGTACACCCGATCACGGTCAAAATCGGGAACAATTTCGGCAAAGTAAGCCCTCAGCGTTTCAACGTCAGCTTTTGTGTCGACGGAAGCCTGAGCTCCATTTTCTTTGGTTTTCATTACTGCAAGGATATCTGCAAGCGGCTTATCTTCACCTTGAGTAAACATGGACACATCACCCAACGAAACCACCTTGTCTGACGTGTAGGCGGGCATCCGTTTTTTATCGCTCAACGATTCAACGATCAACATATTTTTACCGTGTGAGATCACACGAAACAAACCGGGCTTACCGGAAATGGAGACAATTTTCTTAAGCATTCTTATCGTATTAACAATTAACAATTGATTCCTGTATTGACGCCAATAGTTGCTGAACCTGTGGAATCAGTGGATGTACATCATCATTGACCAACACCCTGTCGGCCATCGCTAAGCGTTCATATTCAGGCAGTTGCCGAATAATGCGTTCGCACACAGACTCCGGAGAGCAACCATTGCGCATGCATACGCGTTTAATGCGCAGCTCTTCAGGAGCTGTAACAACCACGATCATGTCGCAATACGGCGCCATTCCGGCCTCAAATAAAATGGCCGATTCCTGTACCACAAACGGAGACTTGCAGGTCTGCATCCACTTCTTGAAATCAGCCTCGACAACAGGATGAACCATGGCATTGACATCGCTTAGGGCCTTACAGTCCTTAAAAATCACTTCAGCCAATTTACCTCTGTCCAATCGACCTTCGGTAAACATTGTTTCACCAAATCGAGCCATCATGGACGTCTTCAACGACTCATCCTCATCATACAACGCCTTGGCCCGCTCATCCGAGTCGTAAACTGGCACTCCCATGATACCCAGCAATGTTGAGATCATGGTCTTTCCACTTCCGATTCCCCCAGTCAGTCCAATCCGTTTCATTTTTTCTCTATGAGGCATTCTATTTGTTCGGGTCTAACCTTTACGCCCTGTATATCTACCGGTTGCCGTAGCACCTGTAGTTTAACTTCCTTGTTGTTTGTGCGAACCACCTGATTATAAGTAACCCCTATTTGGAAGTCGCTTTCATTAATGCGTTCATAGTCAGACAATCCCACCAAAAAGGAAACTTTCACTATGGAAGGAAAAGCCAACAAACGTTCATTGGCCGGAAATCCTACACCTACAACAGGAATGTTCACGATCTTTTCTGTAAACTCTTCAGCCTTAACGCTGATCATGACATACTCGGTGGAATAACGTACACCTTCCTGTGGCCTTAACTTGACCCGGTAGGTCTTGACTCCTTTGAGCCCTTCCACACGAAGCATGTCGGTTTCGACATGATCCATTTTGTCGAGCACTTCCTTGGGTGCGTATGCAATCACAAAGGCGGGATGAGCCACAATACTACCACTCAGCTGATGTTGTGCATAGGGATTAATATGATGCCTGACCAAAACGCGGAGTTGCCTGCTCGCTTTTTCTACAAAATAGAAAGCAAGCGTGTCCGGACTCACGGACAACAATTCAGTTGTGGGTTGCAACACGGAACGGATGCGAGACACAAGCACTGATCCGTCTACATGTCCGATCGCATCTTTCTGGTACCAGTCCATCGGATTCAAATGGATGGGCTTGTCTTTTCTATGTTGAAAATACTGGAAAAGCACCAATCCTTTATCTCTCAAGGTCACCTTGAAAGATAAAGGCAATTTATTGGTGATGGTTACATTTTTCGGAACCGGTTCATAAACGACCGGAATTGTCAGCTCATACGTGCGAATCTCCTGAATGGCCTGTAACGTCCAAAAGAACAAGGAAACCAACACAAAACAAAGAAAGATAACCACATCTTTGCTGAACGCTCTGCTGAAAAAACCGATGATTTTCCCGACCAGTCGTTTCAGGTCTCTTACTATGGTCCGAGAAACGAACACGGCTTCTTACTTCTTCTCGTCGGCAGCAGCGGGTTCACCGGCTGCAAATACAGCGGACTTCTCTACACGAATGCGAACGTTGTCGGAGATTTCGATAATGAATGAATCGTCCTTTACTTCGCGAATCTTACCATAGATACCGCCGGAAGTGATGACCTTGTCGCCATTCTTTAGAGCGGCGCGTGCCTTTTGAACTTCTTTTTGCTTCTTGTTTTGCGGGCGGATCATGAAAAAGTAAAACACGACAAAAATCAAAGCCAACACCAACAGAGATGAATAATTGGCGGTAGCGGGAGCGGCTGAACCGGCAGCAGCAGTCTGCAAGAAAATGGAAGAAATCATAGTCGTTAATATTTATGTGTTACTCGCAAATATACGTTTTTTTATCAATATCCCTTACGCTTTGAAAAGCTTGTTTTGCTCCCTAAGAGTAGTAACCACCTGATCCAGGATGCCGTTGACAAACGTGCCGCTCTTTTGCGTACTGTATACCTTGGCGATGTCAATGTATTCGTTCAAGGTTACATTGACAGGAATGCCCTCTATCTCCATGATTTCAGTCAGCGCCACCTGTAGAATGAGCAAATCCATCAAGGCTAACCGTTCCAGTTCCCAGTTGCGGGTTGCGTCATCGATCAATGCCCTGTATTCCATGCCGTGCAAAACCGATCCCCTGAACAGGTTGGATGCGTAGCTTTTGTCCGTCTCGTCTTTATACATGGGCAACAAGGGTTGATCCACTCCGTTTTTCTGCTCAAATCGTTTAATGGATTTGATGACAAACGTGATCACGATATCCAGATCGTCGTTCCAATAGATGCTTTGTTCCTCCAATACATCGTACAATTCCTCGTGTTGCAACAACACACGTTTGAATATCTTGCGCCACAATTCCTTGTCATCTTCATAGGTGGTAGGCTCTCCGTTCATGTATTCCTGATAAAACGGCTCGGCCACAATTGCCTCGTAAAGTGATTTTATAAAGGGTTCATGGTTCACCCAAGACATACCGCTATTAGTCAGATAATGGTTCAGCGTGACATTTTCTGCCAATTGATTGGTAAAGGCATTGTTTACAAAGCGTAGATTGGGATTTCGTTCTTCTTCAGTGGGCAAGTACTTGTTTCGACCCGCGTCGATGCGTTGTTCCGCATAGTGAGTGACTGTAAGGATCAGTTGTAACAAGTAAAAATACAAGTCATAAGATTTCTCGAGACTGTGAAAGAACTCTTTTTCGGCTTTAACCAGATCCTTGTTGCCACTTTGGTAGTAAGCGTAAACCATCTGGACAGCCTTGATGCGAATTAAAACGCGATTGATCATCGTTGTAAAGGAGCTGCTTGACAATAAATTTCTGCGAAAGTACGATAAAAATCCGACAAAGAATCGTGCGGGACTCAAAATTAATGGCGACCCCTTGCAGTACACTTTTTTTTAGTATCTTTGCGCCGCTTTTTAACGCATCCGTGTGATGGGAAAATTCTAAGCATTACTTACTATTTTTGAGTAACACAAACACAAAATGAAAAACCTGAAATTTTCCGGTTCCCTGAGAACCGAGTTTGGCAAGAAATCAGCCAAGCAATTCCGCAAAGACGGAAAAGTACCCTGTGTCCTTTACGGAGGCGAGGAAGTAGTACACTTCACCTTAGAGGAGAACGACCTTCGTCCGTTGATCATTACCCCTGACATCCATACCGTTGAACTTGCCCTCGATGGCAAATCATACATGGCTATCCTCAAAGATGCCCAGTTCCACCCGGTAAAAGACAACACCCTGCACATCGATTTCCTTGAGATTTTTGAAGAGAAACCCATTCTGATCGAGGTTCCTGTTAAACTGAACGGATTGGCAGAAGGTGTGAAAGCCGGTGGAAAACTCAGTCAGGAGCTCCGCAAGCTCAAGGTGAAGGGTTTGTACAAAAATGTACCCGATGTTCTCAATGTCGATGTAACCAACCTTGGACTTGGAAAAACCATGCAGGTAGGCACACTCGCATTTGAAAACCTCGAAATTGTAACACCCAAGCAGGCCATTGTCTGTGCCGTCAAGTTGACTCGTGTCGCTCGTGGTCTGGCCGCTGCCGCAGCTAAGCAAGAAGCCTCCAAGAAATAAGAAGGATATCACTCACAGGTGGCCATCTCAAAAGTTTTGCTTTAGAGATGGCCACTTTTTTTTACATTCGGTAGTCAACAACACCCCGAATGGTTATTTTTGCATAAATACATTGAACGCACCATGCATTACCTCATCGTCGGTCTGGGCAACATTGGAACCGACTATCAACATACCCGTCACAACATCGGATTTGATGTACTTGACGATCTTGCCAATGACAACAACGTTACGTTTAGCGACCAACGATATGGAGCCGTGGCAGAAATGAGACTTAAAAACCGCATGTTGACCCTGCTCAAACCCTCCACCTACATGAACCTGAGCGGAAATGCTGTACGATACTGGATGCAGGCGGAAAAAATCCCGCTCGAGCACGTGTTGGTGATTGTTGATGATGTGTCACTCCCATTTGGTTGCCTCAGGCTGCGCCCGGGTGGCAGCGACGGTGGACACAATGGATTGAAACACATACAACAAACCTTGGGGACACAAGAGTACGCCAGGTTGCGGTTTGGCATTGGAAACGACTATCCAAAAGGGTATCAAATAGACTATGTACTGGGCGGATGGTCGCCCGAGCAGCTGGATACGTTGCCCGAACACATCGGACAGGCTGGTAAGATTATCGAGAGCTTTTGTCTGGCCGGAATTCAACGAACCATGAACGACTACAACAAACGCTGATGGCTGACGACGTACGCATTGACAAATGGCTGTGGGCATCCCGATTGTACAAAACGCGGTCCATCGCTACGGAAGCCTGCAAGAAAGGACGTGTCACCATGGGTGGCATCAGCTTGAAACCATCGAGACTAATCAAAGTGGGCGATGTTGTCGATGTGCGCAAACCACCCATCACCTGGTCGTTCAAGGTGCTGAAAACCGTTGGAAACCGCGTCGGACCAAAATTGGTTCCGGAAATACTCGAAAATGTCACTTCAAAGGAACAGTTGGAGCTTCTGGAGATCAGTCGGTTGGCCAGCACGAACCAACGCGCGAAAGGCACGGGAAGACCAACAAAAAAAGATCGGCGTGACCTGGATGAATACGCCACCGACTTTGACCTGTCGGACTGGTTTGACGACGAAGATACTGCCTCTGACCAAAACGAGCCCTAACACCAGGAATACGACATGGAACTGCCCAACCACATTCCAACGCACTGTGACCTAACCATCATTCTTGTCAACTTCAATGGAGAATCCTGGCTTGAACAACTATTACCACAATTGGAAAGGTATGTGCGACAACTTAGCTCGTTTCAGGTGGATGTAGTCGTAGTGGACAACGGCAGTACCGACCAATCCCTGGCCCTACTCGAACAATGGTCATGGGTTAAGGTCATCAAATCTGCTGATAACAACGGATTCGCCCATGGCAACAACCTGGCGTTGAAAACATGTCACTCGAAATATGCATTCCTGCTGAATACCGATACATCCATTCCGCCGGACAGCAATCCGGACATTCTTGTCAACTATTTGGAACATCATCCGGACACAGCCGTGGTCACTCCGCGTCTTCTTTTGGGAAATGGATCACTTGATTCCGCCTGCCACAGGGGTGAACCGACGTTCTGGGCTTCGTTCACCTATGTTGTCGGATTGGAGCGGATGTTTCCCAAAACACGTTGCTTTGGTGCCTACCACCAAGGGTGGAAAGACCTGAAAACGCTACATGCTGTCGATGCCTGCTCAGGGGCAGCCATGGTTGTGCGAACATCGGCCATTGAACAAGTCGGGCTGTTGGATGAACGGTTTTTCATGTATGCTGAAGACCTTGATTGGTGCCGTCGATTCAGGGAATCCGGCTATCAAATCATATACAATCCTGAGGTAACCATCGTTCACTACAAATACCAATCGGGGTTGAGTGGGAAATCGTCAAAAACACGCTCAAACACACGAGACTGGTTTTACCGAACGATGTTGCAGTATTATGACAAGTATCACACAAACAGCCAACTATCTCCATTCAGGCTGTTGCTCAAAATCTTCATTCGGTTGAAGTGTCGGGGAAAAGCTGGTAAATAAATACATCCCGTCGGCCATTGGCAGTCTTGTTCCATTTTTTCAGACAACCGGCTTCCCGGTAACCTGCTCTATTGAATAATCGAAGACTTGGCGTATTATCAGCCGGAATATAGGCGTACAATTGACTCAGTCCCAGAAAACCGAATGTGTAATCGCGCACAAGCGATAGGGTCTGAACCGCATACCCCCTTCTCTGATGCGACTCATCAATCAGGATGCCGATACCGGCTCTGTTGTGGAACGGATCAAAATCATACAGGTCTACCGTACCGATAACCGCATCCGTTTCTTTCAACACCAGGATGAGCCTGAGTTGCTTTGCTTCGTAAATATCCAGTGCAGCAGACTCCAGGTATTGATGTAGTACGTATTTGGAGTAAGGGACCAGTGTGCTGCCATACTCCCACAACCGGGTGTCGTTTTCCCAGGCATACAGATACTGCAAATCCTCAGGCTCAAGAGCCCTAAGTTTCAGGACCTCATTCTCCAGATGGTTCATGTGTTTCGTCATCGTTTGTGGTATGCTTATCGTCGGACAACTCGGCTTCGAACCGTGCTTTCGTAGGCCAGACAAAAACAAACAGGACAAAGACGATCATCATGAACATCAAGGCTCCGTTCATGTGAGTCAAGTATTGCACAACCAATGTGTACAAACCAATCAGTGTGTAGACAACCAGACGAACGTACAGAATCACCGTGTACCGTGCCAACTTTTCGATTTCCGATGACACGTTCTTTAGTTTCCTGACCTGTTTGCTGGACCAGATCAGCACACCGGGAAGACCAGTCAGTCCAAGCAAGATCAGAATCTGCTGGAGGTTGGTTGCGGTGATCGCACTCAAACCCGGCAGCACGTTGTCCGGATTGAAAGCAAAAAAAGACAAGACGATCAACGCCAGGATGACCATCCAATAAAGTCGTTTGAACAATGGTTGCAGATTCATGGTATAATTGATTTAACCCTTGTAAGCCGTTCGGTTCATTATGGAGCGACCCAACGTTACTTCATCGGCATATTCCAACTCATCTCCAACGGCGATGCCCTTTGCAATAGCCGTTACAGTAACCGGGAAAGCCGCTACTTTCCGGTATATAAAGAAGGCCGTTGTGTCACCCTCCATGGTGGCCGGCAACGCCAGCACAACCTCATCGGCTCCATCATTTTTCAGGCGATCCACCAGGCTGTCAATCTCAAGATTGGATGGCCCTATCCCATCCATGGGAGAAATCAGGCCGCCCAACACATGATAGACTCCCTCGTATTGTCCGGTATTCTCCACGGCCATAACTTCCCGGATGTTTTCCACCACACAGATTTGACGGTGGTTCCTCACTGGATTGGCACAAATGGGGCACACATCGTGGTCACTCAAGTTATGGCACACTGAACAATAGTGTACATCATGCTTCAAACGGATCATGACGTTGCCAAACCGATCCACCTGTTCCAAAGGTTGCTTGAGCAGATGAAGCACTAACCGAAGGGCTGTCTTCCTGCCAATTCCCGGCAATTTGGAAAATTCATTAACGGCCTCTTCCAGCAACGTGGAGGGAAAGGTTTGATTCATGGGTGACTACTTGGACCAAGGCAAAGATACTGCAAATTACCTTTTTGCCAAACTCCTTCAAATAAACTACCTTTGCGCCCATGGATATCAGTGTTTGGTTGCTGCTTCTACTGATCGGCTACTATGGTCTGATCACGCTCACTGCCGGAATTGTAGGCAGACGACGCGACAATGATGCTTTCTTTTCCGGCAACCACCAATCTCCCTGGTATATCGTTGCCATTGGCATGTTGGGCACTTCCATTTCAGGGGTCAGTTTTATTTCCGTACCGGGCATGGTACGCGAGAACGGCTTCCTGTACATGCAGACGGTTGTAGGCTTTTTTTTCGGTTACGTACTCATTGCCAAAGTATTACTCCCTCTTTACTACAAACTGGAGTCAGCCAGCATCTACGAATACCTTGCCAAACGTTTCGGCGCCCGTGCCTACAAGACTGGAGCCGGCTTTTTCATCCTGGCAAAAAGTCTAGGTGCAGCTGCCAGGGCTTTTGTCATTGTACTCATCATGCATGCTTTGCTGTTGAACAGGATTGGTATACCGTTCGCATTGACCACAGTGATCTTCGTTTTCCTTATTTGGTTGTACACTCAACGAAGCGGCATCAAGACTTTGGTCTGGACAGATGCACTACAAACAATCGCACTGTTGGTATCCCTTGTTTGGTTGGTTTTTTCATTTGGAAAAGCGTTGCATCTGGATATACCCGGAATGATTAACACTGTATGGAACAGTCCTTACAGCCGTTGTGTGGAATGGTCAGACTGGCACAGCAAGCAACACGT
The DNA here is from genome assembly GCA_964438045.1 of uncultured Bacteroidales bacterium. Lineage (GTDB taxonomy): Bacteria > Bacteroidota > Bacteroidia > Bacteroidales > UBA1402 > UBA8389. Next base: position 21,208 of record CAYTIY010000008.1, on the reverse strand, counting down.
ACTCAAGCAATTTGTCAGCGGCATCTTCATAGCCCTTGTCATGACAGGACTTGATCAGGACATGATCCAAAAAAACCGTACCATTCCACGGCTCAAGGACTCTCAAAAAAATATGTACTGGTATGGCTTTGGTTTCATACCCCTCAATCTGTTGTTTCTTTCACTGGGAGCACTTATGTTGACTTTTGCTGTTCAAAACGGAATCACACTCCCCAAAAGTTCAGATGAGATTCTGCCCATGTTGGTGACACAAGGCTTTCTTCCTCCGGCTGTCACTCTTCTATTTGCCTTGGGCATCCTTTCAGCCTCGCTTTCCAGCGCCGATTCAGCGCTGACAGCCCTCACCACCTCCTTTTGCATTGATATTGCCGGGAAGTCCGACGATGAATCGTTTAGGAAGTGGACGCACATTGGCTTTTCTGTGATTTTTGTTGTCTTTATACTCTTGTTTCGGGCAGTTGACAAACCATCCTTGTTGGATGTCATTTATACCCTGGTTTCATATACCTATGGTCCACTCTTGGGTTTGTTCAGTTTTGGCTTGCTGACGAAACGTTCAGCCAACGATCGGCTCATTCCATGGATAGCCCTTGCATCCCCTCTTGTTTGTCTTTTCCTGCATTACGCAACCAAAACTTGGCTGGGATATACTTTCGGGTACGAACTGCTCCTTATAAACGGGCTGTTCACCTTCTTAGGCCTTTGGTTCACCTCTAAACCCAATCGAAATGGACATTTCCAGCGCAACGTTTGTCATCAGCAGTCCTAACCAGAAAGCATGCCCAGACAGCAACCTTCCTGAGTACGCATTCGTCGGCCGTTCCAACGTTGGAAAGTCGTCGCTCATAAACATGCTGACCAATGTCAAGGAACTGGCAAAAACGTCTACAAAGCCAGGCAAAACGCTGCTTATCAATCACTTTCTTATCAACAAACAATGGCATCTGGTAGACCTTCCCGGATACGGCTATGCCAAAGCCAGCAAATTGACGCTCGAACGGATATACAAAATCATTAATGACTATGTGCTCAAGCGCGTCCAACTGACCTGTTTGTTCGTTTTAATCGATGCCAGGCACGAACCACAGCAAATAGACCTTGATTTTATCCAGTTCCTCGGAGAGAGCCAGGTTCCCTTCGCACTGGTGTTCACCAAAACCGACAAAATATCCCAGCAAGGCGTGGATGGGACGTTGAAAGCCTACAGGAAAGCTCTGAGCGAACAATGGGAAGAACTGCCACCCATGTTCACCTCATCTTCCATAAAAAAGCGGGGACGCAACGAAATATTGGATTACATCGACTCCATCAACCGATCGATGGACGGCCAAATCTGATGTATTTGTCGAGAGAATGAGCTTTGTCCAACGGGTGCGAATTGAACCAGAAATAAGCCAGAATGGCCGACACCACACCTATGACCGAACCTGCCGTCACATCGACCAGGAAATGCTGTGAGAGGTACATTCTTGAATAAGCCACCAAAATGGCCGCCGACAGGAAAAAAAGTTTCAAATAGGAAGGTTTGGAGTACAATGCCAGCACAATAAACAAGGCAAACGCACCGGAAGTATGTCCCGACGGAAAACTATGACTGCTATGCAAATCAACACCATTCACTACATGAAAGGCATCCATTCCATCGAAAAGGATTTTTGGTCTGGGGCTGTCCGGCCAAATGACACGTTTGCCGATTTGAGTCAGCACAACAGCAATCAATGATGAAATCGTGGCTGTCAAGGCAATCCTGTATCTGAAGAACAAAGTGGACAGAATAATGGCTCCGATAAGCGGAAAGGCTCCGAATTCAGTAACAATCACAAAGAAACCATCCAGAAATTCATTATTCAATCGATTGATTACCAAATGAATATCCGGTTTATCACACAAAAACAAAACGATCAGGCAACACACCAGTAAAACGGTGTAGGTACCCAACCACAATCGGTTATTTTTCCACCAGCCTTGCATTGAAACAAATCGATTGAATTGAAGGCGCAAATTTATCGATTTTGCTGATACAATCCGTTAATTACAGAACCTAGTTCGAAAATATTCGTATTTTTGTCACATAATTGTACCACACCTTGGATCTATTCGAACATATACGGGCCAACGAAGAACCCGTCGCCAAACTGGCCAGGCAGCTTCACGGCTATTTTACATACCCAAAACTGGAGGGCCCACTCGGTCCTCGGATGAAGTTCAGGGGAAGGGAAGTGCTGAACTGGAACATCAGCGACCACCTCGGATTGGGTTCCAATCCTGACATAAAGGCAATTGATGTTATCAATGCCGAAAAATGGGGTCTTTCCTATCCGGTTGGAAACAGGGTTATGTCCGGACAAACCAGTCTTCACGAGAAGCTTGAATCGGAACTTGCCGAACTTACCGGAAAAGGCGATGCCGTCGTTCTTAATTACGGGTATCAGGGTTTCATGTCCATACTTGACGCTCTTTGCGGTCGAAACGATGTGATCGTTTACGATTCCATGGTACACGCTTGTTTGTTGGACGGTATCCGCCTGCATATGGGGCGTCATTTTGTGTACCAACACAACAACGTGGAGAGCTTGGAAAAACAACTCGTCAAGGCCGAAATCCATACCAAAGACAGTGAGGGGGGTATTCTTGTTCTTACCCACGGCGTATTCAGCAGTACCGGTGAATACGGCAAACTGAGGGAAATCGTGGACATGAAGAAAAAACACTCGTTTCGTTTATTGGTGAACGATTCCGATGGTTTTGGCATTGAAGGCAGGAACGGCTCTGGAACAGGTGATCACTTCGGGGTGAACGATGAGATTGATATCTACCTGGCATCTTTTTCGAAGGCATTTGGATGCATCGGTGGCTTTGCAGCCGGGCCTGAGGATATCATGAACTTCCTAAGATACCACACGCGGGCGCAAATCCATTCCAAAGCGCTCCCGATGATTTATGTCGCCAGCATGCTGCAACGTCTTGACTACCTGAAAGAACACCCCCTACTCAGCGAGGATCTTCGCAAAAACGTGGCGTACTTCCGGGATGAACTCAACAAGAATGCCTTTGACACCGGCAATTCGGAAACATTCATCATTCCCATTTATTTACCAAGTACCATTTATCAGGCATTGAACCTGGTTATTGACCTTAGGGAGAATTACAATATCTTTTGTCCAATCATGGTGTACCCCTTCATACAAAAGGACAAACTGTTGCTGCGTTTTCTCCCTACCGTGCTACATACAAAGGAAGACATCGACTACACCATCAAGGCCCTGGTCAACATTCGTACCAACCTAATGGAAGGACGCTACAACGATGCTTCTGATTTTATGGACAATGATGCTAAAACGGTGTGATCTATAGCTTTATAAACTTCCTTTCCGATTGTTTATAACCAACCCCATAAAAGGAGGTCGCATGACTTTTTTCAAGGCCATTGGAATCTTGAGCAAGTCGTAATCGCCATCGTATAGCAAGTATCTATTTCTCCAGTGTGTGGCATATTTTCCCTTAAATTCTCGTTCATGCTGGAAATCTCTCAACGACTTGAATTTTTCGAAGATGTAATGCTGAATACGTTCCGGCATGGTTTCCGGCTCGATGATTCCAATCGAAGAGGCTATGCCCAGGTTGATTCGATGATAGCCCTTGTCGGCGGCATAATCGACCAACGCCCTCACCAGGTCATCGTGACAAACCTCGGTCACAGAAGCGGTGTGACGATAGATGCCCAACTTACATTCAGCCGTCGTATAGGCCGTCACCACACTCAGAAATGCAACTGGTTTTCCGCGTTTCTCGTCATGTAGCACGATCAGCACCTCCTTTTTTAGTGTCTCCAGGTCAAACTGAGATGTGGAAAAACCAGTTTCCCTTCTTTTGGACCCACCCAGCCATTCGTTCGATAAGTTGTGCAATTCCTCCAACAGGTATTTTGGGTGAGGTGGTTCGCAGATCTCAATGCGAAATCCTTCCACAGAATGGGTTTCATGAACCGATCTTTCGTTGAACGTATTCACGTCGATCAACGCATCCTGTCCCAGCAAGATCTTTTTTTTGTTGAACGGCTTAAAAACATCCAACGATTCCTCTCCTACCATGAAATAACACGGTTTCCAACCGTTATTCAAGCTGAAAGCTTCAAACGCTCGAATCGCTTCAATTTTATCCGACTTGGCACACACAGGATCTTCAAGGACAACAGCTATGCCTCTGGCTACACGATAGGCTATCATAGCTTGAAACTCCGTTGGAATAAAAAATAGTTTATCCTTGCCCAATTTGAAGAAATCCATTGACGAATCTCCGAACTCACGCACTAAACACTCGGCTTCCAAACGCAGTTCTCGTACATTTTCCAACCTGACTTTCCTTGTTTTGAACAATGTAATGACCAAAAACATCCAGACAAAAAAAGCCAGCAAGTGAACGATGGCCAGAAATTCCCTGGCAAAACCAGATTCAGGTATCAAATTGTTGTCCAGAAGAAAAAAGCTTCTCAAGGTGTATTCGAGCGACTCAAGCAAGGAGAACTCAACGCCGAAGTGTTGCTTATCCAAAAGGTAGAAACCCAGAAAATCAAACAAGAAAACCATTAGGAAAGCCACGTAAAAGGCCTTAAAACCAAGGCTCAACCACTTCAGGTCTGACTTGACGCGGTATTCCCTCCGGTATACAAGCAACAATACCAACATGGAAAAAGACAACAAGGCCTCCATTACGTTGATGGTACGCACCAAATGCCACACCAACGATACTGCGGCCAAAACCAAGGCCAGCACGAATGCATTTCTGTGACCCCTGATCAGATTGGCTGAAACAATCATCATGACAATGCCCACAAACACCATCAACATGCGTGAGGCATGCATACTATCAATGGGTAAAAAGAGCACACCCCATTGGAAACGTTCAGATAGCGGCAGATTCAGCACGGCAAGTATGGTTGCAAGTCCCAACAGCATCATTCCAGCTGCTGGCAAGACACGTCCGATCAGTTCCCTGCCCTTCCACAGAAACGCTGCCAATCCCAATAACAAAGGCAACCAGAATTGAAAAATTCGATACAGGAATGTGACCCCCATGGCTGCCGAAGAATCAAATCCAAACCGTGCCAACAGGTATGCCAATGTAAACTCAACGGCACCAAGACCTCGCAGAAAGGGGGAAAGCATCATTGGTATCACCGAAACAATGTAACCCACCGCAGCCACTTTCATTGAAACCTGCAGTCCCAACGCACGTATGCTGACATACACCATAGCTATGCTGACCACCTCAATCAGACACGAGTAAAAAATGGCAAGCCACATGTGCCTCTTATTCATTTTCTGGGCAACGAGATCCTCCAGTTGAACCGCAAATGAAGGACTGATTCTCAGCACCAACCGATATATCCAACCTTTTTTGACAAACGATCTCACCAGTAAAATCAGCGCACCCAACAAAGCACCCAACAAGGCCAGCCATATCCATGCATTTACCAAGCGCTTGTCACCAATCAACGCAACGGCAATCACAGGGACCCCTACGATGAAAACGGTCAGGATGGCAATGTAACCGAACAACAAACTGGCTTTGACACCCTGAGACGAGTTTACGTGTTTCTTCTTGAGCCGATGCGGCGTGTAAGCCAGTGAGGCCAACGCTCCTGCAGGAAGGAAGACACTCAGCACATTACGCTTCAGGTATAACTCAATGGCATCGAGCAGATTGATCCGTATGTTCACTGAACGAAAGCTGGCCACATAGGTCATGGCCTGCAGCAACACAAAAAAACACATGACGAGCAATCCGGAAAAAGTCCAATCCGGCTGGGCATCCTTAATCCTGGGGACAATCGTTCTGATTTCTCCTACCTGGCTCCTGAAAAAATAGACGGCCAGTAGCAGGATCAACACAGCTGCCATTTCCTTCCAATAGACCTTGATCGAGAATGTCCTTTTCACCTTTCCTTCCACGTGCGACATGCCTATTTAATGAACCATATCATTGATTCTTATCCATTTGAATAAATCAACCACCGGTATGGGCACCAACGACAATCCGATGATTATCAGCCAGTGCTTGGCATCCATGGCAACAAACCCGAACGCATCCCGCAACTGGGGAATCAGTAGCACCACCAGAGCCAGTAGTGTCGAAGCGAGGATGGAAAGCAACAACCATTTGTTTTTGAGCAGATTGAATGAGAATGAGAACCGCTTCGAAGAATGAAGGTTGTTCACATGAACCAATTGGGCAAAAGCCAAAGTGGTAAATGCCATTGTTTGCCCCAATACCTCACCGCCATCGGATAAGCCAATCAGAAAAGCCACCAGCGGCAACATGCCAATCATAAAACCTTGATAACCGATTCGCCAGATCATTCCCTTTGTCATTATGCCACTTCTGGCATGCTGCGGTTGTTGTTTCATGATGTCACTTTCGGGCGGGTCAACACTCAAAGCCAAAGCCGGCAGGCTGTCCGTGACTAAATTGACCCATAAAATGTGTATGGGCAACAACGGTGTACCCAAATTGAAAATGGATGTAACCAGCAACAGCACAATTTCACCCACATTGGTCGATAAGAGAAATTGTATGGTCTTGAGTATGTTTGTATAAATCCGACGTCCTTCTTTTACTGCCGAAACGATGGTGGCAAAATTGTCATCAGCCAAAATCATGTCTGAAGCGCCTTTCGCCACGTCCGTACCCACTATTCCCATGGCTGTGCCAATGTCGGCTTGCTTCAGTGCAGGCGCATCGTTTACGCCGTCACCCGTCATGGCTACGATTGCCCCATCTTGTTGCCAGGACTTCACGATACGTACCTTATGTTCTGGAGCAACCCTGGCATATACAGAACACCGACGATAGCTGGCTTCAAATTCTTCCGGTGACATTTTGTTGAGTTCTTCTCCACTCAGTGCCAGGTCACCATCTTTAAAAATGCCGATTTTTTTGGCAATTGCCAACGCTGTTGCCTTGTGATCACCGGTAATCATGATGGTTCGTATTCCTGCGGAGAGACAGGTGGCCACAGCTTCGACAACCTCAGGTCTGGCCGGATCAATCATACCAACCATGCCAATAAAGATGAGTTTGTTTTCCAGAGAGTCAAGCTCAACAACCTCACCGGCAGGTATATCTTTAAACGCCATAGCCAATACCCGTAACGCTTCGCTTGCCATCAATTCGTTGATTTCCCTGAGAACAGCTATGTCTGACGCTTCAAAGGGCCTGATCGTACCCTGTACGAGGATACGGTCGCATACCGACAGGACCTCCTCCAATCCGCCTTTAACATGAACCCTGCGGGTGGCATCGTCATTCCTGTTCACTACGGCCATACGTTTTCGTTCCGAATCAAACGGCAGTTCTGCCACCCTTGGATGTGTCAATTCAAGAGCTTCTTTGGGTTGGCCAAGTTTCAGGCCAATATCGACCAGTGCTGTTTCAGTCGGATCGCCTTGTAGCGTATACCGGCCATCTGGTGCTGTATGTATGCTCACATCCGTACAAAGCACCGCAGTTTGAAGCAAGATATCGGTTTCTGGCGACAGGGTTGATTCTTCCGTATTCGTATCAACCATCATCCGTTGATGATTCACAACCCAGGCTACCACCGTCATCCTGTTTTGGGTCAGTGTTCCCGTTTTGTCGGAACAAATAACAGTGGCGCTTCCCAGTGTTTCAACCGAGGGAAGAGTGCGAATGATGGCATTTTTCTTGACCAACCGCTGCACCCCAATGGCCAACACCACTGTTGAAACCGCGGGAAGCCCCTCGGGAATGGCGGCAACGGCCAAACTGACCGCAGTCATGAACATGTGCAGAACTGATTTGCCATACAAAATGCCGACGACAAAAATAAGGGCACAAATAACCAGAGCCGAAAGACCCAGCACCTTTCCCATTTGTTCAAGCCTTCGGCTCATGGGTGTCTCAGTATCTTTGGTTTCCTGGAGCATTCCGGCTATTTTGCCCACTTGTGTGTTCATCCCCGTAGCAACCACGACTCCGCGTCCTCTTCCGTAGGAAACCATGCCACTTGAAAAGGCCATGTTGGTCTGGTCTCCCAACGACACATCGTCTCCCGACAAAGGTTCTGGCTGTTTGTCGCTGGGCACGGATTCGCCCGTCAATGAAGCTTCCTGAATTTTCAAGTTGACAGTTTCTATCAACCGGATGTCAGCTGGAACAATATTTCCCGTTTCCAGAATGACAATATCACCAGGCACCAGCGATTCAGTCGATACCTCCTTTATTTCACCATCTCTAAGCACAAGCGCGTTTGGCACAGACAGTTTCTTCAATGCTTCCAGTGATGATTCGGCCTTCTTTTCCTGAAAAGCTCCAATGAATGCATTCAGCACCAATATACCCATTATGATACCGGTGTCAAGAAGCCCTTCCCCATCCATAATGCCAACCACACCAGAAATAACGGCTGCTATCACTAAAATGATGATCATGAAACTCTTGAACTGAGAAAAAAACATGTCAGCAAAACGGCGTTTCCGTTTTGTTTGTAGTACGTTCAAACCATATTTCGACAAACGCGCCTTAGCTTCGGATGTTGATAGTCCGGTTTGATGGGAAGATTCAATATCTTCGATAATGGTCTTCCACGAGGTGTTGAAATACTGCGACATGGGTGTGGTATTAAGCATGCGTAAAGAACAAAAATACAAAACAACGCTGTAATAATCAATTGCTTTATGGGGTTGTAAGGGGCTTGTTTTTCGAATAATACCCAACCAACGTTTCAATATACGAATCAACAGATTCCATAGCGGTCATTTTCTTTGCAATTACTCTATAATTGTCAGTTTTGCTTACATTCCGTTCATAAAAACAATGTTTTTGTTGTGTTTAAACATATTTATGTATCTTCACGCACAAATTTTCACCTATCAACGTACCTTAAATTACATTTCATGAACAAACAGCGCAATCAAGCCGGTTGGATCGTCACCTTCGCCGCCCTGGGCATCAATTTGATCCTGGGCATCCTGTATTCCTGGAGTATCTTAAAAAAAGCATTGGTGGCCGATTGGGGCTGGACCAATACGGAAGCATCCCTTCCTTACACCGTCTGTATTGCCGTCCTGGCCTTTGTAACCATCTTCGGCGGCCGGTTGCAGGATAAATATGGACCACGCATCATCGCCTTGATCGGCGGTTTGTTGTTTGGTGCCGGACTGATCGGTTCAGCCTTTGCAAAAAACCCCACCATCATGGTACTGACGTTTGGTGTAATCAGCGGTCTGGGCATGGGGTTCGGTTATGCAGCCGCCACTCCTTGCGCCATCAAATGGTTTGATCCCCGCAAAAAGGGCCTGATTTCGGGGATTGTGGTTTCCGGAATCGGATTGTCCGCCGTTTACATTGCACCGTTGACCAATGCGTTGCTAAAATCATCGGGCATTCAACATACCTATTTAATTCTTGGTATCATTTCACTGGTGGCAATGACCATCTTTTCCCTGATTCTGAAAAATCCACCGGCCGGTTATGTGCCCGCCGTCAACCCCAATAAACCAGCCACCCAACACTCCGTTGATTTCAGGTGGCAGGACATGATCAAGACACGCCCCTTTATCCTGCTGTGGCTCACTTATCTGATGAGTGCCACAGCCGGTTTGATGCTGATCGGCCACATTGCCAGCATTGCCATGGTTCAGGCACAATGGCAAGCCGGTTTTATCCTTGTGGTCATTCTGGCCGTATTCAACGCTACCGGTCGGATTTCTGGCGGTTTTTTGTCGGATAAGGTAGGACGCACCAACGCCATGCTGATCGCTTTTGGCTTGCAAGCCGTCAACATGTTCGTATTCGCCTTGTTCAACAGCATTCCCTTGTTGATTGCCGGTACCGCCATTGCCGGACTGGCCTATGGTTCCATTTTCTCCCTGTTTCCAGCCATCACAGCCGATTACTTCGGCATCAAGAACCTGGGTGTCAATTACGGCATGATCTTCACCGGATGGGGTGTTGCCGGTATAATCGGTCCCATCATAGGAGGCCAGGTGGCTGACATTACCGGAACCTACAACGTCTCGTACATCGTGGCCGGTGTGATGCTGGTCATCGGTGTCTTGTTGGTCAAGCTGATCAAGGCTCCCGTTAAAGCATAACCGGTTACGCTTTTTTTCATCATTCCTCCTTGATGCACCGCACGGAGAAGGCATCCGACTTGTAGCCCTGACCGAGGGAGACGCTGCTCATCCACGAAACCAACTCCATGGTGCAGGCGTTGTAATCCTCGGTGCCCGGGGTGGAAGCCCACCACCAGCCTCGGCTCCTCAGGGTCCTAAAATAGGCTGAAGAACCATCACGGGTGCCACCGGGCAAGGCTTTGAAGCCCCAGTCGATGGCACCTGTATTTGGTGATTCCCAATGACCAAGTCCCGATTCCTTGAGTTTTCCACCGGCAGCCTCACTGTCTCCCAGGTAATTGACCAGGGTTTGCCAATCTTCCAAGGTGGGCACACGCCATCCCTTGGGAGCCAGCTTGCCCGTGTTTACCGCGTACCAGTTGTACAGGAGACCGTAGGTTACTTTATTTGAGTTGTCACCCGCATACACCGTGCAGCCGGGTGAGGTGGAATGATACCCCGATATGCCACCAATGGGAGTTCCGTCGTTGTATTTCGTCGTTTTCAGGTTTTCCACCATCCAGGTTTGCGTACCGATCTTAATGGTGTGGTAGGTGTTTCCATCGGCATCCAACAGTGTGTCGCTGCTTTGCGTGCTGAAGCTCAGCAACGGTCCGTAACTGACACCTGTGCTGTTTTCGGCAAAAGCCCTCAGGTGATAGGTGGAACCCGGCGTCAGGGTATCCAGGTTCAGCCATTGTTCGCCCTTGATTTCCATGGAATCCAACAAGACTACCTGGGCATTGTCCACATCGGGCACGGCAGCCGTCGCACTCCAGCAAAGACCGATCCGCTTCAGTACACCTCCGGCCTCAAACAGCTGACCTCCAATGGTAGCTGTAGTTTGGGTGACGTTTTTTAAACAGGTGTTGAGCTTGGAGGGGTAATCCTTCAGGCAGCGTATAGACGCACCAATGCTTGAATCCATTTCAACGATTAAAGCATCGTTTCCTTGCACCGTTATAAATCGGTACAACACGCTGTTTGTTTCATTTGAATGGCTGGTCGACCTCCAGTATCCAGCACTCCCTTTTAATGAATTTTCACCCGTTGAAACACGCAGGCCAGCCGGCAAAGCCGTAAAGCCGCAGATATTTGTCGCATCGTTCCTTCCCATCCAATGGGTTGAACCGGCTTCTTTCAGGCGATTTGCTGCGTCCGCATCCGGATTTTCATCATTGACAACACGTTGCAACAGGGTTTCCCATTCCGTAATGGTAGGCACATGCCAGCCAACGGGAGCCAGCTTGTTGGATTGGACCGCTTTTTGGTTGTACAGATAACCATATTCATTCACTGGAGCCAATGTGTCGTACAAGCAACGGGCATCCGACGTCAGTTTCGACCATGCTGACGGATTGTTCACCAAAGGAATGGGCGTGCCATCGTTGTAGCGCGACACCCTCAGGTTTTCCGCCATCCAGACCTGATCACCAATGTTAACGGTCGGATAGGCATGATTGTCTATGTCAGTCACCGTGCCTGGATCAATTGCCTGGAAGGATTTCACCTCACCGTATGAAATACCCACGGCGTTTTTTGCAAAAGCCCTGGCAAAATACGTTACACCCGTTTCCAAACCTGCAATGACGGCCTCCAACCTGAATCCGTCAACTAAGACCACACTATCGGCCATGGTTGGTTCAGGATTGGTGCGGCTCCAGCAAAAACCTTTTTCAACAAGCTCCTCACCCCCATTGTTCACAATCCATCCCTCAATACCGGCTACTGTGGCTTTGCCTGCGAATATGCGTCCGGTTTTAACCGTAGGTGCCTGATTTTTGACACAGCGCACGGACATGACGCCTACAGCCGTATTTCCACTCATGCTCAACCACTGTGGACTGATGGTGAATGTCGACAAATAAGGTATGTTGTATGCAAAATACTGTGCCCCGTTGTCCGAACGTCGCTTGGGTGCCGATGGCATCTGGCTTTGGGTGGTCGTCCAGAAAGAAGTCATCTCCAGGCGGCCATCGTAGCCCCACCTTCCATAGATGCCGGCTCCTTCGGCGCCAAATCCGGTTGAGTCGTAGGGCGCCTCCGGTAGGTCATTCCACCCGGATACCCGTCCAGAAATCAGGTGCGACGGACTATTCTCGACGGCTTCCATCACTGTTTGTATTTCTGCATCTGATGGCACATGCCATCCCTTGGGAGCCAACTGTCCGGCTAACACGGCGTATCCATTGTATAAGGCACCAAAGGGCAAGTGGTTCAACGAATCGTTTTCGTACCAACCGAAAGCGCCGTCGTATGCCTCTTGAGAGTCCCACTGTTCAACCGCTGTCACCTTGTTGATGCGTCTGCCGTCGTTGTAACGGGTGGTCCTCAGGTTCTCGGCCATCCAAACCTGATCACCTATGGTCACTGTCGGGTAGGAATAGCCATCCCCGTCAATGCAGGTATAAAAGGTGAAAGCGTAGGTGGAATCGGAAGCTGGAGCCACCACCCGGACACGTTTGTGGACTCCGGCCAAACCGGTGAGTTTGAGTCTGTCGCCCGGTTGAAACTGCAGGTAAAATTCATTGGCGGCAGGGGATTTGTCATGATTGGACCCTATGCGTGTTACAACTGCCTCACCATCTGTTTCACTCAGCCGGATGGAGCCATTTCCAGAAGCGGTGCCCGGACAGG
>CAYTIY010000008.1:0-8425 GCA_964438045.1 uncultured Bacteroidales bacterium | reverse complement strand
ACCGCCGCTTTGTTGCGTTTACAACAACGTAGCTGATGCCTGTGGGCACATTGGAAAGGGAAAGGGTATTTTGACCTACCCTCAGCGTTATGCTTTTCCTAAGCAGGATCTTGCCGGTCAGATCAACCACGTCCACCCGTGCAATCTGTTGGGCATCCGACTGAAAGACGACGGTACACACCCCATCCACAGATGGATTGGGATACGTCATCAAGCTCGCAGAAAAATTGTTGTCCAGGTTGTGCAGCCCAACCGGCTGGTCCGTCAACGTCAACAGATCCTGCCCACCCAGTCTGACCGACTGTTGTCGGGTTATATTTTCAACGAACACCGAATCAAGCGCCACCGTATCAACCTCAGCGTTGAACCGAAGGGTGTATTCCATAGCCCACAGAGACTGAAAACAAAGCGTGCATAAGGCACATAGGACCACCATCCTGCACCTGTTGAAACAAAACTGCTTATTCATTTTACAGAGTGTTTATTTTTCCAACTGAAATACACTATCTAATCGTTAATCACTTTTCCGTTTATGGTCAACCGTGTATGAGGAAGCAACTTTTTGATCCGTTCGATTTCGGGTTGGGTGATTTCCCCATTTAGCGTCAAGTTGCCAATCTTCACATTTTTCAGTTTTTCAGGTATGGTTATCTTATCGAAAAACGTAACCGTCAACCTGTCAATTACCCTTAACTCCAGCAATTCCGCTGGAATCTCTTTTGCCCGTATATTCAATTCGGAGCCTCCATTGTCTTTCATCGTCCGTTCAAATTGATTGGTCAGTCCGGAATCTTTGGTTTCCTTTTTGCGTATCATCCAACCAATAACAGGGGTCAGTGTGAAATCGGAAGCACGTTGATCCAATCCGATGAATCCAGCCCACAGTTCCAACGGGGTTGAGGTGGATTTGCCTTTTTTGTCGATTTCTACATAGTTCAGGTCAACCTTCACTAGTTCTTCAGGTAGGTTGTCGCCTCCTTCCAGTTGCTTCAGGTTGTTCCGCCTGCCTAGTTTGTCGTACGGATAAAATGCAACAATCCATCCGTCGATGATATTGGGGGCTCCGTATTTTTCCTGCGTATGGTATTTGAACATGTTTTTCCAGAATGCCACATTGACATTTCCTTTTGAGGCGTTGACAAATTCTTTCAAGATGGGTTCCAGTTCATTGGTCCACCAGGCAAGATCATAAGCGCCCAATTGCTTTGTTTTGTCGTAAATCTTTTGCCAGTCTTCGGGTGTACCTTTCAATGTGATTACCGGAATACCGCATACGAGCCGCATGACAACATATTCAAAATAGGGTTCCATGGCTTCCATTATGGTTATTTGGGAAGCGATGCGCTCAACGGGGGTCGTGGTGGAAAAATCCGAAGATAACAGGTTGACCAGGTCATTGCTCGTGTTCTTTGACAGTTGCTTTGTAAATTCGGGAAACACTTTTTCCCACTCACCCGCCGGGCTGTCCAGCCGTACAAGGTCGTTTCTGACAATCAGGGTCATCTTGCCATCAAAGTTCACGATCGAAGACCGCAAAGTCTGCGCATTGGCAGCCACATGCCGGGCAAAACCCTGACTGATCAACAACCAAATCATATCGGGTGACAAAACAAACGGCCTGTGATCGGCATAGGCTGCGTACATACCATTGAAGAACGATTGGTACCCGTAATTGACCAGTTGCTCGGGAGCAATGCTTTTTGTCAGCATGTTGTATGGATAGACGATGCCCTCTTGTTGAATCGTATAGGGTGTAATGTTCGCATCTTTTAGAATCATCCGCTGATAAATCTCATCACAATCCCATGTCTTCAACAAAGTCCCAGGCTTTGACAATTCTTCAACCGTAAACGTGACTCCAGGTTGGGCGCAAACCTGGATGGCAATACCCAACAGTACTATGGCAATTCGGACTTGTCTCATTTTTTGTTGTATAAATTTGAATATAAGCACCAACGGAGTGCTTCTCGCCGGTTAATAATGCGTTGAATTTACAATTATATTGAACGTATTACAACTAAAATTGTTTTTAATCCTACTTTTTTTTGATTGTCGTAATCCTTTTTTAATTAACCTTGATTTTTTATGGGTTGTTTGTATCTTTGGGGGTGTCGTCATTCATATACATACTAATCAAAAACCTTAATGTTACATGAAAAGAGTATCATTTGTCTTTTTGGCTCTAACCGCATTTGTGATTGCATCGTTTGGCCAATCGAATCCCGTATTGACTATTGAAGGTGGAAAAATCCAGGGCGTACCCACTCCCACCAAAGGTATTGTTGCCTACAAGGGCGTTCCATTCGCAGCCCCTCCCGTTGGCAACTTACGCTGGAAAGCTCCTCAGCCCGTTGTCGCCTGGCAAGGTGTGAAAAAGACAGAAAAAGAAGGTCCTGCTTCCTGTCAAACCTTATGGAATCCCACCAGTTTTTACGGAAAGGAATGGGGCGCTGCTGATTTCAAAAATTTCAGCGAAGACTGCCTGTACCTGAACGTCTATACACCGGCTGCCGGTCAAAAAGACAAAAAGCTGCCAGTTGCCATGTGGATCCACGGTGGTGGTTACCGCGAAGGTTTCGCTTATGAACCGGAAATGGATGGTGGCGAAGAATGGGCTTCCCGTGGCGTTATCCTGGTTCAGGTTACCTATCGCCTTGGTATCCTCGGTTTCTTCACGCACCCGCTGTTGTCAGCAGAAAGCCCCAACAAGGTTTCCGGGAACTACGGTGTGATGGACCAGGCTGCTGCCTTGAAATGGATTGTCAACAACATCGAACAATTTGGTGGTGACCCCAAGAACATCACCGTATTCGGTCAAAGCGCCGGTGCCGGTAGTGTTCAAACCCTGTTGGCTTCTCCTATTTCCAGAAAACACATTGCCAAAGCCATCAGCATGAGTGGTGGCGGTTTGGCTGCTGCTCCATCCGCCAATGCCGGTGGTGCAGGCAGAATGGGTGGTTTCAGTGGCTTCGGTGCCATGTCGTTGGATTCAGTCGCTGCAGGCAACAAACGCATGATGGATTACTTCAAAAAAACCACGTTGGATGATATGCGTGCTTTGTCGTTCGACGAACTAACCAAAATGTCGAGTGAATACTCACAAGCAGGCCGCGGCCGTATGGGTATGATGTCGCCGATTACCGACAAGTATTTTCTGATGGGTTCATTCAGCGATGCCGCCAGAGCCAACGAAATTCCTGACATACCCTACATGTTCGGTTACACAGCCAACGATATGAACGATATGTCAAAAGCCATTGCCGACTTTGCTACACTGCGGAATGAAAAGAGCAAACAACCTGTTTATGCCTATATTTTCTCTCGTCAATTGCCGGGTGACAAATCAGGAGCCTTCCACTCTTCAGACCTGTGGTACATCTTCCACTCGTTAAGACATAGCTGGAGACCTTCCACTGCCGGTGACCATGCATTGAGTCTGAAGATGGTTGATTTTTGGACCAATTTTGCCAAGTACGGCAACCCGAACGGGAAGGATCCGATTGTTTGGACTGCCTTTACCAAGGAATCCCCCAAATTTATCACACTTGATGTGGTGGAAGGCGACAAGGCCAGCTTTGTTATGACCGAAACACCCAAATTCCTGGGTGGAGGCATGCCGCGATAAGCGTTCCAATCTGAAATAAAAAAAGGACTGACGATTGCTTCAGTCCTTTTTTTATAAGTATCTTTTATATAGGAATTGAGACGTAAAACCGTGATCCTTTTTCGACTTCGCTTTCACACCAGATCCGGCCTCCATGCCGTTCAATCAATTCTTTACACAAGATCAAGCCAAGACCTGTTCCCTTTTCATTTTGTGTTCCGGTCGTTGAATAATTCTCATCGATACGAAACAGCCTATTGATGTATTCGTTGGGTATTCCCACACCACAGTCCGAAACCATAATCACGTATTCGTGTTGATTTCTCATAACAGCCAAATCAAGGCGTCCTCCCGGTTGTGAAAATTTGATGGCATTTGAAATGAGGTTTCTCAATACAGTATGGATCATATTTCTATCAGCCACAACAACAGTGTTTCCCGGAATGTCGAGTGCCATGCGTTGTTGCTTTTGCAGCAGTGCACCGGTAAACAACTGATGCAATTCTTCCACGAGTTCATTCAATTCGATAGTCTCGGGTTTGAATTCCATCCTTCCCGTATGTGCCTTTGACCAATCCATCAAATTCAACAGCAGATCCATGGCACTTTTTGACGATTGTTTTATGATGTGGGCGTATTCTTCAATGCCATTGTAGTCTTTCTCTTTAACTTGATGAATCAACAAGTCGCTGAATCCCAAAATGGTGTTGAACGGACTTTTCAGATCATGGGCTATGATTGAAAAAAACTTATCTTTTTCAGCATTGCTTTCTGACAGTGCGTTGTTTTGTCGCGTTATCTGTTCCCGTTGTTTGATTCGGGTGAGTTTGGAATACCATAATATCATGGACAAGCCAAGGCCAATTGCAGAGATGGATAAACCATTGACCTGATTGGATATGAGTATATCCTGATTCACTTGTGTTTGTGAAATGGCAATGTAAAAAAGGATGTACGAAGCGGTGAAGTAAATAGCTGAAATTAATGGTTGTATTTGAAAGAACAAACCAACCAGAATGGTTATGTTGACAAACGGGGTGATGGCTGGTGTTACATATTGATCAAAGGCGGTAATGAATGCTCCAAAAAAAAGCAGAAAAACCAACATGAAATTGTAACAAATTCTTGCTGCCTGGTGATTCTTTACACTGCGATGGATAAAATAATAGAGCAGCAGTGCAAAAATCAATGACAGTACGAGTAAGGACGTATGGGAATAGATGATTGATTGAACCCATTGTTGCTCAAAACCCGTGGTATTTTTCAGTTTGGATGCAAAAATGGCTATATGAAA
The DNA here is from genome assembly GCA_964438045.1 of uncultured Bacteroidales bacterium. Classification (GTDB taxonomy): domain Bacteria; phylum Bacteroidota; class Bacteroidia; order Bacteroidales; family UBA1402; genus UBA8389. The sequence continues at coordinate 3,527 of CAYTIY010000008.1, read as the reverse complement.
CAGACTGACAGGTATACCAATCAAAGACAGGAAAAACGCACGACGCGCATTGTCCTGGCTTATTTCATGGTTATTGATTACTTTTTCCTCATCCGAAAGCAGAAAAAAAGAACGAATATTGCTGAGGAGTGTCATGCCATTTTGGATCTATCGTTACGTTACCTCTACACACAGGTATTTTTGCGGAAACAAAGGTACTCATTTTAGAAAACATGTATGGCTGACTAAGAAAAGAATGTCATTGCAATACGTAATTTATATAGCCTTCGCAAGGATTGTCTTTTTCCACAATTCTGCATGGATTTCCTAATACCAGTGAATTATCCGGCACATCTATGTTTACAAATGTGTTGGGTGCAATCAATACATTTGACCCTATCATGATTTTTCCCACAATCACAACCCCGGTACCTATCCAAACATTGTCGCCAATTGTCGGACAACCTTTCAGTTTTCCCCTGTTCGCTTGTCCTATTGTTATCCCATGTGTTATGGTGCAATTCTTTCCTATTTTCGCACCTCCGTTTATAACGACGGTTCCAAAGTGTCCAATGTAAAAGCCCTCACCAATTTCTGTAGTTGAAGGAATTTGAAAACCATACCTATAAGAATAAGCGGTTTTCAGCAAACTCAAAAAGAGCCACATGGGAGAGTGCCTTTTTCTTTTTGATAGTGTCCTGACCAAAAACATGTATTTGAATCCGGGTATGCATAAGCCTTTCACAAATCCTCCGGTCCCGGTCAGTCCACCATATCGGAAAAGGTCTGCCTTGATTGTTCTGTTCATTTCCACTCAATTTATTGTGATTGGACTTACTCGCTTTGAATTGACAATTCATTTGACCGACTTCCAGGAATCAGCTGCAAATCCTGAGGTTTTCCAGACTCCCGGTTACTGTTTCTTTATTTGAATTTCAAGGAGTAAAATGCAGGTTGCGCCAATGCCATCAAATCATCCTTGCTTTCAGACAGAAAGAAAATATAGGCATCCGCACAGTCATCCTTATGGATGGCCAGCATCAGGCAGTATTTGTATTCCTGACCAAACGTTTTTCCGGTTTCAACCAACGTTACTGAACCCCAATCTGCGTTAAATTCATTTTTAACAGAATTCCTGTCAAATTCCTGGCTGTTTTTGAATTGACCACCTGATATATTCATGGCAATTGCCTGAAAAGAAGCCAGGTATAATTTATTGGGATCAATTAGGGTAACGCCAGGCTTTTTGTTCACCTCATTTACCTTGTATTGAACGATCATTTCAACGAGTGGACGTATTGCATAGCGAACCTCGAATTTCTTGTCGGGATACTTAACCGAAAATTCGTAGTTCATTTGGTCATTGTCAATCGTTTTCGTTTCAACCAAACCACCTGGCATTTGAAAAACCATCTTTGATTCTGTAAGCAGATCTGCAAAGCTCTTTTTTTGATTATTTTCTGCCGAATAGGCTGTAAAGACTGAAATAAAGAGCAATACGACGACCCATTGGTAAATCCTGTTTTTCATAATCTACATTGACATAAGGTTATATTTGTGGATTGTAAATCAATAAATCATCCTTCTCACATGAAACAAACAGTATAGCACACACATATAAACAAAGGATTGATGCTTCTTCTCATACAAAAATCAGTTAATTTATTTTCTGCTATTTACGTTTTTAAAATTACGAATCATTTCATTAATATACAATTTAATACAAACCTTTTTTTTGATGTGATTGATCCTATTACAAAGTGATTGGTTGCACGTAGAGACATGCAACTGATTTACCTCAATAGAAAAAACGAGCTAAATCAACTGCGAGGCCGTATCATAACAGGTGCAATTGCTTTTCAAGAGAAAATAGGCAGGGTATCTTTGTATCAACAAAAATCAAACGAATATGGCACTTTTCATCAACCCGCGGGCTTGTCCGCAAAACCACCCCTGCCCCATCGTGCGCGTCTGTCCTGTAGGGGCCATCTCCCAGCAAGGAAACGGCTTGCCCGTAATCGACGAATCGCTCTGCACCGAATGCGGCAAATGTGTGAAATACTGCGGTATGCGCGCCGTGATCAAACGCAACTAATACACGTAAAATGAATACATTGAAAAGACGCCACCTAATGCGTAAATACCTGCGCCCCGCACTCGGGATTGTGATCGGCGGCTTGTTGGGCCTGGGGTATTACTTCCTGATCGGTTGCAAATCGGGGCAATGCGCCATCACCGGTTCGCCGCTGGGCAGCATCCTGATGGGCTCTTTACTGGGGCTTTTTATTACTTCAAGCCCTTGCAGTAGAGGCGCCTGCTGAATCAATCATATCCGGAACAGTGAATGTGATTACGAATTCATTGTTTAATTCTATCTACTGTAATAATCCTAAACGTGTTACTGTTAATCGTTAGTCGAATAGTTCGTTCGGCGTTAGTCACATAGATATTTTTTCCTTTTCGTTTAAATTGAGATTCGTGGGTTTCTTCAAGTGTCTCAATGATCATGTTTTCTATCTCGAGGGTTGAATACTGTGTATCCAGCTTCTTGTTTATCCTCTCATAGACCAGTTCTGTGTAACAAATCTTCTTGAGAATATCCGTTTTATATCCATTCATATCGTTAGACTTCACGGTGTTACAATTTTCTCTTTCAGCGCCGTAGTGATTTCGTCGATAAACGCGGTGACACCTGTTTCAATTTGTTCTGTCAGCACTGCCGGATTGTTGAAATCGGGATGATCAACCAGTACGGTGTCCACAATGGAAAAGCCCGCTTCGACCGATGAGGGAATGTGGTATGTGTTCCAATCGCTCTCTTTAAATAGGGTCCAGTACTTCTTCTGAATGGTTTTATTCTGTCCGGCCAACCACACCTCAAACCGGTTGTCGGGGTGATTGTACACAATGGCAATTTTCAACTTTTGTACCTTCAGCACAATAGGTGTGAAGGGAAAATAGGTGATGGTTGCGTCGTTGGAATACACGCTTCCAACGATGTAACCAACCTTGTACGTGTGTGTAAGATGAGCTTTTAAGCCCTTCATAAAAGACAGCAGCATAGTTTACACTTTTATGATTTATTGGGCTAAATATACACGTTATTTTATACGGACACAATTAGTTTTCGTACAGTAACGATTCAATGTCCACCTGCTGTTTTTTGTGCTTACCGGAATGGAAAATCTTAAAGACCACGGGCACCACAATCAAGGTGAGCAAGGTTGAAAGCGCCATACCTCCAATAATGACCCAGGCCATGCCGTTTCTAAGTTCAGCGCCTGAACCCGTAGCCAGTGCCACCGGAATCATGCCGACTATAGTTGACGCCGCCGTCATCAAAATGGGACGGGTACGAATCTTCACCGCACCCACCAGGGCTTCTTCAACCGTTTTTCCTTGAGCAATGGCCTCGTTGGCAAAGTCCACCAACAAAATGGCATTTTTGGCCACCAGACCAATCAGCATGATCAGACCCAACATACCGTAAATGCTCATGGCCGTGTTGGTGAGCGCCAGTGCCAGTATGGCACCCAGAACGGAAAGCG